>JBKJIT010000004.1:0-407111 GCA_046598345.1 Minisyncoccia bacterium | reverse complement strand
GTCTGCGGGAGACATGGGTAAGGTGGAGAAGGGAAAAGGGATCATGACGAACGTCGTAATTGGCCTCGTGATTCTCCTTTCCGGATGGCTCATTGTAGATACGGTTATGAAGGTTTTAGTGGGTAAAGACAATGAAAGCAAGATTGGACCTTGGAACAAAATCCAGTGTGTGGCGCAGCCGGTGCCGGTGGGAGGGACGGCAGTCGCACAGAGTACTCAATCAAGCGGAACCGTTACGAGTAGTACTCCTCCTCCGTATACTGGACCACTCAGTCAATGCGCCGTTGGCAATACAGCGTGTAATGTGTCGGCACTTCAGTCAGTCGGCTTCTCTCAGGCACAGGCGAATGTTATGTCATGTATTGCAATGACAGAAAGCTCAGGAAATCCAACCGCGCGCACCACCGTTCCTGGAAGCACTGCGTGTGGTACATTTCAAATCACACGGACGACTTGGACGAGTGCCGCAAGAGGAAGTTGTGGTGACTTTTCAAATTGTACGAATGCAACGTGCAATATGCAGGTTGCGCAGTCCCTCGTTCAGCGGAGCGGATACCGCGACTGGACGTGCAAAGATTGTAATGCGAAAGCTCAGGCATGTATAAATAAGTATTCTGGCTCATAATAGAACATATGCGAACTTACATCCTCATTGCTCTCGGAATTATCGCACTTACACTTCTTTGTGCGGCAATTTTTATTGTAATAAAGGACAAAGGAACTGAGGTCCCGCCAGTAGAGGATCCTGTAACAGTGCCAGTTGGAAACCTTAATCAAGGTTCACAAACAGTCGAGCGAGACACATTCGTAATTACAACGCGTGACGGTAAGCCACTTGAGGTTACTGACTTTACAAAAGATCCACGCACGACTTCTGACCTGCAAAATGCTGGCTCATACTTCGTAGGAGGACATTTTCCCGTAACTGAAGCTGAGCCTCAAGTTACTCCACCGTATACAATTACCTATATACAAGATACGCAGTTTTTTAATATTGGTTTGTACGCAGAACCACTGAGCGATACCCGAAAGAAAGCTGAGACATATCTAAGAGCACAGCTCGGACTCAAAGACGCGCAAATGTGCGAACTAAACTATATGGTAAGTACTCCAGTATATGTAAACGAATTTTATGGTGGTAATAGTCTAGGCTTTAGTTTCTGTCCTGGAAGTGTTTCTCTATAAATTGACCCGAACTAACCTATCCCGTACTATAAGCCAGCTAACCACCAGTAGGGTTCATAGTTCAGTGGTAGAATTCTGGTCTCCAAAACCAGCGACCGAGGTTCGAATCCTCGTGGGCCCGCAAAGGTACACGAAAAAGACCTGCATGAAATTGCAGGTCTTTTTCGTGTAGTGAACAAACTGCTTTGTTTACGTGCCTTTGCGGGAGGCGGAGTCATGTTGTTTTGCAACAGACGAGCTGGGGTCGAGAGTGCTTAATATTATGTTATGAAATAAACAGTAATATTTTGCAACTCGTGACCGCAAACAGAATATCCGAAAGGTGTACTGATCCTGTAAGGATCGAATCCAGGATTCGAAGCCGTTATGTGGGATTTTACGGACACTACCACTGTAAGACGAGAATCCTCGTGTATTACTTCTCTAAAAACTCCGCCACAACCTTCTCTGTTTTCTCCAATGTATCTTTATCAACCCACATAATACTCGTGTACCCCAGGGCACCCTCTCTGCCTTCGGCATGGCCCAGGCCAGCTTCTCTATCTTCGATATTCACCTCCTTCACCTTGTCCTCCAGAGGACCTTCTCTGCCTTCGGCATTCACCTTGTACCCCAGGGCACCTTCTCTGCTTTCAGCATTCACCTTGTCTCGCTTCAGCCAGGTCATTTGGCGTTTTGCGTACTGTCGACTTTTTGTATCAATTTCTTCAATCATTTTTTCTTTAGTGATTTTCCCCATTAAGAAATGAGCGATGCATTTGTATTCAATTCCAAGTTCTTCAAGTCGTTCATAGGAAAGTCCATTTTTGTGCAATTCTTCAACTTCCTCAACCATTCCACTTTGTAATCGTGTGAGAAGACGATTTTTGATATTTTCCTTCAGCCTTTCTTTTTCGACTTCAATGCCAATCGTAAGTGCATCGTATGATTCATCTCGGTCTGTTTTTGGGACTGATCCTAAAGCTTCAATGATTTCAAGTGCGCGAACGAGCCTCCGTTTGTTACTCGAATCAATCGTGAGTGCGCGGTTCGGATCTTTCACTTTGATTTCTGCGTACAGTTCTTCGTTTGAGAGTGCTTCGAGTTTGCTTCGCAGAGCGTCGTCTGGAGGAACAGGTGCTGAACTCGTTCGCCCTAAAAGTGCATCAATGTAAAAAAAAGTACCGCCAACAATAATGGGTAATTTCCCACGTGAGAGAATTCCGTTAATTGCAGCACGACCATCGCGGACAAAGTCATGAGCAGTATAGGTATGAGTTGGATCCGCAACGTCCAGAAGATGGTGAGGAATGCCATCCATTTCTTCTGGAGTTACTTTTCCTGTTCCCAAATCTAGACCTCTGTATACCTGCCTTGAATCCGCAGAAATGACCTCGCCATCAAATTGCTTCGCGAGCGAAATAGAAAGGGAAGTCTTTCCCGATGCTGTGGGGCCGACGATTACAAGAATTTTTGGCTTTAATGGTTGGTATAGTTGCGGGTTCACAGTCTCTGTGTTTAACTTTCCTACAGGAAGTAACTGTCTGTCACTATACCGGAGGACGCATGCATCGCCAAGATGATATAGCCAGGTACGAGGAGAAGCTTACAGATCTTTCGAAGGAGTTTGATTTTGGGAGGTTAAGACTAGTGACCAAGATCGCGTTTGGTCTTCAGAGAAAGTTTCACCGCTCGCATAGTTTGGGTGAATGTCTCGAAGAAGCAAGATTCATTACTGCAGGTTGTCTAGATGCTCGGACACTCATTCCGGGAGGAAGCCACTATAGCCAATGGTTTCCAGCTGATCGAGACGGACCCGCGTTTGGGCGACTTCGTACCACACTCATCCATCGTGAAGAACACGAGCGGGCGGACTTGTGCCAGTGTCGGCGGTGTAACTCTTAATAAACCCGTTCTGTGAGGAAGCTCGCAGTGCGGGTTTTCTCTTTTGGGTAAGTCTGTTATTCTTCTTTAAATACATACGAAATTGTTTGCAAAGTGCTGGAGTGGCGGAATTGGTATACGCGCACGACTCAAAATCGTAAAGATGGTGCCGCGATGGCGGAATTGGTATACGCGCGCGACTCAAAATCGCGTACCGAAAGGTTTGAGAGTTCAAGTCTCTCTCGCGGCACCATCTTTGTGAGCAAACTTGAGGGCTGAAACAGTAAGGTCACTGGTTCAGGAGGTTGTCGATAATTTGAGTTAACGAAAATTCTCAAACAACCTGAACAGATTCTGTAAGAATCAAGTCCCTCCTCCAGCACTTTGCACGGGATTTTAAACGGTGATTTTATACACAGGGAGGAAATATGCTCTATGCTACAATACCCGCATGGCGTACGAAAGTAATTCGATCTTTTGGATCGAGGTAGAGAAAGTTGTCCCGAATCCGTATCAACCGAGACGGGAATTTGATCCAGCAAAACTTAAAGAACTTTCGGAATCTATTCGAATGTACGGGGTCCTCCAACCCCTTGTTGTGACTCGAAAGGAAATTGTTCGTGATGACGGATCGTTTTCAACGGAATATGAGCTGATCGCGGGAGAAAGACGTCTTCGAGCATCAAAGCTCGCAGGTCTTGCACAAGTTCCCGTCATTGTGCGCTCAGGCGAAGAGACTGAGCTCATGAAGCTTGAACTCGCGATTATAGAAAACCTCCAACGTGAGGATCTAAACGCCGTGGATCGAGCAATGGCATTTAAGCAGCTCTCGACAGCGTTTGGACTGTCTCACCAGCAAGTAGCGGTGAAAGTGGGACGTAGCCGTGAGTATGTTTCAAACTCCATTCGGCTTCTTTTGCTTCCAGAAACGATCCTTAGTGCACTTCGTGTCAATGATATTTCTGATGGACATGCGCGCACACTCCTTATGCTGAACGACCGTCCGGAAGAACAGGACATTGTCTTTCGTGAGATTCTCTTAAAAAAACTTTCGGTACGCGAAGTTGAGCGTATTTCACGGAAGATTGCGACTGATAAGGTGCGAAAGAAGAATTGGCAAAATAGTGATCCGGAACTCATTGCGATTGAGCGTAAGTTTACAGAGGCTCTCGGCACCCGTGTTCAAATCGCAAAGACTGATTACGGTGGAAAGGTCACGATCGATTATTTCTCACATGAGGATTTGCAGAAACTTCTAGATCGTATGGCTTTAGAGGAAGGAGCAAAAATGTCCGTTGAAAAGCCAGCGATGGAAACCATTGCTCTCGCAACACCACTTATGCCAACCCCGGTGTCATCCCCTGGAGGTGAAGAAATCCCAGTCACAGATGAGGAGATGATAGACACGGAAGAGGAAATCTTCACTCGCTTCGATACACTCGAAGTTCCAGAATCGACCCTGGAAGAAATTGATGCAAGTCTCGCAGACACTACGCCACCACCACTCCCGGAAATGCTCCCTGAGAAAGAAGAAGAGGATCCCGATCTCTATTCAATCAAGAATTTTTCAGTGTAATACCTTTTGCAGCGAGCGCTGAGCGAATGCGTCTCCGTGCGAGTGATGTCTTTGCAAATTCCAGCCACTTTTGTGTTGGTGAATTTCCTTTGTTTTTTATAATTTCAACAATGTCGCCGTTATGGAGTTCTGTATCGAGGCCCACTAGTTTTTTATTAACCTTTGCACCGGAGGTGTGGTCACCAATATCGGAGTGAATTGCGTATGCGAAATCGATGGGGGATGCACCGACCGGAAGATCAACCACATCGCCTTCGGGTGTAAATACAAAAATTCGATATGAAAAGAAATCGTTCTTCAGCCCCTCGCTAAACTCACTCTCCGAACTGACCACTTTGTGCGAATCGGCGACCTCTTTAATCCACTGAGGCATTTTTTCTTTGTGTGGTTTTTCACTCGAGAGCACCTGGGCCTCTTTCTTTGGTTGTGCTCGCCACGAAAATGGCCGGAACAGTGCGGGAATTAGGCTGGTAAACCACGACTGGGTGTTTTCTTCTGATATCTTTTTTCCTTCCGAAATTTCTTTGTAAATCATGTGAGAAGCGACACCAAACTCTGCTTCACGATTCATGGCTTCAGTGCGGATTTGAATTTCGAGAATAGTGCGATTCGGTAAAATGACTGTGGTATGAAGAGAACGATAGCCGTTCGGTTTCGAGAAGGCGATGTAATCTTTCATGCGCTTTGGCATTGGGCGCCAGAGATCGTGGACAATACCAAGTACGCGGTAGCATGTCTCCATGTCCTCCACCACAATGCGCACGGCAAGATAGTCATATATAACTCCCATGTCCCAATCACGACGCTTGAGCTTTTGGAAAAGACTGTACGTACCCTTCACGCGACTATACGTGTGGAATCCACGTAGACCCGCTTCAACCAGTTTTTTCTGAATGGTTTTACGTGCGCGCTCAAGCTCCTCGGTACTTTTTCGTGCCATCGGGCGTGAGAGGGTAATAACGCGTTTGTATTCTTCGGGATATACATACGGAAAGGCGAGGTCCTCAAGTTCCTTGCGGATCTTTCCCATCCCGAGCCTATGGGCGACAGGAACATAAATTTCGAGTGTCTCGCGCGCAATTCGAGTCTGCTTTTCTTTCGGAACAAACTCAAGCGTTTGCATATTATGGAGACGGTCAACGAGCTTGATGATGAGTACACGAATATCACGACTCGTTGCCACAAAAAGCTTTCTGAGACTTTCGTTGTGACGGTCGCTTCCGTAATAGCGGACAGATCCCAGTTTTGTGACACCGTCAACGAGGAAAAAGATTTCTTCACCAAACTTTTCCTTTAGCTCAGCGGCAGTACGTTTTGTGTCCTCAATACTATCGTGGAGGAGTCCAGCAGCGACGGTGCGGGTGCCCATGCCCATTTCTGCAAGCATGCTCGCAACCGCCACGAGGTGCGTAATGAATGGCTGGCCTGAATACCGCATGTGTCCTTCGTGCGCTTCTTTAGCAAACTCGTACGCCTCGGTTACGAGTTGCCTATCTGCATCGGTCGGAGAAATGAGGTGGCGTAAGATGTTTTCTATGTCAGACATGTGATGATTGTACCCCGGAAATACGAGATGACAAGAATTGTGAAGTGTGGTGTGTATCGGTTTTTAAGACATACAAACAGGATTTCCGTGACTTCATCCCTTTTGTGTAGTAAAAAAATACTAGTTACGGTTTCTGAGGAGAGAAGCAATGCACATCGAAAAGGTCCTTTCCAAGCCTATGCGTGACTGGAGTGGTGATGACACATGCTGTGCTCTCGATGTTCTCACGAGCCACATGCAAACATATCAAAGTGGTGACACGAGCGAAGTAGAGCGTGTGCAAATCGCAGCGGAGCAACAAGAAAAACAGCTGCGCGTTTGGAACGTAATCAAAGGTTCTCTCGATGATCTCGAGAGCGATGACCTCGTTACGATCTTTATCTTCGCACCCGGGCACATCGTTCTTGAGCTACGAAACATTCTTCGTGCAAAGCGCTAGCGGGGATGCACAACTCAAAACGCCGGACCCCAGTGGACCGGCGCTTTTTTATTTTGGACTTAAGAGCGCAAGGGCGTCTTCTACTGTAAATTTTTCAACGTTAGCGTTATCGGGAAGCCAGACGCGCGTGAATCCTTTCTTTAAGTATCTTCCAGATTTTGATTCAAAAATTTTAATCATTTTTTTAGTTTTCGGATGGACGCCAACTTCCTTCACAAGCTTCTCTCCTGGTCGTAGCTTCTTTTCTTCTTTCAAAATATCGAGTGCACGCAGAAAGGTGATTGTGTATGGTTCATCCGGTTTTTTAAGTGAACGGAAATCACCAGCGTGTCCGATGTAGGGACCAAACTGTCCGATGTTTGCAATGACTGGTTCTCCGGTATCCGGATGGCTCCCAAGTTCACGGGGGAGAATAAGATAATGAACGGCATCCTCGAGTGTGACTTCGTCTACCTTTTTATCCTTTGGTAAACTTGCACGTCTCGGTGCGACTGCCTTCTTGTTCCCCGGGGCACCCTTCTTCACCTTACCATTAACCTTTTCCGGTGTAGGTCCGAGTTGTACGTATGGGCCAAAGCGACCCGTGAGGAGATAAATATCGTCGCCCGACTCTGGATGCTTACCCAGCGGTTCGTCGGCTTTCACATCCGAGCCGTCGATCATGCGTGCTCCGTCACAATCAGGAAATCGATCACAGGAAAGGAATTTACCGCCGCGTCCCAGTTTAATAACCATGTCACTTCCGCAGACGGGGCAGGGGAATTCCTTTGGTCCGGGGCCAAGGTTGGTGATCTTATCAATATCTTCTTTAGAGTCGACAGCTTTCTTAAATGGCGTGTAGAATTCTCTGAGGGTTTTTACATACTCACGTTCTCCTCGGGCGATCTCGTCGAGCTCGTCTTCCATATGACTCGTAAAGTTGTCTCCGATGTACTCAGTGAAATGCTCCTCAAGAAATGATGAGACGAGATCGCCCGTGTCCGTCGGGCGCAAGGTTCTTCCATCCTTTTCAACATAGCCACGATCAATAATCGTTTTCATAATTGAGGCATACGTCGACGGTCGCCCAATACCCCGTTTCTCAAGTTCTTTGATAAGCCCCGCTTCGGTGTACCGGCTTGGTGGCTGTGTATCTTTTCCTTCTTTCAAGAGATCGATGAGTGTAAGCGGGTCGCCTTCTGTAAGAACAGGCACCTCAACGTCTTCACCACGAGCGCGTGTGTCGACTTTGAGCCAACCATCAAAAAGTACGCGAGAACCATTCGCAGTAAAATCAGGAATTGTTTCACTCGCGCCCACTACGTTTGCAATAATCTTCGTGCGCTTAATACTAGCGTCAGCCATCTGGGAAGCAACTGCACGCTCCCAAATAAGCTCATAGAGTTTCCTCTGGTCATCAGTGACGCCCGCAGATCGCTTTCCAAAATTACTCGGACGAATTGCCTCATGCGCCTCCTGCGCAGACTTACTCTTGGTCTTATACGTACGCGGCTGCACATACTCTTTTCCAAAGTCACTATGAAGTAGTGCAATAATTTGCTTTCTAGCGATTTCACTCATTGATGTTGAGTCGGTTCGCATATACGTAATAAATCCAGCCTCGTACAGTTTTTGTGCGGCGCCCATCGTGCGAGAGGGAGCAAAACCAAGACGTGTCGATGCGACTTGTTGGAGGGTGGATGTCGTAAACGGAGGACGTGGAACTCGTTTCTGCTCAGTTTCCTTCACTCCCGTAATTGCCCACGAGGAAGCGTGACCGATGCGCAAAATGCGGTCAGCTTCTTTCTCGTCTCTCGGCTCTTCTACACAAGTAAGTGGAAGATGGCCCAGGCCAGCTTCTCTGCCTCCGGCATTCACCTCCTCAGTTTTTTGCCCTGTCTTTGTGAGTGCAGTCAGTACAAAAAAATGTTCTGGAATAAACGCACGAATTTGTCGCTCTCGCTCCATGATAATGCGGAGGGCAGGGGATTGCACACGGCCTGCAGAGAGACCGTAGCGCACCTTCTTCCAAATAAGTCCTGAGAGGTCGTATCCAACAAGGCGATCGAGTACGCGTCTCGCCTCCTGTGCTTCTTTGAGATGCATATCAATAGCACGCGGATGCTTGAGTGCTTCATTCACCGCAGGTTCAGTAATTTCGTGGAAAACAATACGCTTTAAATTCTTGTTCTCTTTCTTGATGAGTTCCGCAACGTGCCAAGCAATCGCTTCTCCTTCGCGGTCGGGGTCAGTTGCAAGAAGGACAGCAACTGCTTTCTTTGCTTCTTCCTTAAGTTCCTTAATGACTTTTTCCTTTCCGACACTATTTATGTAGTGCGGCACAAAACCGCCCTCAATATCGACGGCGTCCTTATTCGATTTCGGGAGGTCGCGCACGTGTCCAACCGACGCCTTTACGCGGTATTCTTTTCCCAAGTACTTCTCAATCGTTTTTGCTTTTGCGGGAGACTCAACGATAACTAATGTGTGCGCCATGTCTGCAATTCATACTAGGCTTCATACATTGTGTCAAATAAGAGCTCCATTTTTTTACTCATAAATACAAAAAAGCCGCACCAGATAAAGCGTGCAAGCTTTTTCTTGGTGCGGTGATTCTACTCGGCGCCAGGTCGTCGCGGGGTGTGGAAACATCCCACTCCGATCCATTCGTGTTCATGCACCAGATATCCGGGAAGCGGAGCGAGACGCCGGTACAGCTGCGCCTTGCTGTCGTTTTTTATGGTCTTCATTGGGGCCTTATTCGAAACATTTGTTGCTTCGTTCTTTGCCATTTTCCGTTCTCCTAAACGGGATTAAGACAATAATATTATACCATATCTGGTATGGAAAGCAAGTTTACACTACTTTATAAAATACGCCGTTTTCTTCCTTTATATATCCGTTTAACTCAAGTTGCATAAGAAGGATGGAGGCAGCGCTTACCGGCATGTTGAGATTCCGAATGAGTGTGTCTCGATCAGTGGGTTCGCGCAACAGTGTAAGTACCGCAGTTTCCTCTGCGGTAAGGTTTTTTGGTAGCGCGGAAGATATTTCCTCCTTTTCTTCAGGATCAATGTGAAGCGCAAGGAGTATGTCTTCTGGTGTCGTGACGGGTATTGCGCCAAGTTTGAGAAATTGATGTGGTCCTCGACTGTTTTCTGAAAAAATATTTCCTGGTACCACCAACAGATCGCGATTGTATTCTGCAGTAAGCCTAGCGGTAATTAGTGTGCCTGATTTTTCTCCGGCTTCAATCACTAAGGTTGCATGCGAGAGACCGACCATCAGGCGGTTGCGCATTGGGAACGACCACGGTGTCGCTGCAAAGAGCGGATCAAATTCAGAGAGGATGCCGCCACCTGATTCCAGGATTCGCTTTGCAAGCGAAAAGTTTCGTCTGGGGTACAGTACCTTGTCATCAACTCCTGATCCAGGAACCGCCAGGGTATAGAGGTTCGCTGCCAATGCCGCTTCGTGTGCGAGCGCGTCAATCCCAAGTGCGAGTCCTGAGATGATCGCTACGTCATACCCGCCTAGGCCACGGAGTAAGTATTCAACCACCTGTTTGCCATAGGTGGTGTAGTTACGTGATCCGACAACCGCAAGTCGCTTGAGGTGTTTTGCGGGAAGGTTGCCACGAAGATAGAGCGCTTTCGGGGGTTCAGGGATTTCCAGAAGCTCTGCTGGGAATTCACTGAGAGGAATGGTACGAATCTCGTCATTCATTCACAAAGTGTACAACATTGACGACCTTCCACCCGTACTATATAAGGTATAATCTAGTCTATTGTTTTCATATGCTCGATATTAAATTCATCAGAGAGAATCTAGATCTCGTAAAAGCGGGCGCAAAGAAAAAGCGCATGGATGTTGATTTTGATGCGCTTACAGCGCTTGATGATTCACGTAAAGAGCTTCTGAGTGCACTTGAATCAAAGAAAGCAGAGCAAAACAAAGTGTCCGGCGAAATTATGCATATTGCAGATGAGACTGAAAAGACTATGCGAATTGCCGAAATGAAGCTCCTCAAGGAAGAAATTCAAAAAGGCGAAGAGGAACTCAAAGAAGTGCTCCTAAAGTGGCAGGAACTCATGCTGCAGGTTCCCAATATTCCCGACATGTCTGTGCCAGATGGCGCGAGTGACGCTGAGAACGCTGAAATAAAAACATGGGGAGAAAAACCGCAGTTTGATTTTGAACCCAAGAGTCATGTCGATATCATGACAAAGCTCGGGATGGTGGATTTTGATCGTGGAGTGAAGGTCCACGGATTTAGAGGATATTATCTTCAGAAAGACGGAGCTCGCCTTTCATGGGCAATTTGGAATTACGCACAGGAATTTTTTCTTGCAAAAGGTTTTGACCCAATGATCGTGCCGACGATCGTGCGAAAGAGCAACCTCTATGGCACAGGACACCTTCCTAATGATGCGGAAGATGTGTATCACACCCAAGATAATGACTATCTCGTGGGTACTGCAGAGGTTTCTACGATGGGTTATTATGCAGATGACGTCGTACCATTTGATACGCTGCCGATTAAGTGGCTTTCATTTTCTCCGTGTTACCGGAGGGAAGCAGGAAGTCATGGTAAGGACACCAAGGGACTCATACGTGTTCATGAGTTTTACAAAATTGAACAGGTGATTCTCTGCGAAGCGAGTCATGAGGAGTCTGTAAAATGGCATGAATGGCTAAATCGCAACACGGAAGAATTTATTGAATCCTTGGGCATTCCATACCACACGGTGATTAATTGCGGTGGCGACCTAGGACAGGGACAGGTGAAGAAATATGATATTGAACTGTGGGTACCACTTGAAAACAAATACCGAGAAATTAGTTCAGCGTCCTACTTCCATGATTTCCAAACGCGACGCTTTAATATTCGCTACCGGGATGGGGAAGGTAAGCTTCGCTATGCACACTCCCTAAATTGCACCGCAATTCCCACACCGCGCATTCTAGTGTCTCTCGTTGAAAATTTCCAGCAGGCAGATGGCACAGTGCGCGTTCCGGCAGTTCTTACCAAATTCATGGGTAAGGATGTACTACAATAAGGGGAATGCCCATACTGCGTAAGAAACACCGTCATCGCGAACCTGAGAATCCGGGGGAGGGGATTTCACGGCAGGTATTTTTAGGTGTTGGTGTGATTCTTTTGATCAGCCTTCTTGGTGTGGCCGTATGGTATGTAACACGACTTTCGTTTGTCACCATACGTAGTATCGATGTGCATGGCGGCGAAACCATTTCAGCAGATGAAATAAAAAATGTTGTGGAGGCTGAACTTGAAGGAAGCTATTTACGTTTAATTCCATACTCATTTAGCTACACGTATCCGGCTACACGCGTGCACGCTGCGCTCGCGAGCATTCCACGTATTAAAGAAGTAAGGGTAGAGAAAGAAGGACAGACAAGCCTTGTAGTACATTTTAGAGAACATCGACCGTCGGCGCTGTGGTGCCTCTCGTTGGATGAGAACGCACCATGCTACTTTCTTGATTCTGAAGGCTATGCTTTTGATATAGCCCCAACGCTTCGCGGGGGCACATTCATACGTCACGTTGTTCAGGGGAAAACCGAACTCGTTGAATTGCAGCTTTTTTCGCCAGAGATTTTTACGGAAATAAGTACCTTTTTAGCATCACTTGAAACTGAACTTTCACTCCGAGTTACTTCAATTTCTCATACGAAAGAAGGAGATAGCACGTATCACATTACTGGAGGTGGAGACTTACTCACAACGACTGCGCTTCAGGGGGAGGCAGTGATGACAAATCTTCGGGCGCTCCTCGAATCAAAAGAGTTTAAGCATCTCACGCCGGGCAATTTCAATTACATCGATTTGCGGTTTGGAAAAAAGGTGTTTGTGAATGAGGAGATGGAGCCAGTTGCAACTACAACTGATGACAGCTTGTAATTATCAAACGGGGACACAGTGTGTCCCCGTTTCTTAAGTTCCGTGTACGACTTCTTTCCATCTTTGCCAAAGCAGTTTCATAACCTCCTCCCATCGGAGATAAAGTCCTGGAAGCGCCAAAACGAGAATCCACCATTCAGTTGACCTCGGAGGATTGATCCAGGTGCCGTAGATGAACACTAACGGGATCAAGACGAGAATCGACAGAAAGCAAAGCATCCATGCCCCAACAAACATTCTTGCCAGGATCATAAAAACACTATTTGTCATGCCAGTCTCCTTGGTTGACTTACTCTAGAATTACACTACATTTGAAGCTTCATGTTGTAAAGTATGTCTTTTTGGCACAATTTAAAAAAACCATTCTTTGTACTTGCGCCCATGGCGGACGTTACTGACGCGTCATTTCGACGACTCATTGCGCGTGAAAGCGCGCATGTGCGTGAGGATGGAACGATTGGTGGTCCTGATGTAATGTGGACGGAATTTGTCTCAGCAGACGGACTTATGCGCGCTGATGAAGAGGGAAGACGAAAGCTCATGGCTGATCTTATTTATACTGAAGAAGAACGACCGATTGTCGCGCAGCTTTTTTCGTCGCATCCGGAATATATGGAAGGGGCTGCGAGGCTTTGCAGAGAACTTGGATTTGATGGAATTGATATCAATATGGGATGCCCAGATAAGACAATTGAAAAGCAGGGATGTGGTGCAGCGATGATTAAAAATCCCCAGCGAGCGAGAGAGACCATTCTTGCAGCACGCCGTGGCGCCAATGGACTACCTGTGTCTGTTAAAACGCGTATTGGTTACAACAAAGACGAGCTTGAAACGTGGCTTCCTGAACTCTTGAAAGAAGCACCGGACGCCGTCACGCTTCATGGACGTACGCGAAAAGAAATGTCTAAAGTGCCCGCACATTGGGACCGTATTGCAGAAGGTGTACGGATTCGTGATCGCGTAGGGTCGAAGACCCTTATATTGGGAAATGGGGACGCGCTTTCAATCGAGGATGCGAGAATAAAAGCACATGAAAGTGGAGTTGATGGGGTGATGCTGGGGAGAGCAATTTTCGGCAATCCCTGGCTTTTCCACCCAACAAAACGTCTCCATGAGCGAATAACTTTGTCAGGAGCTTCGTCACTGATAAACGCTTTGACCGAGGTGACTTTGGAAGAACGCCTCACAATGCTTGTTGAGCATACGCGTCTTTTCCTCGAACTATTGCCTGATAAGAACTTTGCAATCATGAAGAAGCACTATAAGGCGTACGTGAACGGGTTTTTGGGCGCGAAGGAACTTCGTGTGTTGCTCATGGAAGCGCATACTGTGGATGAAGTAGCGCAAGTTGTAAACAGTTTTCTCAGTCGAGCAAAGAAGACGTCTAATGAGTTTGGTACAATGGAGCTATGAGCGAGGTATTGCAAGCGAATATCTTTTTCTTTGTCACTGGAATAGCGGTCATCGTATGTACGATGCTTTTGTGTGTTGTGCTGTATCACGTGATTCGCATTCTTAAATCAATTCGTAGTGTAATGGATCGAATTGAAGCGGGAAGTGAAGTGATTGCTGAAGACATGGCACATCTTCGTACATACTTCGCAGAATCAAGTCCGCTCTCCAGGATTATTCGAAAGATATTCGGTGAGCGAAAAGAGGGAACAGCGCGTAAGGGAAGTGCTGCGAAAACGGCAGAAGGAGGAAAGGCAGAATTAAAAATTAAGAACGAAGATTAAATTTCTGTATGGCAGCACCAAAGAAAACGAAAAAAGAAATGAGCGGAGCACAAAAAATGGGGATCGGAGTAGGTCTTACCGCTGCAGCGGTTGCAGCGGCAGGAGCGTATTTTCTCTATGGGAGTGCGGAGGCTCCAAAGAATCGTAAGAAGGTAAAGAGCTGGGCACTTAAAGCTAAGGCTGATGTTCTTGAAGCACTTGAGAAGGCTGAACACATCACGGAATCAGAATACAAAGCAATTGTTGATACGGTTGGAGGGGCTTACGGAAAAGTGAGGAATGCAAGTGCGACTGAAGTGACTGATTTCAAAAAAGAAATGAAGAACCACTGGGGAAAGATCCAAAAAAGTGGCGTCATGCAGACGGTTTCTGTTGCAGCTAAGAAACTAGGAGGTACTGCACCTAAAAAGTCGGCTCCAAAAAAGACTGCAGCGAAAAAGACGGTAAAGAAGAGCGCGGCGAAGTCAGCCTCAAAATAGACAGAAAGAAATGAAGCGAGCGCACTTACCTACGTAAGTGCGCTCGCTTCATTTCTACCTCCACGGTATTCTATACATATGTACGGCAAAATCGCGCTATCACTCGTATTCGTTCTCGTATTTGTGAGCATTTCGCTTCTCGGTACTCTCGTATCGTATACCCCGGGACTCGTAAGTCGAAATAATCAAGCTTCACTCGGCACAACGGGAGATCTTACAACTGACACGTGGGGGATTTTTGATGTGCATACGGGTGAGATTCTTGCGGGGAATAACGTGACAACCGCAGTCCCAATTGCGTCAATCGCAAAATTATTTACTGCATATGCAGTACTTGAAAGCGAGAAAAAGGATACTGTAATGACGGTAACGTGGAGTGATATTTCTACAGAGGGGCGCTCGGGAAAACTGTATGCAGGCAAGCAAGCAACCCCTCGGGAGCTTCTTTTCCCTCTCCTCATAGAATCATCAAATGATGCAGGTGTTGCAATCAAGCGGACGCTGGGCGCAGAATTTGACGCGAGTGTGTCAGCACTCACAAGCGAACTCGCACTCACGAGTACGCACATTGAAGACGCGACTGGCCTTAGTGCGACGGATATGTCTGCAGTAACTGATCTTGCCAAGTTTTACGTGGCGCTGCGGAGAGACCATCCGCACATCGCTGATATCACACAACTTAAAATGTATATTAGCGATGAGACCGGGTTTATAAATAATAATCCCGCACGCACACTTCCAAATTTTACGGGAGGGAAACATGGGTATACATCGGAAGCGGGACGTACTTTCGTAGGAACCTTTAGAAGTGATGACGGTACAGGTGAAATTGGCATTGTACTTTTGGGGAGTGCCGACCTTAAAGGTGACATCCTTCGTTCGCTTACGTACGTAGAAGCACACCCCGTGCTCGCGCTCTGCTACCTTGGGATGGAATGCCCTCTCATGAAAGTAGTTACTAAAGAAATTACAGATTCTTTCCAGTAAAAACGTCCGCCTCGCTATCCCCGCGGCAGGCCGACGGGGAATTACGCCGGCGGCACCAGGGTGTTTTTTCTAGCAGTAGAAACGGCTCCGCCGTTGCTATTTTTTATGTCCATTCATCCTCGCCGCAAGCGGAAGAGGCATTCTGGACAGACTAGTAAGGGGGTTCAAAAACCACCTCTTGTATACAATAGAAAAAATGATGTACATACCGTACTATAGTGTGTATGCAAGAAATTCCAACCGCGCTGTATCGCAAATATCGCCCTGCGACATTCGACGAGGTACGCAATCAAGACCATATTGTTTCTGTACTTCAGGGTGCAATTAAGAAAAAAGCGATTCCGCACGCGCTCCTTTTTGTTGGTTCGCGAGGAATCGGAAAGACCACGGTTGCGCGTATTTTTGCTCATGAAATTGGTGCTCGTGATATCGACATTTACGAGATAGACGCAGCATCAAACCGTGGCATTGATGACATTCGCGCTTTAAACGACGCTGTGCGCACACTTCCGTATGAATCTGCGTACAAGGTGTACATCATTGATGAGGTGCATATGCTCACGAAGGAGGCATTCAATGCGCTCCTGAAGACGCTCGAAGAACCGCCAGCACATGTCGTATTTGTTCTTGCAACGACTGAGTATGAAAAACTACTTCCTACTATTATTTCAAGGTGTCAGGTATTTGAGTTCAAGTCACCCTCGCGACAGGAACTCAAGGAAACAGTTCTTGCGGTTGCAAAAAAAGAGAAATTCAAACTCGAGGGCGCTGCTGCCGACCTCATTGCCATTGCTGCTGATGGGGCGTTTCGTGATGCTCTCGGCATTACGCAGAAAGTCATCCTTGCTTCAGACGATCAGACTGCCAGTCCCGACGAAGTTGCGCGTATTGTGGGGGCTCCCCGAAGTGCACTTATTATTGAGTTCATTAATGCAATTGTTGAGAAAGATGCAGAGCGGGGACTCACGGCAATTCAGCAGGCAGTTGATGCGGGGGCAGACATGAAATTATTTCTTCGACTCATACTCGAGCGACTCAGGGCAGTGATTCTTATACGGCACAGTAAGAAGGAACACGAGCGTTTTTCCTCAGAGTTAGGAGATGATGAAGGGAAATTGCTGTTCCAATTAGCACAAGCACCCAAAAGTCCTATCAACTCGCATCTCCTCCTCCGGTTTCTTTCGGCTTTTGAACAAATGGGGAAGATGTATCTCCCACAAATTCCTCTCGAGCTTGCTCTTGTTGAAGTCTGCACTCCTAACGAAGCATAACTATGCACATCTATTTTGTTCGGCACGGAGAATCAATGGAGAATCGTTCGCATACGCACCAACCTCCGAGTACTCCGCTTTCGCCCCGAGGTGCTGAACAAGCACGCACCATCGCTGAAGAGCTTCGGGCGCTTAATCCTACGCTCCTCATTACAAGCGATTTTGTACGTACCAAAGAAACCGCGGGAATTATCGGGAACAATCTCGGCCTTACTCCCCGTGTTAGTACGCTTTTTCATGAAATCCGAAGGCCAACCGCACTCTATGGAAAGTCGCACTTTCATCCAGAGACTTTTGTGTATGTACTCCTCTCGATCTTGCATCGTGACAATAGGTCCTGGCACATGAAAGATGCAGAAAATTTCACCGATATCAAGATTCGCATTGATCACGCGCTCAATTTCCTTGAAGCGTTTGAACCTAAGCATGAATCAATTGTGGTGGTATCGCACACAATGTTCATTAACTTGCTTTCAGCCTACATGTGCCACGATCGAAATATTTCGTTTACGGTACTCTTCCCATATCTTTCCCATATTCTCCGCATGCGAAATGTAGAAATAACCCATCTCATGCACAATCGTACTGATGGTAAAAATGTATGTGCATGGTCGGAGGGTGCGTATTCGCGCTAAAGCATTTTCAGTCTATTTCGGCCGGAATCCACTGGGTGTGAACATTTCGTTTCAGCTTCCATTCTCTTGGTATACTTATTCTATGAAATATCTACTTCTCATCCCGCTGTTCCTCCTTATTGCTGTTTTCGGTATTAATGCGGAGTTCACTTTTGCCGCAAACGACAGTGACGCCTGTACGAGTAAAGGAGCAACCACTATGGACGCTAACAACCAGTTTAAAATGGTATGCAATGGCTTTTTCTGGGAGTCATGTGGATTCAGTCCGCAGCCAGCAGGGTGTACAAGTGGTTCGGGAACCTCTGGAGGAAGTACAGGTGGATCAGTAAGTACAATTGCCGCACTTGAGGCACAGGTAGTGGCTCTTACTGCACAAATTCAGATGCTTCAGGCGCAGCTCGCAGCGCAACGTGCTACCGGAGACCGCATCACGCTCCCCGTTACCGCTATTTTAGGGAATGGAGGAGTTTCAAATGTGGCGTGCGCATCAATGCAGCTTACGGGTTCAGTTACGGGAGGCTACACGGTGACATGTACGCCGGCTACGAGTGGGAGTACAAGCCTTACCCATGTTGGTTTTAATCCGATTACAGGCACTGGTGCGCTCGGAGGAGGAACAAACAGCAGCACGTGGATTGCGCCAAATTACCTAACTGGACGCGGGTACTGTCGTTCGAAAGACTCAATTGTGGATGTTCCGTGGCCTGGATCAGGTGGACAGACTCGTCCAATGACTTCTGGGTTTGTGGATGAGACAATCGCATTCCGGATTGTTATTCCAAATAAGAATCCATCGACTGTGGCTTCAAAATGGCTTTTCCCTCAACAGCTCTTAGTAACGAGTTACGCAAGCGCGGTCAATCCTTTCTTGGGGTATTCTCCTGTAGGCTTTGTGCATATTGCTGAAAAACCAGGGCACGAAACCACGGATCATATGATTTCTGTTTCAAAGCGACCTTGTGATTTTGGACAGGAAGGTAGTGCAAATATTATTATGAAAGGTGGACCGGGTGGTTCTGCTCCAGGTATTAATTTTGGCGTCTGGGAAAAACCAGGTTATACATCGCCTGGTGACGGGGTTATGATGTTCCATCCAGGAGAAGTTATCTACGTAAACGTTTCTCATGATACGAAAGGGTATGGAACCATTCCCGATCCTGGGCAAGCGTTGCCCGACATTACAGACAGAGAAACGTGCGGACCTAATGCATACGGGGAGCGCAAATGTGACATTCTTTTCGATTTTGCTATACCAGGTCGTGGCAAAGGCTTTTCGGACGTCCGCTCTGATGGTACAGAGTGGCCTGAGGATCCTGCTGCACCTGGATGGCCCCTTTATTCAAGTGCCTGGAACGCAGCTCATCCAATTTTGGCCTGTGCTATTACCTATAACATCACTGGCCTAAACGCAGGTATGAGTGCGGCAAATGCACCACAGCACACCGATGATAGAGGAAGAAATGTGTATTCAAATTGTCCGGGTGTCTCAGCCATAAGAGCAGCGATAGAAGAGCAGCGATCTGCAACCCAGTAAATATATATGAAACAACTACTATTTATCGCCCTTGTCCTCTTTACGTTTAATGTACAAACGACACCTACGTTTGCCGCAAACGACAGCAGCGCGTGTTCTTCAAAAGGAGCAACCACGATGGACGCTAACAACCAGTTCAAAATGGTATGCAATGGCTTTTTCTGGGAGTCATGTGGATTCAGTCCGCAGCCAGCTGGGTGTACAACTTCGACGAGCGGAGGAACTACTGGAGATAGAGCAACGCTACCCGTCACCAATATTACAGATGGTACTGGCTACACGGCCTTTAATTCAGCGGGAACTGGTAGTGGTTCTACAGTAAATGTCCCTTGTTCTTCGATTAGGCTTACTGGCTCCGTTCGTGACGGGTACACACTTACGTGTACATATTCCGCTTCATCGAATACACGTTTAACATACGTGGGATTTAATCCTGTTACCGGGACAGGTGCCCTCGGGGGAACCACAGTGACGAATAATCCACTTACTACTAACAGTACTAATTACTGTGGTACGAATGATAGGATTGTCCCGCTCGATGCACGAACAAACACCTATTGGCCTAAGGATGGACAAGTACGTCCGATTACGGGAAGTGGGAGCTATGGTTCGTATAATGCAGTCGTTCTAGAAGGATTTAAGGATCAGACCATTGCGTTTAAAGTTGTGGTGCCGTACACATTTACTCCAGCGCTTAACATCAATCATCTAGGGCTCATTCGTATTGCGGAGGTGCCAGGCGGAACAGTTACTTCACGAGAGTACACCGTTTCGAAAAATCCTTGTGACTTCCAATCAGGTTCGTATCTTTGGTCACAGCTCAAAAGTGGTGACACGGCACCTACTGGGTACTTTACGGTTAACAACCCAAATAGTGTAAGAACGAATCTTGCTCTATTTAATTTGCAATCAGGGGACACTGTGTATGTGAATGTGCGCAATAGAACTGGCGATGGTTTGCGATCTTCGTGTGACTACGCTACCTGTGATATCCTCTTTGATTTCGCAGCACCTGAGCGGTATTAAATATAAAAAGCCGGCGACGAATCGCCGACTTTAGTGTTGCAGTGTGAAGCTCTAGTATCCGTGTAATGCCTGATCCACAATTCCCAACTTGTGAGGAAACCTTTCAGGGAAGGCATGTTCTTCACGTCTTTTCCCGGTTTCCTGAAAGCTTACTGTAGCATAGGCTGCCTTAGGCAACACAATGTCCGGGAGTTCAATTCCTGATACAGCAGCAACCGCCAGGCCACGTGCTTCCATTCCCGACCGAACGGAAAATGCGAGCGTCTGACTTGTACCCCCCTCGTGGTAGAGGGAAAGCATGCAGACTAAGGGCGTCTCCGGTTTCTTTTTTTTGAGCCCTAGTACTTCCATGAACATCTCGATCCAGTGATCGAGTACTACAGAAATTTGCCTCATTAAGCTCCTCCTGTTCGCACCATTGCGAACCAATATTATACAAGTGAACTACAGCACGTCAAATTTAAATCGTGTCACCTTCAGCAGTCTTGAGACACATCAAGAATGAAGGGTTCTTTGTCCAGCCACATTCACCGGAGGTTTGCCTCTCGCATGATGCTTCTTTGTAACAAGCGAATTCTGGCTTGTAGATGCAATTTGATGCTACGTCAGGCTGATCCGAGCATACTTCATTGCTACAGCCACCTACGTAACACATGCCTGTTGAATCTGGTGGTGTCGTAACAACAGGGGTTTTGGCAACTGTAAGATCGAGACCATTTTCTCTGCCCGTAATGAGTGTGTAGACATATCCATTTTGCGTAACCTGCGCAGCGCGCTCAGTCCCAAGCACAATAGTATCCGCTTTTAGAAGGTTAGCACCTGTTACTTGGAGGGTATACGTAAGCTCTCCCTGCCAAATACACTGTACGTCGTCCTTGCAACGTGAATCACCAATTTCGGTAAGCGTTAGTTTGAGACCATTAGTAAACGAAATGCTAGTACCTTTTAAAATCGATACAGTAGTGTTGAACGAAGCTGGTACTGGAGTGGGAAGTGGCTCTGGTTTTTCCAGTTCTTTTACCCGTTCTATAAGTACGTTATTCTCTACATAAAAAATCCTTTCTTTTGCGACCGAGGGTCCATTCGTCATCGGCTCACCTTGCTTTCGATCGAGATACTGTACGAAAATCTCGCCATCACGAATGATCGGGGTTTCGGGAAGAATACGATCTCCAAGTAAGATACCATTTGTACCTACGTATCCACTCTGAGACTGAAGTGCTGCAACCACATAGAAAAATGTGCCACTCCCGCCACTCTGCGTGAGGAGAAACGCAGTATCATCCACGCCGTCATTATTTAGGTCACCGGTTACCTCATTTCCATACGATGCGGTCACTATGCTTGTTGCAGAACCCGGTGCAGCAGGCACCTCGGCCCTCCCGTTTGAAAGGAGAATTTTATCACTTCCAATCATGTACACAATATCTTTTGGTCCCAATGTGGTGAGCTCTTCGGTTGGAGGTTCTTTCATTAATACAGCAAAAACAGCGATTGCAAGGATTGCGAGAAGAACAAGTACGATAAGATAGGATTTTTGCATGTTTTATACAAGATTATATATGTATTCTATACGAGTCCGTACACGAAACGTAACATCACCGCATTGAGCTTTCCGTGGGTCTTAGCTAGAAAACTCACGCTGCTAGGGCAATGAGGTGTGCTTAGAGCTTGCAAAATACTTAATAGTGTGTTATTATATAAGAAGTCGTTCAAAGGCGTCTCCGGACGACTTTTTTGTTGTATAACCTAGAAAGGGGAATAGAATGTTGAAAAAATGGCTTGGCTTGGCCGTGGGTGCAATGTTTGCGCTCATTTCGTTCGGTTCCTTGGCGGGAGCATATAGCTCGTACTGTTTCTCGATCACCAACACGATCGCACCAACAACCGTTCCAGTTTGGGCGCTGAACGCATACCTTTATGTCGACAACGCCTATATTAGGACAACCTCCGTCGAAATCAAGATCGAGGATGGCTTGGACCTCATCGACAAAGTGGTGGTGAATGGTGCGGCTGCAAAGAAGGCCGCGGGCAGCATGAAGTTCGACCTGGTTGGCACTATATGGGCGCAATTCCAGTCGTTCCAAATCAGGGTGACCACGGGCAGCAGCAAGCGTCCGATGGATGGTCCGGTACGAATCGCCATTACAAAGGTGAAGGGCGAAAGAATTGAATGGAGCACCGGCGTTCACTCAAGCTTCGAAACGGGGGACAGCACGACAGCAGAGATGAGCGAGAATTGTGACACGTTTGATGTGTCCAGTGTGTCGCTCAACTACAGCGTGTCGCCTGTGCCACCGTTGCCGGGAATGATGAACAACTTCGGTGCTGCCGTCACATTTTCGGCGACGGCGGGTAAGGCTCTCGTAACGGGCTACGAGGCTGCCATTTACTCAACGAACTGGCCAGCCTGTGACATCCGTAACATCCAGTACCGCGTTCGTGGCAAGACATACCCCATGGACGAAGTTCAGGGTGTTGCGTGGCCTGTTTTCCCTGGCGTACCGCTCGAGGTTGTCGTGAGTGGGGAAATATACGAAACAGAACCGGGAGTGGACTGCAGTCAGCAGTTCGTCATTTACGGACTCGGAAACATCGAGTTCGAGAAGCCGGATGCAAAGTTCCCGAAGCGCAAGTACAACCGTGATGGTGTGCAACAATCCACCGGATCGGAATGCGTAAGCCCGCAATCCGAGTATTGCTGGGGCTACGGAAAGGGGTAAGCCAGGACTAGGAAGTAGAACAGCAAGGCCGGTGCGTGTGAAAACATGTGCCGGTCTTTTTATTTTTTCTTTGTCTTTTTACGTTGCTCCCCTATTCGGATTTTAAGAATTCGACGTATGAAGGCTACGGGCAATTTTTTTTCCAGGTCAAACTTAAGTGTCCCTTTCCCGCTTTGGTATTTAGCAAGTTCAGTCTTCGTAAGGCACATACTTTCTGTGTAGGGGTAGAGGCTCACGTGTTCGGTGAATGCGGCAAAATATATTAAAATCCCATTTAACGTATATGCTGGAATTCGGTAACTTATTCCTTCAGCAGCATCGGGTGCAGCTTTTGATATTAGAGAGCGAATGGTGTTCAGTTTCTCCTCCACCTCCTTTGGAAATAGCTTGATGTACGCGTCAACATTTTTTACAGGCTTTCTCGTTTGCATACTATTTTATATAAAATAGGGTATAAAAATAAAGAGACCAATAATAAGCGCAGTACATGAGGAGATAAGTACTGCCCCCGCCGCTACATCTTTAGTATCCTTTGCGAATGGGTGGTAGTTCGGAGAAGTGAGGTCGATATCAATCTCAATTGCAGTATTGAAGGCTTCAGAAATAAGTACAAGACCAGCAGCAATAACTAGAAACATCCATTCAGTTTTTGAAATGCCTACGTACATGCCAAGAACGATCGCACATACAAGAATAGTGAGGTGAATCCACGCGTTGTGGGTTGTCTTTAGAAAGACAAAGAGACCTCTCGTCGCATGAGTGAAGCTTTTCGCACGTTTGATGATCAAGAATTCCTCTTTGGTATCAAGTATTTCTTCCATATATATCTAAGTATATACCAATGAGAACTATGCAAAAACCGCCCACAGGAGTGGGCGGTTTGTGGGGTGGTATATCTGGAAAGATCAAGCAAATTTTCTGTCTAGGTTAATCCATAGCGTGGTACCACCTATCGTGACTTGCCGAAAATGTGCTGGGGAAGGGCTGTCTTTGCGTGTGGCTTTCTTTAGGGGTGAGCTTTGCATCGCTTCAAGCACAGCATGCCCGAATTCTTTATATTCTCGCTCCACATTTTTGAACAAACCTTCAAAATCCGCATCAGCATGCTCACCTACGTTTCGTATGGTGAAAAGGTGTCGAGCATGAAGCATTTGTTCGTACAGATTCTTGATGTCCCGAGAAAGCCACTCGGGATTCGCGGGTTTGAGCGTGCTAAGGCTTTTCCAAGCAGAAAAGTTCGCGTGGAATTCTTCGAGCAATGTACTTGGTTCACGTTTCATATTCGCCTCCTAAGGACAACAATCGGTTCAGATTTTCTGGCTCCAGCATAGTGAATACATGCTAAAACGTCAACCACACGCATAATCGTGCATCTTAAAACGCCGCACCTATCTCTTGATACTAATAGACCTTCTTTTTTCACTACACCCACTGAAGATACAGTGAGGATCAAGACAATTCCTTAACGACAATAAGGTGTAAATGAAAATGTGTGGGAATGGATTTGGCGACTGCTTCTATAATATAATTATATTTTTTGAGGTGGCGTTTTTTGATCGTGTGCAATTCTTGTATTTCCTCAGGTGTGAGTCCGTCTTCTGTAGTGTGGCGAATAGGAACTACCATTTCATGGGTCTCTGCAATGCGATCAAAAGGAAAGTTATTAGGAGTAATCTTCCAGTAGGTAAACAGTGTAATGGGAGCAATCTCACAAAGAGCACACTTTGTGTCCATAACACCACTTGCGCGCACGGCGTTATAGTTTGCAGCAGTCTTCGGTGTTCGTAACAAATTGGTCATGTGCACATTTTAACATTGGCGAGATGGTTCTTTACACAGAGTGCAAACAGTAGGCACTTATTACGTATACTAGAAGCTAATTCGCGAGGCGGCGTCCAATCGCATTTCCGGTTAGGTAAAGTAAATAGGCGTTGAGTACCATGGGGAGAATAAGGAGTGTAATTCCAAATACGCCGCCGCTTGTACCAAAAAACTCAACCGCTGAAAGGAGGAGTGTCCACGGCATGCCAAGTAGGATTGCAATAAAGCTTTCTCCAAAAAGTCCCTGCGTCACTATTAAATACAGTGCCATAAGAACATACGCACCTGCGAGTATGAGACCAAGTTTTGTTTTCATATAGTTTGAGTGTAGCATCCATTAGCAAAGTCTTCATAATTCTGAGCACAGGAAGCCTGTAGGAAGGCCTCTATCGTGGTAAAATAAAGTATGACAAATAAGGATCGTAAGCATAAGGTTCTTATACTGATTGTGGAAGACAATAAACACAATCGGCCTCTTTATAAAGATGTGTTTGAACAGAAAGGATTCGAAGTAATGTTCCTCGAAAATGCCGACGGTTTTTTTCCTGAGGAAGTAAGTAAGATTGCACCCGATATCATCTCGATGGATATTATGCTCTCCAAAAATGATGGCCCCGCTGAGCGAGATGGATTTGAAGGAATTCAGGCTCTGAAATCTGATTTACGTACTGCGGAGATTCCCGTAATGATACTCACGAATTTTTTTGAAGAAAATAAAATTAAGCGAGCTAAAGAATTAGGGGCAGTTGATTTTATTAACGTCCAGGGGCAAACGATTCAGAATATCCCACAGTTTTTTATGAGTTATCTCCACGATCCAAAGCACTACAACCCAGTGCATCCAATATTTAGGTCGCCCAAGTAATTCACTATCTCTCGCGTGAATATAGAGTGTTCACGGATAGTGCTTTACAAATACTATAACCTGTGTCATTCTACGGATAGATTTCAACCTTGAAAGAAAGGAGGTACCGATGTCTGCATCAATTTCCATGGGGCGTAATCAGGAGTATCTCCCTTACGCAAATAGCCGGGTTCAATTGTTTGAATACGGTGAATGCGTCGCCTTTGCCGTTGCGCTGCATCAGGAATTCGGGTGGCCGCTCGTGGCTATTATCAAAGATTGGGAGAAGCTCTCTGCGAGACGAAATGTCATATGTCACGTTGGAGTACGTACTCCGGATGGGAGGATCTGTGACATGCGTGGGGTGCTGAGGGAAGCGGATTTTGCTCGGTACCATTCAGCTCCCTTCAGGGTAAAAGAGGTGAGTCTGAACGAGCTCAAGATGGCTCGAACCGTTAATCCGGAGTCGGTCAAACATTCCCGAGTTGTGGCAGAGAGACTGTGGCCAGACTGGCCTTGGCTCCGCTCGCGGAAGTGACCAAGTACGATGAACATGGAAGACCTAGGGCTATCGCAGCGATGCGATAGCCCTTTACTAGTTACTTCCACTCAAGTACGTCGAGAGCAGTGCGTTCAAATGTAGTAACTGTGCGTATATATCGTTTGTTTTGTTTGGGAATGACAGAGGTTGTTGGCATATCGTGAACGTGTATTGCTAAGTCCCACTGATCCTTTGTATCAGTGATCCAGCAAAATCCGAATTTTTCTAGATTGATTGGTTTCGTATATCCAAGCATAGTTTTTGCTCCTGTTTTAAAAAGGAAATATTCGTGGAAGTACGACATCACCAATTCTCGAATTGATTTGTACACAGGGTCGCGATAGCGGAGCACCGGATGGCTCGTTTTACTCATTGCACCATAAAATCCATTTCGCTTAAAGATGACGAGAATGTGATCATCGTCTGGTTTCTTAACTTTAAGGCTCACTATGATTGGTTTTTCACCCATAAGAACGAGGCACGCAGCAGCGACAAACGCACCTTCAAAACAGTGGGCACGCTTTTTTTCAAGCACGCGACGCACTGACATACACGAGAGACGATTATTAAAAGGGATTGAATCGAGAAAGGTCTGGATTTTTTCGGTGGTGTTTAGCTTTATGAGTGTTTTGTACTCAAAACTGCTTTTGGGAAACATTCATTTAGTATACCAATTCAATTATTGGAGTGGTGGGGAGGAATACCATGAGAATAAAAAACAGGAGGGTAAAAAGTGCAAAGAATCCGCGTCTCTTAAGAAAGGGCTGTATTGCCCTAGAGATATAACCCCAGGGGTTACCCTAGGACAACATCACGTTTGCGTATATCCCTATTGCTATTTAAGCTAAATTTCGGCACAATCAGTGCCTAAATAAATATTTTTTTGGGTATCGTCTAATGGCATGAAAGCCATACAGGCGGCGTTCGCTCAATTAAGAAAAGTGTAATACATTCGCACATAGAGCTGGGGTATCGTCTAATGGTAGGACATCAGGTTTTGGTCCTGAGTATCGAGGTTCGAGTCCTTGTACCCCAGCCCTGTGCACGAAGTGAAACTTTTCTCACGCCTGGCTTGGAGTAGTATCCAAACAAAAAGACCATCCGAGTGGATGGTCTTTTTGTTGTACTTGCAATATACCCCCTAGGGGGTATATACTCAGTACATATGAAATATATGGAAGATAAAAATAAAGGAAAAATTATTCGCAGACTCAAGCTTCTTGAGGGTCAAGTTCGAGGTCTGCAAAAGATGATTGAAAGTGACACATACTGTATAGACGTAATCACACAAACATCAGCAGTAAAACAAGGTCTTTCAAATGTTGAAGACTTACTACTCGAGAATCATCTAGGTGGATGTATTTTGAACCAAGTGAAGGCTGGGCAGACTGAGAAAGCTAAACAAGAAATTTTAAAAGTGTATAAGCTAAAGAGAAAATAATATATGCATACACAAACATACAAAGTAAAAGGAATGCATTGTGCTTCATGCTCATCGGTAATCGAGAAGACCTTTAAGAAGGTTGAAGGTGTTCATTCTGCGGAGGTGAACTATGGTACGGAAAAAGCAAAAGTCTCTTTCGACCCTTCAAAAACAAATCCGCACGATTTATCGAAGCATATAGAGCCTCTCGGGTATTCGCTTGATGTTCCAGCTTCTGCCGAAGAGATGGGTATGTCTCTTGACGAGCATGCAGCTCATTTGGGGCTTAATCAGTCCAAGAAGGAGAAGCTTGCTGAAGTTAGTGATATGAGAACGAAAGTTGTTTCAGCTATACCGCTCGCAATTTTTGCGGCATTCGTTATGGGCTGGGACATTCTCGCAGAGTACAGCAATGTTCCCGCAATGAGCTACACCCTCAAGGAGTTCTTCCACCATCTTCTCCCAATCTTTGCTACCTATATTCTATTTGTTGTGGGGAAGCCGTACCTCCTTGGTTTTTATAGATTCTTGCGATATGGAAAAGCAAATATGGATACGCTTATCGGTATCGGTACCGTTGCTGCCTTTTTATACAGTTTCGCAGTCAGTGCATTTGAAGATGTTCTTAGTCCGTTCATAAATGTGGAATATCAATATTACGACGTAACAATTGTAGTCATTACCTTTATTGCACTTGGTAAATATCTTGAAGCTCGCTCAAAAATAAAAACAGGTGATGCTATTGAAAAGCTTCTCAATCTCCAAGCTAAAACAGCATTGGTTATACGAGATGGAAAAGAAGTAGAGATTAGAGTGGACGAAGTAAAGCATGGCGATCACATTACCGTGAAGCCAGGAGCAAAAATTCCTGTAGACGGTGTCATAACCGACGGAAGTTCGTTTATTGATGAATCTATGGTTACTGGGGAGCCGATGCCAGCACAGAAGAAGATTGGAGATAGTGTTGTGTCAGGAACAATTAATACAAGCGGTTCGTTTACGTTTCAGGCTACTAAAGTTGGGTCTGAAACACTTCTCGCTCAGATTATAAAAATGGTTGAAGAGGCACAGGGAAGCAAGGCTCCGATACAGGCATTGGCAGATAAAATATCAGCAATCTTTGTACCTATTGTGCTCGTGATTGCTTTCCTTACCCTTGGTGCATGGCTCATTATTGGGTCACAATACTTAGGTTTTTCTCAAGCACTCTCATTCGGGCTCGTTTCATTTGTGGGCATACTTGTTATCGCTTGTCCTTGTGCTCTCGGACTCGCAACGCCAACGGCAATTATTGTGGGAGTCGGAAAAGGTGCTAAAGAGGGCATTCTCATTAAAGATGCTGCAACGCTTGAAAAGCTTCATAAGGTGAATACGGTCGTTGTGGACAAGACAGGAACAATCACCAAAGGCAAACCTACTCTGGTAGATATACAAAATCTTTCAAATTTAAAAGATAGTGAATTGATTTCAATCCTTGCTTCACTGGAGAAGAAGTCGGAACATCCAATCGCCCATGCGATCGTGAACTATGCGGAAGAGAAAGATGTATCTATTTCCGAGGTGTCAGGTTTTGAGGGTATACAAGGCAAAGGCCTTACGGGAACAATCAACGGCACAGAATACTTTGTCGGCAATGCAAAGCTTGTAAGCGATCTTGGACTTTCGTTTGATGGAGAAAGACTCAATGAGTTCACTTCACAAGGCAAAACTCCTGTTATCCTTGCTACTAAGAAACAAGTTCTTGGTTTCGTAATGGTAGCAGATGAAATCAAAGCAGAGTCAGTAGAGGCTATAAAAAACCTTCACGCACTCGGCATCAAAGTTGTTATGCTTACCGGAGATGATGAAAAGGCTGCAAAGTATATTGCGTCTCTCGTGGGCATTGATGACGTTGTCGCTCATGTTTTGCCACAGGATAAACTGCAAAAGATTAAAGAGCTGCAATCGCAAGGTCGTGTGGTTGCAATGGCAGGTGATGGCGTAAATGACGCGCCCGCGCTCGCTCAGGCTGATGTTGGTATTGCCATGGGAACAGGTACCGATGTGGCAATAGAGTCTGCGGGCATCACGCTTCTCGGTGGGGATATTTCAAAGCTTGTGAAAGCAATCAAGCTCTCAAAGATAACGATGCGAGGAATCAAGCAAAATCTTTTCTGGGCTTTCATTTATAACATTGTAGGTATCCCACTTGCGGCTGGTCTCTTCTACCCAATCTTTGGCTGGCTACTTAATCCAATCTTTGCTGGCTTTGCCATGGCAATGTCGAGTGTATCAGTGGTGTCGAACTCACTTCGTATTAAGGCTAAAAAACTATAATCATGAATACTTACACTCTCCATGTTACAGGCACCAACTGTGCATCGTGCAAAATCTTAATCGAGGGTATCTTGATCGAGCAAGACTTCATTAAAAGTGCTCATGTTGATCTAAAGAACGAGACGGTAACAATAGAAACTGATAGCGATCAGAGTTCTCTCGAATTAGCAAAAATTCTTACCAGTAAGATTCAGAAAAACGGTTACGTTCTGTCAGTTGAAAAATCAATTACTGAAAACCAAACTGATGGAGTTATTTGGAAAGCACTACCAGTCGGACTTGCATTCCTTGCCCTGTTCTTCCTTTTGCAGAAATCGGGGATATTGAATCTTGGAATAGGAGGTCAAATCACCCCCCTAACAAGCTTTATCATTGGTCTAATCGCCTCTGTATCAAGTTGCCTTGCTATTGTTGGTGGTTTGATCCTGTCACTGTCTGCAAAAATATCACAGGACAATGAAAGTGACACAAAAACATTCTTGCTTTTCCATGTGGGCAGACTCGTTAGCTTTGCAGTATTGGGAGGCGTACTTGGAGCAGTGGGAAGTGCCATTGGTATTAATTTCACTTTTACGGCGATATTGGGGATCATGGCATCTTTGGTAATGTTACTGCTCGGTTTCAATCTGGTAGGTATTTTCGCCAAGAACAAGATTACATTACCGTCAGGGGTGTTTAATTTTTTCAGGAGAATTGAACATAAAACTTTTACACCGTTAATTCTCGGGTTTGCCACTTTCTTCTTGCCTTGTGGATTTACTCAGTCTATGCAAGTTTCTGCACTGGGAAGTGGTTCTTTCATCTCAGGACTGTTTCTCATGCTCGCATTCGCCCTTGGAACATTGCCAATGCTCCTGCTCCTTTCATTTGGGTCGGCATCATTTGCTCACGGGAAACACGCTCCTTTATTCTTCAAATCTGCTGGTGTTGTAGTCATAGGTCTTGGTCTCTTCGCACTTCTTGCAGGGCTCGCAGGACTTGGAATTATCAATCCCTTATTTAATATATAATTAACTGTATGAATAAAACCGCTTCAATCATTATCACGCTAGGGCTGGTCATTGGTATAGGTATCATTTTTGTTGGTGGTACAAAAAGTGGTACAGATTCCATATCGAATCAAGAGTCGCCAAATGTAGAAATAAGAGACGGCATCCAGTATGTGACGATTGAAGCAAAGGGTGGTTACTCACCAGAAGTGTCTACCGCAAAAGCTGGCATTCCTACAAAGTTAATCATCAAAACTGACGGTACATATGACTGCTCGTCATCATTGGTGATACGGTCAGTGGGGTATCAAAAAACATTAGCTCAGACGGGAGAAGAGATTATTGATGTAGGTACGCCTGCAGCAGGTACTCCACTGCAAGGAACATGCAGTATGGGTATGTATAACTTCATAATTAATTTTAGCTAGGTGCTCAACGTGAGTTGCTTCACTTTCAAGATTAGTCTGCTCCTCAAATTCTTCAGCAACTCTCATTTCGATCTGTTGCCATAGGGCTGACCTATGGCATAGTAAAGTTCTAACACCGTCCTGAACAGACAACTCACCAGCTCGACAAAGCACTAAAGATCTGTTGTCATAGGGCTGACCTATGTATAGATAGGGCTGACCTATGTATAGAGACCTATGTATAGAGAAGCCATCCGAGTCCGAGGACTATTCTGGAATAGAATCCTGCTGAAAGCAGTATTCAGCTTCGTCAGTGGAACTTTGTTATACTTTGGCTATGCAAGCGAACTCATGGTATCAAGAACTAATCAAGCCCGAATGGGCACCACCTTCATGGTTGTTCGGTCCCGTATGGAGTGTTCTCTATGCAGTCATAGCAGTGTCTTTTGGTTACGTAATTTATTTATATTTTAAAGGGACTGTGCCTTTCATTGTTCTACTTCCGTTTATTCTTAATCTTGTTTTCAACTTTGCTTTTACCCCCTTGCAATTTGGCCTTCAGAATAACTTTCTTGCGGCGTTTGATATTGTACTTGTACTCGGCACTCTTTTCTGGGCGTTGTATGCCATTCATCCCTACGTACCTTGGGTAATGTATGCAAATATTCCGTATCTACTCTGGGTGTCGTTCGCAACTATCTTGCAGTTTACTATTACGTATTTAAATTGGTAATATCAGTAAACTAAGGACATGAGAAAACTTATTATGTGGAATGTAGTGACACTTGACGGCTGTTTTGAGGGTGAAAAAACGTGAGACTTGTCTTTCCATGAAATGGTAAGGGGCTGGATCTGTTGCCACAGGGTAACCCTGAGGAGCTATCAGCATCCAGCTCGACAGTTTTTAGTATTAATGATTTAGTTAACTAAATTTAATATTTACTTCAAATTTTATGAAAGCTGGCTCAACTAATAAGATTATTGCAATTGTACTGGTACTTATACTAGTGATAACTGTATGGATGTGGGGAATGCCTAAGTATCGTATCTATCGTCAGGATTTAGCAGGGCAAGCAAATCTAAGACAACAAGAGTGGGAAAAGAAAATTCTTATTGAGCAGGCACGTGCACAAAATGATGCGGCGACAATGAATGCGGAGGCTCGAATTAAACAAGCGACTGCGGAATCTGAGGCGGAAATAATCAGAGCACGAGGTATTGCAGAAGCAAACAGTATCATCGCAAATAGCTTGCAGGGGAACGAATCATACTTACGGTATCTTTGGATTGATAAACTCGCTGACAACGATAATGTAATTTATGTTCCAACAGAAGCTGGTCTTCCTATTCTCGAGGCTGGTCAACGTTAAGTTGTAACAGCGTCTCTCCACGCAGTCCAAACAGAAGCTATTTGCCATCGATTAGTGTAAAATTATACATAAGCAGCATAAGCAGAAGAAACGTCTATATTACGTACTTAGGATTGCACATTAGCAGTCGAACGTAACTGCTCTAACAAAAAACTATGATAAGTGAATCAAGTCGTCCCCTCTATCGAGGAACCCAAATCGTGTGGTATGTACTATCAGTAATCGAAGCACTACTTGCGATTCGGTTTGTTCTGAAACTACTTCAAGCGAATCCAGAAGCATTTTTTACCAATTTCATATACACTCTCTCGGGCGTGTTCACACTCCCGTTCGTGGCCGTCTTTAAGAATATGAGAGTTGAGAGCAGTGTGTTTGAGTGGACCACGCTTCTTGCGATGTTGGTTTACTGGCTCTTCGCTGTGGCCATCATTAAACTGTTTATCATGAGTAAGTCAGTCTCTGCGTCTGAGGCTGATACGAAACTGACAGAATAAGGAACGGAAGTTATAATTAATATATTAAAATAAAATTATGGGAATTCTAGCATGGGTCTTATTCGGAGGAATTGCGGGCTGGATCGGCTCACTTATTATGGGCACTGACGGCCAACAGGGTATCATTCTCAATATCGTAGTAGGCGTTATCGGGGCAGTTTTGGGGGGATATATCATGAACTTTTTTGGAGAAGGAGGAGTCAGTGGTTTCAACCTGTACAGCTTTATGGTTGCGGTTGTGGGTGCGGTGGTACTACTTGCAATTGTGAAGTTGGTACGCGGGAAGTAGGCGCGAAAAGAAGATGACGTGGAAAGGCTTTCGAACATGGAAACTCTTGTGCACAGTAGTATTCTTTCCTAAGTGCACTAGAATGATAGCTAACGACCCCAACCATCAGAGAGTTGGGGCGTTTTTGTTGCAAAGCGTGTACGATGTCCCGGACAGCAAGCATGCACATTTTCTAATATAATTAGAAATATGTTCCAATCAGAAAAATCTTTGTTATTCATTTTGGGCATAGTTGCTATCCTATGTTCAAGGGCATTGTTTTGGTTTTTCAACGATCCTGAAGGTCCAAATTTGCTCATAGTCATGGTAACTGCAGTGGTCGTCTATGCCGCTTCTTTAGTTGTATATGTATCGAGCCTTGCAACTATTGGTCTCAAGAAGTTTCTATTAGCGATTTCCATTCAGATACTACTACTTACCGGTTTCTATCTTTTCTTGAGCTAATGTTCCTAAGATTCAGAGAATAATTTATTTGTAAAAAACCCGGAAATTGACCTTGCTCATGACGGTCATCACCTTCATCGGAAGGGTATCAAATTTAAATTAAAAATTTGTAGCAGTTATTTCATCAGATTTTTTCCCATTAATAAAAAGAAATATAAGCTTCACGTTGCCCTCATTTTAAATTGGTGATACTTAACTGTGTTCAGGAATTAGTGTTAATTCTTACTCTAGTATTTAAAAATCTTTGGTACGTGTGTACCTTAGTGTACTAGAACACACATGTCCTATTTACTTAACTAAGATAAGTAATATACTTAACTAAGTTTATTAAAATAATTAACTAATATTCGTGATTATGAATGCACAATCAATACAAAAAACAAATATTAAAAGCATTACGGTTATAGTTGTCCTTAGTATAGTGCTTGGATCATTGGGGCTCGCGAGTCTCTCAAATGCATCAAGCCATAGAGAAGCCCCGATCATTAGTGGAGATCCAAAAGCAGACGCGACAGATCTGTACGCATTTGTGAGTCCAGACGCCCCAACGACTGCGACACTTATTGCAAACTATCTGCCGTTTGAGGAACCAGCGGGCGGTCCGAATTTCTACTCATTTGATGACAATGTGCTCTACGAAATTAAAATTGATAATGATGGGGACGCGAAAGAGAATATTTCGTATCAATTTAGATTCAAGACCACATTACAGAATCCCAATACGTTCCTCTACAATACCGGTCCAATTACTTCACTGACCGATTCAGACTTCAACTTAAGACAAACCTATACGGTTACTCGTGTTGAATATCCTGAACATGGCAAGCCAATTAATACTGTACTTGCGGCAAATGTACCAGTACCGCCATCAAATGTAGGACCAAAGTCGACACCAGATTATGATGAGCTACAGGAAGAGGCAGTAAAAACACTTGCTGGTGGTGGACAGGTGTTTGCTGGACAAAGTGATGACCCATTCTTCGCAGATATTGGTGGCCTCTTTGATCTTCTCACTATTCGTACGCTTCCTGGAAATGCTGGAGGTGGAGTAGATGGTCTTAAAGGCTACAATGTCCAGTCAATCGCTATACAAGTCCCAATTAGTGATCTTACAAGCTCAGGTAGCATGCCCGCATCAGTATCAAGTGAGGATGCGGTGGTTGGTGTATGGACAACTTCATCACGTCAAGCAATGTCTGTGCTTCGAGGTAATAGCGGCAAGGAGCAAAAACAGAAAGATGGCAAATGGGTACAGGTATCGCGCCTTGGTGCGCCACTTGTAAACGAAGTTGTTATTCCACTCGGTGATAAAGATGTGTGGAATGCGTCGAAACCAGTAGATGACGCACAATTTGCTGAGTATGTAGCAAACCCAGAGCTTGGTGTTCTGTTGAATGCTCTCTATGGGATTGCTGTTCCCCCACAAGGTGCATTTGGGAGTGCTTCACAGCGCGACGATCTCATTGCAATCTTCCTCACTGGAGTGACAGGCCTTACGAAAACTGCAACAGTGACACCTTCTGAGCAGCTTCGTGTAAACCTCGCTGTTCCACCTACTTCGTCACCTAATGCACTTGGTGTACTTGCTGGTGACAATCAGGGGTATCCAAATGGACGTCGTCTTGCAGATGATGTAACCGATATCTCTATCCGTGCTGTAGCAGGTGCGGCATATCCGCTCTTCCATGCCGGATTTACACCTGATCCCCTCGCTTCACAACTCGGAGATGGTGTCGATACAAATGACGCCAGCTTCCGAACATCATTCCCGTATCTCGCACTGCCGTGGAACGGATTCGACTCAATGCCTCATTAAAAGTAACGGCACTCACATAAATGGGCGCATATGCGCCCATTTATCGAGTGTTATATGGATTCTTCACACTTTTTTATGCAAAAACGGAATACACATATTTTTATCTTTGCCGGAGTTATTGCGATAGTAGTCAGCGTGCTTTTTGTATGGTTTCAAGTAAATAGTGTTGAAAAGAAAGTTGCCGCTGAATCATCAATAGGAATTTTAGAGAGCAAGTTTAGAGATGAACGAGAAAACATCGATACTGGTATTTTACTTACTAATGCATATCTTCAAGAAATACGAGAGACTGCAGATACGGCTCTCTATACGAAGATAGAAGACGTGCTTGAGACCCTTGAAGGTACTCATGGAGATACTGCTGAGATTTTTGCAAAACGTGCTGAGGTTGCAAACGGTCGTCACGATTTCAAAAAAGGTCTTGAGTACATACATAAAGCAATCCAATTAAATTCAAAGCATGCCGCGTATTTTGGAATCAAAAGTGATAGTGAAATTGAGCTTGGAATGTACGATGAGTCGCTCCGCTCTCTCCAAACAATGGTTGACTTGAAACCTGACTTTAGTTCATTTTCACGCATTGCGTATCATCGTGAACTCTATGGAGACACTGAAGGTGCACTCGAGGCCCTTGAGGCGGCAATTTCAGCCGGCAGTGTGCATTCAGAAAATATAGCGTGGGCGCATGTAGAGTCAGGTAAATTGCGTTTACTAAGTGACCTGAGAGGTGCAGCGCAGGATTTCGAACGCGCATTTACTTTCTTCCCTGAATATGCACCGGCATTTGAAGGGCTTGGGCGTGTGGCATATGCAGAAGGAAAAAAGGACGAAGCACTTGATTACTATCAACGAGCATTTGTCTCGCTTCCAATAGCTGCGTACGCTATTACGCTTGGTACATTTTATGAAGCGGAAGGAGATATCACAAACGCAACACAGCAGTACGCACTTGCTGACCTCGCGTATAGGAACGCAAAAGAAACCAATGTGGATCTAGAATACTCACTTTTCCTTGCAGACCATGGTGATTCCGGAGAAGCGCTCCGACTTGCGGAGAAGGTCTATAACGATCGTAAAACAATATTCACGGCAGACGCGTATGCATGGGCACTTTTCAAAAATAATCAAATTGAAAAAGCCAAAGCATTGAGCGCTGAAGCACTACGTTTAGGAGGATATGATAAGACCCTGTTTCTTCATGCGGAAATGATTAACGAGGGGGTAAGCAAAACGAGTGAAGCACAAGAATTGTTTCCGAAAGATACTTTATGATTATGGTAGAAAAATCAGCTTTCTCCTTATTGAGCAGCCGTACTGTACGGTATGCGTTTCAAGTTTTTTTCCTTCTCTTTATTTTTGGGCAAAGTACAATTTCATTAGCGCATGAATTATTGCCAAAAGAAGTTGTGGAATATATAAAACAGAATCCTGACGCAACGCAAGAGGATATGCGTACCTTCGCACTAACCCAAGATCCGAAAATCGCTGAAAAATTTGCGAATAGTTCAACGGAAGAAATACTGAGCATTATTAAGAATCCAGAAAGTGGATTCTTCGATAACGCGTATGATTTCGCGAAACTTGGGGTACATCATATCCTCGTAGGGGCCGATCACATTCTTTTTGTACTGACATTGCTTCTCGTATTTGTTTCTGCATGGGAAATACTTACACTTGCAACCGCATTTACTATTGCTCATTCAGTCACTCTCATTCTTGCTGGAACGGGTGTTGCTGTACTCTCTCCAACAATTGTCGAGCCACTCATCGCCCTCTCAATAGCTGTCATGGCAATTAGTACCGTATTTTTTGGTAAGTCCCGAATTTTTAAAAGCGACTGGAGTAAAGTAAGTATCGTATTTTTCTTTGGACTTTTTCACGGACTGGGGTTTGCAGGTCTTTTGGAGGAAATTGCTATTCCAGAACATGCATTCGTATCTTCACTCCTTGCATTTAATATTGGGATAGAAATTGGTCAACTTGTTATCATAGGACTCGCACTCCCTGTCATACTGTATTTCAGAAACAGAGTTTGGTACACAACTGCAATTAAAATATTTGCGGTTAGCATCTCACTTGTAGCTCTCCTGTGGTTTGTTGAACGCAGTATCGGGGCCTTGTAATAATACAACTTACATTTTTAAATCTTTCGTATACACTGTCTGTATGAGCCTCCTTAGAGATATTCTCCTTATTGCAAAGAATCGCACAACCTATGATATAGGCCTTATTCAGGCGCGTGGATATCGGACACTCAAGCAAATGACGGCAGCGGTCTTAAAGCCAGAAGGGCTCACTACAGCAGAATGGGCAATTATTGGTATTATCTCGCACCATAAAAATGGTGTCCGTTCAACTGAAGTTGCTGAAACCCTTGGTGTGCAGCCCCCGCTAGTTAGTCGACTCATTGTGAAAGCAGAATCAAGTGGTTGGATTATTGTTGAGCAAGGAGAGGATAAACGTGAGAAGATTTTGAGTCTTTCGAAAAAGGGAAAGGCTAATATTACACGTATCGAAGATGAAGTGCGCAGGAATCTAACCCCTCTCCTCAAGGGGGTAAGTCCCCGAGATCTTGCTGGGTATCTAAAGACTCTCGCACTCCTTTCTGAAAATAGTAAAGATCTACCCCCGGGCTCACTTGAAGACTACATCCCTGAATAGCTCGAATCATATTTTGCAATTTGTTCTGGAAGTAAAAAATATTTATTAACTACATTTTTACTAACTATATGATGTAAGCAGATTTTACATGTATACATTCTTCATTACGACTCAAATGCTTCGCATTTGAGTCGTAGATTGTCGAACTAAATCTTTGAAAGGGAGTCTCGGTAAGGAAAGTTGTATTGTGGTCCTTCGACTACAGTCACTTTCTCAATATCTTTTCCATTGTTTTACCTTTGGCTAGCTCGTCAATTAATTTATCCAAGTATCGAATTTCTCGCATCGTTGGTTCTTTGATGTCTTCCACACGGATACCACAAACCACACCCGTGATCATAGACCGCGAGGGATTCATTTTAGGAGCTTTCGCAAAGAAGGTTTCAAAATCAGTCAGCTTTTTGATGTGTACCCCTAACTTCTTTTCGGTATATCCAGTGAGCCACCGTATGATTTCATCGACTTCTGCTTTCGTGCGCCCTTTTTTCTCCGCTTTAGCGACATAGAGTGGGTAGACACGTGCGAAGCTCATTGTATATATCCGAGGTTTTATCATGATCTTTGAATGGTATCACGAAAATCCTCACCCGAGTTCGAAAGACTTAGGGTGGATACACTAAATCTCATACTGATTTATTCACTCACTTGCACCCCTACCATTTTTTCTTTAAATGTGACCATCTCATCGCCCATCGTTGCAAGGATCTCTTGCGGTATTTCTTTTTCAACCGCAGGGAGCATTTCTCCCTCTTCTTCTTTCACGTGGTGTCGTACCTGCTCCATCAGCACTTTTACATTCGCATCGAATTCAGGTTGGTCTGGTTGAAGTGTTGTGAGGTCACTTAAGATCGACTTCACCCCCGAGTGTTCGACATACGCTTCCTCGATCATCTCATCTTGCTCATTAGTAAATGCTTCTTGAAAACGAGGGTAACAAATAGCTTCTTCCATTTCAGCATGAACGCTTAGTTCCTCAATGATTTGATCAGCTACCTTTCGTTTTGAAACTTCAGCACTGTTTCCAAGCCCTTCGTATTCCTTAAAAAGTCCCTCCACAACCTTGTGATCGTTTTTAATTATTGTAATAGGGTTGTTTTTCATACAATGTAAATTTAATTCTTAAAGTAGTCATGATACGTGGTCGCTTATGAACATGAGGTGAATACATCTCCCACCATACGCCTCAATTATGCTCTTCACCTATCCTTCATGCTAAATAGGTGTACTATATAGATATGGAAATAGACCGAGTTGGATCAGATCCACTTGGTGACCCAAAAGATGGTCATATTCTCACTCGCGCGATTATAGACACCATTCATGAGCCATTGATTGTTCTGGATGAGAATCTGCGAATTATTGTCGCAAGCCGTTCTTTCTATGAGAAATTTAATGTGTCCCATGACACAACTGAGAATAAACTCTTCTACGATTTAGGTGAAGGACAGTGGAATATAGCTGCGTTACGAACTCTCCTTGAAAAAGTAATACCAGAACACACGAACGTAATTGATTATGAAGTAGAGCATTTTTTTCCGTTACTTGGTTTTCGTGTCATGCTTATCAATGCCCGGGAAATTCGGTATGACAATGGAAGGAAAAAAATGCTCCTTTCAATATTTGATATCACTGAAAAGCGTGCACATGAAGTGGAACGTGAACACCTACTTAAGCAAAAAGATCTGCTGCTTTTGGAAATGAAGCACAGGATCGCCAATAGCTTACAGCTCATCGCCAGCGTTCTTACGCTCAAGGCCGCAACGGTTGATTCTCCAGAGAGCAGAGTGCATTTGGAAGACGCGCATGACCGAATCATCTCAATTGCGCATATCCAGCAGCAACTCGATCCGATATACAAGGGAGAAGATGTTGCAATTGCAATATATCTTCAAGCACTCTGCAAGAGTCTTGCGCGCTCTATGATTGGCGACAGAAAGCCAATTTCTATTGAAGTGTCTGCAGGAGCAGGGTCTGTGTCCTCTGATACCGCCATTAGTTTTGGACTCATTACTACTGAACTCGTAATTAATGCCATCAAACACGCTTTCCCTAATGATAGACCAGGCATTATCACAGTCACGTATAGAATTGATGCGACGGGGTGGATGCTAAGTGTCGCCGATAATGGGATTGGGGGGACTGAAAATGTGGGAGGAGCAACTCCTGGTTTAGGAACGAGTATAATTGGAGCACTCGCCAATCAGCTCCATGCGATCATACGGAATGAGAGTTCGTCTTCGGGGATGAAAGTGTCCATTTTGCACGCAAATGTGTAGAAGTTTTCACTGAGACAGTACGACCACTGGTAATACGTTTTTTGGTATAGTTATTGCATGACTCAGAAAATTTCCTCTGGCGTAGCACATACTGTGCCAACGGATCTCCGAAAAGTACTTGTTTCTTTACATCCATTGCTTGAAGCGTGGAATGATCTGACTCCACTTGCTCGTAACGAATGGATCTGTTGGACTATATCGGTAAAAAAGCAAGAGACCAGAGAAAAGCATATAGAACGATTGCAGTCTGATATTGTAAAAGGAAAGCGAAGACCGTGTTGCTGGGCAGGATGTCCACATCGATAAGATCAGGTCTCGTTTTAAAACTTTCAAGAAAGCTCTGAGTTACAGAAGGTATGCAAAGCAACATTATTCGAGCACTCGGGGTTTCTACTGGCTTCCTCCTTGTGCCGTTACTAGCATCATTTTTTGTCGAAGGCTGGCAGTGGAGTGGGTTTGACTACGTGTTCGCTTGGGTGATGTTTTCCTTCGTGAGTCTCGCTATTACACTGGTCCTCACCAGTAATAACCCTCCTCTATACAAGCTTGCCATCGCTGTAACGGCTATCTCGACATTCCTGCTTATTTGGATAAATGCTGCTGTCGGTATTATTGGTGACGGAGATATTAATATGTTGTATCTCCTTATACCTCTCATACTTGTTTTTGGTGCTTTACTCTCGCGCTTACAAGCACAAGGGATGGCGTATACACTCTTTGGAATGGCATTTACGCAGGTACTCATTCCGGTCATCGCCTTTAGCGTTCTGAGAGTACAATTCACGTCAATGCGATCTATAGGGGAGCTAAGTATTCTCAATGGATTCTGGATCGTGATGTTTATCGTGTCCGGTTTGCTCTTTCTAAAGGTGCGTACTGTCTTTCAGCATGAGGTGGTGGCCGAGGGTATCGTCACAGGGCGATTGTAAATCCCCGGCTCCGTTCGCAGTTTTCTAGAATTGCAGAATCCCTTCAATTAGCGCACCGAGGGGTGTATGATTATGTGTATGAGAAAGCTCTATCTTTTTATGATGGTTAGCCTCGATGGGTATTTTGAAGGTGTTGGTCATGATCTATCTTGGCATAACGCAGATAACCCAGAGTTTCAGGAACTCGTCAAAGAGCATGCGACAACGACGGATGCGATTCTCATGGGACATCGTACATACGATCTCATGGTGAATTACTGGCCATCATACGAAGCACGACAGTCCGACCCGATCACTGCTGATTTTATGACTACCACACAGAAATATGCTATTGCTCACACAGCGTTTGATCCGGGGTGGGCAAATGTTACGGTTATTCACGAACAGGTTGAGGAAACTATTCGAGGTCTTAAAAATAGCGTAGGCAAAGATATTGCAATATTCGGCAGTAACGAACTTACGGTGAGTTTGCTTAAGGCTGGGCTTGTGGACGAATTTCGTATTATGGTAAACCCCGTTGCGATTGGCGCAGGGACGCCACTTTTTAATGGTATCGATCATCCTCACACATTTACGCTCAAGGAAACAAGAAAGTATACTTCCGGGAATACACTCCTTATCTATTCAAGCTGAGTGAGTCCGTTCTCTCTGTCAGGAAATTGAGCAAGTAAGCGTTCGACCGTGTGCGTCTGTTAATTTTTCTTTGAGGGAAAATTTAAAGACGGAAGGAGATTCATAGTCGCTTGCGCTCGTTGAATCTCCTTCACCTGATCCTCACTTCACTCACTGCTATAGTTGGAGTAGTTTACTTTTATTAATTACTCATACATCTATATGGTAACAAAAGATATCTATCAGGAAGTGACATTCAGAGATGCGACACCACACGAAGTCTATGAGCTCCTCATGGATAGCGATAGGCACGCCTCCTTTTCTGGCCAGCCCGCGGAAATTAGTCGGAAGATGGGTGGGGAAGTTTTGGCGTACGATGGATTGATTGAAGCGATTAACACCGACCTTTTGCCGGACATGCTGATTAGCCAAAAGTGGCGGGAAAAGGATTGGCCCAAGGGACACTATTCGCAAGTGACATATGAAATCATTCCTGCAAGTATTGGAACACGTCTCACGCTCACTCAAATAGGGGTGCCGGCGAAGGAATACGAACACGTTAATGCTTCGTGGCGTAGTATGTATTGGGACAAGATGCGCACAGCGCTAAAAGGCGAGACAGTTTCCTAAGTAAGAGGGATAGACACACCGGTCGCGACGAAGTCGCGACCGGTGTGTCTAGAAGTGAATATCGAGAAAAAAGTGCTAAGATGTTTCCCTTATGGAAAAATCCAACACACTTGACGCGCTTCTCAAGACCCCGAGGCTTTCGCAGGCAATGGTAAGCCATGATTGTGCCCAGGTTGCATGGGTCTGGGCAGGAATTGGTGAACATCCGGATGCATACGTAGCGCGCACTGACATAGTGGAAGCTCCACGCAGACTCACCGATTTTGGACAAAAAACATCTATCATTTCCTGGACTGAAGATAACCAAACTCTCGTCGTAAGTCATGACTATGATGGAGATGAACGACATCGTCTCTATACTGTTGAGGTTCTGACCGGCACAGTCACTCCACTCAATGAAGAACATCCTGAGTACTTTGTACGTGGTGGGCAAATTACTAGAGACGGACGCTTCCTTGTGTACGGTGCAAACTATGATTTTGAAACAAAACAAGAAATTGAATCAACCTTGGTGTACAAACATGATCTCGTGACGGGAACGCGAACGGTACTCGCGCGACCAGAGAAGCCAGGATACATGTGGCCCGAACTCAATCAAGGTGGGACACACATTATCTACGAGCGAAATGATCTTCATGCGAATGGAGAACAGATTTGGCTCGTTGATATCGAAGGAAAAGAAGATCGTGAGATTCTTAATTTTGGTGATGACATCAAGGTGAGTGCTTCGTGGCACCCAAATGGAAAGGAAGTGGTTTTTCTTGTTGAGGCAGATACCCATCGCAAAGTAGGATTATGGAAACTTTCAGACAGTTCAATAGTGTGGATTCAGGATGATCCAACACGAAACATTGAAGATGCGTACGTACCTACGGGCTCTGAGCAGGTACTCATTGACGTATTAACGCACGGAGAGCACACACCTATCCTGATCGATCCTGCTACGCTTGAAGAAGAGACACTTCAAGGTTTGCGCACGATTTCACCACTCGGTGAACTGGCACCGCGTACATGGATTAGTCTCCGCTATCATTCCACATTGCCCACTGACCTCGTGGTACACCGTGATAGTGAAATCGTGCGCTCACTTACTCGGGTCTTTGACCGCGTGGAATATGCAGCCGAGGATTTAGCGAAGGCCGAAAAATACAGTTGGAGTGGTATTGATGGTCTGCCAATTGAAGGATGGTTGTACCAACCGAAGGGAACAGCAGTGGGTACGATCGTATTTGTGCATGGCGGCCCCACGTATCACAGTGAAGATATGTGGGATCTCGACATTCAGTATTTTGTTTCAGAAGGGTTTGTGGTTCTCGATCCTAACTATCGCGGCAGTACGGGATACGGGCTCGCATTTGAAGAATCAATAAAAGAAGAGGGATGGGGAGGGAAGGAGCAAACCGACATACTTCTAGGCATTAAGTCCCTCATAGAGGATGGAATTGCTGAGGAAGGGAAAGTGGGGATCACTGGTACATCGTACGGCGGATATTCCTCGTGGCACGCAATTACGCACTTCAAGAAGGAGTTTATTGCTGCAGCAATTCCGATCTGTGGAATGACCGATCTCGTAGTTGATTATGAATCAACGCGACCCGATCTCAGGAATTACAGTGAAGAGATGATGGGAGGTTCACCTACGGACGTGCCTCTACGGTATAAAAACGCTTCGCCTATTAATTTCACGGAAAACATTGAAGGGAAACTTCTTATTGTGCAGGGTCTCCAGGATCCGAATGTAACCATGGAAAACGTGGCGGTAGTTGAAGCGAAGTTACAAGCAGAAGGAATTCTCTATGAGAAGTTAGTGTTTAATGATGAGGGGCACGGGATTAGTAATCCCGCAAACCAGAAAAAACTCCTCCAAAAGTCTGTTGCGTTTTTTCTAGAGGCATTTACAAGCAATGAGGATTCGATGCGTAGAAAATAATACAGCAATCACCTATACTTATTAGATATGGATCCACGTATAAGCTTGATCACGTTAGGGGTAGGAGATGTGCGTCGTTCAGTGGAATTTTATACTGATGTGCTTGGACTGGTACTTAGTCCGAATAGTGTTGAAGGCAGCGTGGCATTTTTTGAACTCCGTGGGACCTGGCTTAGTCTTTTCAAAAAAGAGGAACTCATGGAAGAAGCAAGAACCGAACGATTGGGCACGGGCACCTTTTCGCTTTCCCACAATCTTGCTTCAAAAGAGGAAGTTGAACAGTTTTTCGAAATGATCCGGAAGAAGGGAGTTGTAATTACGCGCGAGCCAGCAGATACGTCATGGGGTGGTTTTACAGGATATTTTTCAGATCCTGATGGGTTCCTGTGGGAGGTGTGCTACAACCCGTTTATGTGGGTGGGACCGGAGGAACAAAAAGCGCCTTCTTAGAGAAGGCGCCAAGGTTATGAGGAATGGGTAATAGTGTGGTCTGAAGTCCGTTTGATAGGAATGTTCGGACTTTCACTCGCGCGTAAGTACTTCATCCATGGGTTAGGCATGATGCCATACAGTCGGTAAATCTGGTTAAGATGTCTAATGCGTTTCAGTACCTCGCAGCCCTCTCTGGTGATGCACAGGATTATTGCGCTTGGCCCCAGGTGAACACATCGAATGAGGCCAAGAAATTGCAGTTCCATTCCAAGACGATCAAGCGTCCTCCCAGAATATTCCTTGTGGTAGTGAAACCTAATCCAGTCGCGTAGCTCTTGGATCTGTGGTTTTAACTTGGTTCGCCCACCCCAATATTCAGCGAGAGCGGTAAGTAGCCGAACATGCTTTGCTCCTAAAACTTCCAGAATGACCCAGCTCTTCATGCTAACCTCCATCCCCGGTTTGTTTTTCCGAAGGAAAGTATAGAGCAAAAACGAAAAAAGTGTTACTTTTTCAACTTTTTCACGTTATAAGGGCATACTTGGTAAGAAAGGAAGTACCTTACCGTCACCTTGGTTAACAACATGTATAAAAGAGCTAAACAATACACTTTGGACCGTCCCACACTCAGGCGAATCGCCGGAGTCCTCTTGATTGTAGGGGGTGTATTGGGGCTCATCATGCCAATCATGCCAGGCATTATTTTTCTCGTACTCGGACTTGAACTATTTGGAATCCGACTCTTGTTTGTTGATCGGGTGGTGGAGAGGGTAAGAGGAAAGAAGAAGGAAGTATTGGAGTCTACTCCAACTATTGTCGCTACAGAGCCACAACCTGCTGAATAGTCTTCTTAGGTTTCTCTTTGGTATAGTCTCAGCATATGGTCATACTTACAGACCCGTTTTTTAATCGTCCCCGCAGACATTGTGGCGAGAGAGCTACTCGGTATGATTATCTGTGTGAAAAAGGAGGGAAAGATAGAACGGCACATCATCACCGAAACAGAAGCGTACATGGGTCCGCACGACCTGGCCTGCCACGCATCAAAAGGGCGTACCAAACGCACGGAGACGCTCTACAGCGAAGCGGGAACGATCTATGTGTACCTTATCTACGGAATGTACGAACTCCTCAATGTAGTGACGAGTAGAAAGGAGTACCCCGCAGCGGTACTTATTCGAGGCGTAGGTCCATACGATGGACCAGGAAAACTCACTCGAGGGCTCGGCATTACGCGGAGCTTGAATGGTAGAAAACTTGGGCGGATGACAGGTTTGTGGATTGAAGAACCAAAGAAAGAAACGACCGTAAGAATTCACCGAACTCCACGAATTGGAGTGGGATACGCAAAAGAATGGGCCAAGAAAAGACTCAGATTTGTACTTACTTCATCTTCATGATGCGAAGACTGTGGAAAGATAAAAACAAGGAATCTCAATATATTTTTTGACAATGGGAGGTAAGTTATAAACACTTTTCTGACTTACGCGTTTGCATAAAAAGCGAAGGTGTATAATTGCTGTATGAGGCAGAAGACGAATAGTGTAGAAGTCATCGCAAAGCATCATCCGGAAATACGGCTGAATGAACTTTCTGCCATAGTCCGTAACACTTTTGATGCGTTTGGCGTCTCCATCGAAATTCAAGAAGTAAAGATCTTCCCTGATGGATTGTGTTTCTTTGTTCGGCCCACTATGCCGGTGCGCATGCATGTGATCCGCAGCTTTGAAGATGATCTACGTTTTGCACTTGAAAATAAGAAAGTTGAAATTATTGCACCTATTCCGAATGAACAAATGGTTGGAATAACGGTACTTATGGATGTGGAACGAGAAATTTATGGTCGCACTGAGCCAGGCGGAATTCCTTCACCGTGGTCTAAGGATATGCAGCTTGAGAATCTCTATGAGGAGGCTAGGCAAGTTGTTGTAACAACAAAAAAAGTCTCTGTCTCTTTCTTACAGCGAAAATTTAATATTGGCTCATCTCGTGCGGGAGCGTTGATGGATCTTTTAGAAGAACGTGGAGTAATTGGACCGGATGATGGGTCGGGACATCGTCAAATCTACCCAGACCGTTAGGACTTACACTAAGCCGCCATCTCCTTCGTTGATTGCGACACTCAAACGCTCTATAGACACAGGGTTACCCTGTGGTACACCACTTATTACACATGTCAATACCACGTATCACGCTTTTATACGGTCTTCTTGCAATTTCACACAGTACCTGTCTGACGGGTTATAAGTACGGTATACTTTCTTGATGAGTTGGGCAGTGTACGCACTTTTATCTGCAGTCTTCGCTTCGCTTGTTGCGATTTTCGGCAAGATTGGCATCAAGGGAGTTGATAGTAATCTAGCAGTTGCGCTACGTACAATTGTTATTGTGGTTTTTGCATGGGGTATTGTGCTCATTCAGGGAAATTGGGCGGACATGTTTAAGATTTCCAAGTTTTCATACATCTTTATTTTTCTCTCTGCTCTAGCAACAGGACTCTCGTGGATGTTTTATTATAAGGCACTTCAACTCGGGGAAGTATCGCGTGTTGCGCCTATTGATAAACTCTCGATTGCACTCACAATCATTCTTGCGTTTGTATTTCTTGCTGAGAAACCAACGCTTGGAAACGTGCTCGGTGGTACGTTGGTGACACTTGGTGTGCTCGCGACGGTGTATATAAAATAAGGGAGGAGAAAACAGGGAAAAATAAAAGTATAAACACCCGCCGGGCTTCGCCCGGCGGGTGTTTATACTTTCTCCCTCTACTGATTACAAAGCGCAAATTGTGCAGAACTCAGCGCCCCAAATCCACAGATAAGATATTTGGAGGGACTGACGGACGTGTCACAGATCATTCGATTACCTCCACTATCAACGGTGGTGTACGGAGGAACACACACGTCACCTTCTTCTGGTTCGTCAACGTTTACACGCACACTCGCAAGCGGACTTCCGACAGGAGAGTTTCCGGCATTATATCCAATACTCGTGTATAGCTCGAATGAGACAGAGTACGCTCCACTAGGAACAATGGGGAAGTCAGCAAGGTCCGTATCGCCCTCACGAGCAGCAATCATAAACCAGGCACCGCCTTTAGTTGGGAAACGCTCTGCATCACGTCTAAATACATAGACAGAACTTATGCCACTTGGGAGTGAGGCGATTTTAATGCTTTTACAGAAAGAGGCTCCAGCTGGACATGTTCCATCGGGCGGATTGACGCTTAGCTCAGCAATTTTTTGAGCTGGGTTTTTATCAATGCACCAGGCTGCATAGGTTCCAATGTCGATGTTCGTTTGAGGACCAAAACTACAGAGGACGTAGTATCTGTCTTCACTACAGATCACGCGCAATCCCATGGGTGTGAATCCTTTGTCTCCAGGAATACAGGTGTCGCCTACATTGTGTGGAGTCGATGCAACACTCGACTGATTAGCGGGAGGTACAGCTGTTAAAACAGGACTGGATCCTGATCCGGCAGCACTTTGGATGACACCGGTTGTCGCACCGGAGGGACAGTTTGCAGTCTCCCGAAGTGCTTCAAGCTTTTTCCCATCGAGTACTTTTGAATCAGTATCGACAAGTGAATCTGAATAGGTACTCTCAACTTGAATAATTGACTCTGCTCCTGTCCGAATAGTGGCAACAGCTCCTGCGGTAAGTGGGCCAAAGAGTCCAGTTGGAGAGGTAATCCCGGTGAGTGCACGGGTGTCCATAAGGTGTCGTTGTAGAACAGAGACACCTCTCCCAGACACATACCGAGTACAACTTGCATTTGCTAGGCCTGCATCACAGCTACCCTCACTCATAGGCGTTGTTATTGTCGCAGTACAAATCTCAGGTACATTCACTCCACTTCCTGAAGAGTTGGTAGGGAGTTCAGTATATGCATTCGAGCCACCGTACACGCTCTGCACGTAAGCACGGAGCGCCGTATCTTTGCTTATAGCATCATTCATAAATCGTCTCGTGCAGCTCGTCATGATACCAAGTCCTTCGTATCCAGGGTATAGAGCCTGGTACTGTGGGCTTTTCTGAAATTGCTCAACAGCAACTGCGGTGAGGCGTCCATAATTTTCTGTTTCGCGCCCCATTGATCCATCACCCGACGCAGCAACAGGGAAACCTTTTACATTTAGGAAACGCTGAATTATCTTGACTTGAACCCCGGTCATTACCGGTGCATTATTTTGCCAACTATAGGCAACGGTAAGTGGCTTCCCGACTTCTGTACAGACCCCGTTATTACTTGCAGAGCTTCCTGTAGGAGCAATGATGTAGACTTTGGCGTAATCAGCATAGAGCTTCTCCACTACCGCTTTGAAGGCAGGATTTGCGGCAATCATTTCATTAATTTTCAGTCGTGTGCAGCCATCTACATCACCATACACTCCATCTGTATTTGTACACGCCTGCAGCATTTGAAATCGCTGTACCGCGTCTACAGTAGCTGGTCCGAAGTAATCAGTTTCCTTACCCGGAGAACCCTCAGAACCGGCGGCAACTTTAAGTGCAGTTCGTGAATCTAAGTTCAGGAACTTTTGTAAAATGAGTACCTGGAAATCCCGTGTTTTATAGGTAAGAAATTTGGTTATAAAGCAATTGTCACAAGAACTACTTCCTGCCCCATTGCCAGTAGTTCCATCACCTGATCCTGAATCTCCGCCACTCGTACTTGCCGCTCCAGCTGCAGTTGAGCCCGCTGCGTTGCCTCCGTCGCTACCACTACTTCCTGACGTGCCACTTGAATCCGCTCCAGTGCCCTGAGCGCCATCACTGCCACCCCCATCATCTCCTTGTGCAAAGAGCAATGGTGTATGAGTAATAGTTTGTGCAACAACTAATAAAAGCAAACAGCTGACGAGTAACTTTTTCATAAATAAAGAATTAAATGAGGCTTTATATTCAATAGTACTAGAGGCACCTCACAACTATGTGGTCTTATAAACACACCGCCGGGCGAAGCCCGGCGGTGTGTTTATATTGTCCGACAAGCTATTGAGAAAGCAACTGTTTGATCTATTTTCCTTGGCCGTAGTATTCCTTAAGGAGGCGAACATGCTCTTCGTAGGTCGCAGAACAGTGGAATCCTGCCTTTCGGTCGTGGAAGTAATACATACAATCAGTTTTGAGTGGGTTAAGTGCGGCGAGAATCGCTTCAAGAGAAGGGTTGGCAATCGGAGCAGGGGGTAGGCCAGAGTTTTCGTATGTATTGAATGCAGACTCAATATACTTATCTTCGGGCACGACGCGGGGCCACCAAGAATGAGTACGCGCACCTTTTGCGTACTGTAAGGTTGCATCGAGTTGCAGGTTCATATCAGCAAAAAGGCGATTCCAGATCACGCCGGAAATCTCACGCATGTCGGTAAAGTCATATGCCTCACGCTCTAAGAGAGAGGCAATAGTAAGCGTATCCGCAAGTGGAATGAGTGATTCAATTTCTGCTGGATAATGCGCTAGAACTTCTTCTTCAAATTTACTTACAATAAGTGGACTCACCTCTTCAGGTGGGGCTTTTCGCGCCACAATGTATGTACCCGGAAAGAATTTACCGTCAGCGACCTCCGGCGTGGTGCCTGAAATTGAAGTAAGGAAGATCTGTTTTTGTGATTCGTTCCAGTCCAGAATTTTAGCGAAATGTGAGACGACTTCTTCTTTCCGTTCGCCTGAGTCAATAACGAGTATGCGAGTTGAGAGTGAAGCGAGGTTCTGAAACACATTCGAGAGCGCCAGTTGGGATAGTGCCTTAGTAAACCACCCTGACGGGCTTACAGACAGATTTCGAGATGAAATATTCTCGCGATAATAGTTGTCGACGAGTATGTTTTCAGTGATTGTCTTTTCCTTGGGGTTTACTCCAATGGGGAAGGAGGTGACTTCGGGTACGGTCACTGCACCTCCTCCAACCTCTGCCACACGATCCAGTTTTTGGAACTGGTAGCGTGCACCCAATGTAATCACAATAAAAAGCACAAGCAGGGCGCTCCCAATGAGAGCAGCCGTTCTTTTAATAGGGAATTTCTTCTTAATTCCTCCAATGATGATTCTCCCTCCTTTCATGTGAGTTGATTATCGCACATTTAGAGAGAAAAGGATGAAATTATGATGAAATATATGGCTTGCCCATTTTGACACTTTGGGGTAATATGTGGTCTGATTTTTACTCCAAACTATGTTTGGTTCGGTTCTTCAATAAGTGTTCTGACTATAAGGAACGTTCACATGAGCATTGTTAATGGCCAGCTGTATGGCTCTATTCCTGCGGGGGAACTTGTTTCCCAGGAATTCAATCAATTTCTCCGCACACACGTCGGGGGTGCAGCGTCATATGGAGGGCCTGAGTACTGGATGAAGGAACCAAACCGGTTTTACGTTCCTGCAACCACGGATGGATCCTGCTACCTTACTTCGGATAGTAAGGGAAAACTCAATTATCTCCTTAATGTATGTTCGCACTATCATCGCCCGGTGTATCTTCCTGATGACGATTGGAAAGCAGGGTATATGGGTTCGCTCACTAACGGCCGCAGCCATTGTGGTGGACACAAGTGGGGATATGATGCAGAAGGTGTACATCATGCACCCATTAAGCTCAAAGTTGCGAGGGGGACAGAAATCGAACCTGAACAACATTGCACCAACCTTCATTCTGCAGTTCAACCTGAGCAATCGATCGAGGTAATTGGGGGAATGATTTGGATTGGAACACCTAAACAGCTCGAGCCGTATCGACAAATTCTTCAGATGCCTCTCGCACGTCAAAACGGCCTCACGCAGTTTTTGCCATCCAACTATCGACTTGTTCGGGTTTGGATCGATCGAGCCCCCTTTAGCGCTTTTACAGGAATGGTTATCTTCGAGGATCTTAACCATCCTGGAAAGGGTGTGCACCCAGGGAAGCTCGATGAGGTCGTTGAAATGAGAACGCAGAAGCGGGACTACAATCCAAATCTGGGCATAAGCATGCAAGTTGTATCATGGTTGAGTCGTGTCAACTATGCCAAGATGAGTAAACACTGGGCTGACTACCATAAGTGCGTTCAGGTAGTTGAGCAAATGGGTATTGTGGATCATACGGTTGGCAAGGTGTTCTGGATTGCGGACTACAACGGATTCTTCACCATTGAACACTACCCGTACTTTATCGTGAAGAGTTGGTTCATCCCTGTATCTGGCGGTGTTCGCAATGTGGTGGAGTTCTATGTTCCCGAGGAAGTACTTCTTCACGCACCTGGCCTTGCAACGGCAGCAATCGCTGCGTACATGGGTAAGGATTCTGAAAACGGTATTGCCCAAGAAGATGCCCAGCTCTCGCTTGGCTGCGACAAAGGTATGAGGATCCTTGCGGCACACGGAAAAGGTGCTCAAGTGATTGGGCCTCTAGACCCTGTCTCAGACCGTGCCGTATATGACTTTCACAAGTTCATGGCGCGACGATGGGAGCAGGACACACTTACAAATCCTGTCGCTATGTAACCTTCGGGTTACTAAGGATTTGAAAGCATAACTATATGGCGCGTGGATCCTTCGGGACCATGCGCCATTTCTTTTTTTATCAAACTCGGGGTACTCTTTTTGTATGGAAAAAAATACGGCACCCAAAAAACCACAGGATACTAAGAAGCCCGACACTTCGTGGGGAAAAGAGGCAGAATGGTATTCCGATCACCTAGAGGAGGCAGACACATATCATGCGAAGGTTATTTTACCGAATGTGGAGCGGATTGTTGGGGCGAGGAAGGGACTCAAAATTCTTGAAATTGGATGTGGAGAAGGATTTATTGCACGACATCTTGCGAAAACAGGAGCGGAGGTCACTGCCTGTGATATTTCACGCGAGCTTATTGATATTGGAAAGGAAAAGGGCGGAAATGTTACCTATAAGGTATCTAAGGCTGAGGATTTAGAATGGGTTACAGCAAAATCTATGGATACCGTCCTTGCGGTGCTTACGCTTCAAAACATGGAACGCATCGAACCTGTCTTTTCAGGTGTTGCTCGGGTCCTAAAGTCAGATGGTCGTTTTGTGTTTATTTTAAACCATCCTGTGTTTCGAATTCCCGGGAAGACGAGTTGGGGTTTTGATGAGGAGAAGTACGTACAGTATCGCCGGTCGGACGTGTATCTATCGCAACGAAGAATAGAAATTGATATGCATCCAGGTAAAAAGGATACTAAATCAGTGACCTACTCATTTCATCGTTCACTTCAGGATTATATGAAGGCGCTTAACAGCGCTGGATTTTCAATTGTTCGTCTAGAAGAGTGGATCTCGCATCGCATAAGTGAAAAAGGTCCCCGATCAAAGGCAGAGGATGCTGCGCGAAAAGAATTTCCACTTTTCCTTATGGTTGAATGTTCTAAGATCGTGTCATAATTACCATATCTATGAAGGAAGAGCTGCCAAATTCTAATCACAAACCTCACAATTCTGAGTCTTCTTCTTTTCAAGAAATGACCCTCGATGAATCCAATGAGGCTCAGCTACTACTCGCCCTGCATATGGGTTTTACAGAAGAGAGGATCGTAGAATGGATTGAAGCCTATTCAGCTCCATTTCGTATGCTTTTGAATGAAGATCCAGGGGTCGTCTCTCTCTACCGCACTAATACTCAGGAATTTTTACAAGTGATGAGTAAAAGACTTGAAAGCTCACTTCACTAAGATCACATTGAATTCAGGTGAAAGTGAGATAGAATATCATGTCACCGAGAGGTGGTTTCGATGTTCGTATATGGTCATCTCTACAAAGAAACGACTCGGTATCTATATTAATTATTCAGTATAAACCTACCTATGCCTCACAATATTCCTACGCATGTCCCTCAAGTTACGTTTAAAACACGAGTACGAGACGAAAGCGTTGAAGGACCAAATCCGTATCGTTGGCAGGATGTAACGACAGATGAAATCTTTAAGGGTAAGAAGATTGTTCTCTTCTCACTTCCAGGTGCATTTACCCCAACATGTTCTTCGACACACCTGCCCGGGTATGAAGAAAAGTACAATGAGTTTAAGGCGCTTGGGGTTGATGAAGTCATCTGTCTCAGTGTGAATGACGCATATGTTATGTTCCAATGGGGAAAGTCGCAGGGTGTTGATAACGTGCAACTCCTCCCTGATGGATCAGGCACCTTCACTGAAGGGATGGGGATGATGGTAAAGAAAGACGATCTTGGTTTTGGAAAACGATCGTGGCGCTACTCGATGTATGTTGAAGACGGCGAAATCAAAAAAGTGTTTGTCGAACCAGGGTTCATGGATGACTGTCCACACGATCCGTTTGAAGTGAGTGATGCGACAACGATGCTTGAATATTTGAAAACACGGTAAGGAAAACTAAAACCCCCGCGGCGTAGCCGCGGGGGTTTTAGTTTTATGCTCCCATTTTTGAAATGTATGCAAGTGCAAGGCGAGCCGAAAGCTGATGATTTGTCGTAACGATTTCTCCTTCTACAATGTAGTGATAATGATCCTCAATTTCAAATCGTTGTACCCGAATACCAACATCATTAGGTACGTTGTACTGAACGAATGAAATACCATTTTCAGTGAGGCCAAAAGCGCTACCGTCTTCTCGAACGCTGAAAGTCACGACTTTTGGGTGGGGAAGGCTCATCCAATTCTCATTATTGAAACGCTCGCCGGCATAGGCAAATGAACCCAAACATGAGAGGGAAGTTATGAAAGCTGTGTATAGCGCAATTATGAAGATTTTGGTCATATGTCCATATCAGGAAAATCGGCTCTTTGTAGCTAAAAAGAGCCGATTTTCCGTCAGATTACAACGCTGGTGGAAGTTCCATCAGGTAACTAATATCTATATAATACATCATTAAATATCATATGTCAATGCTCTACGAGCGCTCATAAGGATGAAGTACGGCATACTAAACAGGTGAAAATATCATGAAAAAAATACTTATTACAGTCGTTGTTGCCTTATTAATTCTTCAGCCCGCTGTCACGATTGCAGCTTCAACGCTTCCTTCCGATAAAGGGGCACTCTATAAGCTAATTAGTGTATTAAAAAAAGAAATTACAGCTCTTGAAAAGCTACTCGCGCACCAAAAAAGAGCAAATAAGACAGCTAATGTGGAGGCGAGTAATAAATACCTCCATATCCCTTCACGAAATGAAATCGAACCCTCACAGTTTTATCATGGAAGGTATGAAGCTCTGTATGTCGTTGATTCACAAGGTGATCTTATTTCGATAGAGAGTACCAAGATAGAACATCTCCACGAATACCTATGGAATAGATTTGTTGCTCTTGGAGGAGAATCTTACATCAGGAGTCTTGTTGGCGAGTTTCGAGTCTACTCCAATAAGAATGCACCCTACGATGCCTTTGTTGAGCGTTTGGAAGGAGAGGACACTTGGATTCTAGGTATAAATACCTACGGGTTAGATCTCACTGGTTTGAACGCAGCACGCGATATGGATGAGCTACTTATCCATGAACTTGGACATATCATCTTGGATGAGAATAAAAGTATATTTGAGAGTTTCAAAGATGAGTTTTGGGGTACTGAGGATCGGGCACATGAAGCACGATTAGCAAGGATGCAGGACGAAGCAAGAAAGGTTGATGCTGCCGCAGTATATGCCGAAGATCACGCAGATGATTTTGTTTCTGACTACGCTGCAGTGAATTCGCTCGAAGATAGTGTGGAATCATTTGCTCATTTTGTGCTCTATGGAGATGCGGAGGAAGGTACAGAAATGGCTGAAAAGATAGGTTTCTTCTATAGGTATGCTGACTTTGTGTCTCTCCGAGCCCGCATTCTGAGGGCGTTATAAAGGGTGAGTGCTCGACCAAATTAGAATAACGTGGTAGTATACAGGTACAAAACAGGGGCCTGAGTAGTCGGATCAGTAGCGCAACGGTTTTGATTATTTAATTAAGTGAATAGATAATCCAAAATGAAGGGAAAAATCGCTCGTCTTACTGACCGAGGATTTGGTTTCATTACTCCTGATGAGGGAGGCACCAAGGATCTTTTCTTCCATGCACGTTCTCTCGTAGAGGGACTCATGTATGACTCTCTTAAAGAGGGTGACTCAGTGTCATACGACGTTGAGGAAGGAGATAAGGGACTTGCTGCTGTGAACGTAAAGCTCGCATAAGCACCAAATCAAAAAAGAACCGCGGCCTCTGGCCGCGGTTCTTTTTGTTTATTTAAGTCCAAGTGCTTTATAGAACCCTGTTACTTCGAGCGGTGTGAGCTCGTGGAATTGCCCGGGCTTTAGATTTTTCAATTTAAAACCCATGATACGAGTACGTGTGAGTGCAGTGACTTGATATCCAAGTGCAGCACACATGCGACGAATCTGGTGTTTTTTACCCTCGGTGAGCGTAATGGTGACGCGATGATCATCTTTGGGGTATGGAACTGCCTTCGCGGGCTTTGTGAGGTATCCCTCGATGTCTACACCTTCCTCTATATGACGCACAAACCAGTTTGTTACTTTTTTATCAAGAGTCACATCGTATTCTTTCTCATGACCAACAGTGGGACTGAGTAGTCGCTCAGTTACACGCCCATCATTAGTGAGCAAAATGAGTCCTTCAGAATCTTTATCAAGACGTCCAACAGGAAAGACACCAGTGATTTTTGCATCTTTCTTAAGCCGAGCAAGAATATCAGTCTCCCCCTCGCCAGGTGAATGTGTGAGTACCCCACGAGGCTTGTTGTAGAGAATGTAGCGATAGGTGATTTTTTCAACTTTACGAAGCTCCACGGTGTCACCCTCTGCTATTTGCTGACCAATTACCGCACGCTTTCCATTTACAAATACTTTCCCTTCATCAATAAGGTTGTCTGCGCTCCGCCTTGTTGCGTAGCCCAAGTGAGCGAGGTATTTATTAATACGAATAGGGAATTCCATAATGGTTTTGAAACGAAGGCTTATTGTGCTAATATTTTGCCACTATGTCAAGTGTTACGTCATATGATGTTATCGTAATTGGAGGTGGAGCATCAGGAATGATGGCTGCCGGAGTGGCTGCGATGCGAGGCAAACGTGTGCTTTTGCTTGAGAAAAATGCTGAATTAGGAAAGAAGTTGTCCCAAACGGGCGGCGGCCGATGCAATATTACGAATGCTGAGGAAGATGTTCATGCACTCCTCTCGCAATACGGAAAGGCAGCTGATTTTTTGTACTCGCCGTTTTCACAGTTTGGCATGAAGGACACCTTTGCTTTTTTTACAGAGCGAGGATTACCGCTCGTTGTTGAGGCAAGAAAACGAGCATTTCCGGAAACACAATCCGCGAAGGATGTCACAAGGGCGCTTGAAACCTTTCTCAAGACTGGAAAAGTTACGGTTAGGTGCAACGTAGAGGTGTGTGGCTTTGAATCTAAAGATGGAAGAATTTCTGGAGTAATAACAAACGAAGGAGTATATAGTGCAGAATCGTACATTCTTGCTGCTGGCGGAAAATCATATGCAAAAACGGGGTCATCCGGAGAATGGATTTCTTGGGCAGCGACATTAGGTCACACCGTTCATGCGCCCACCCCGGGGATCGTGCCACTTAAGGTGAAGGAGTCATGGGTGAAGAAGCTGTCAGGGAAGTCGCTCGAACCAATGCAGATCACCTTTGGAACAGGGAAAGAAAAAATAGTTAAAACGGGCAGACTCCTCTTTACCCATTTTGGAATTTCTGGACCGCTTATTCTTAATGCTTCGCATGAAGTTTCGTTGCTTCTACAAGGGGGGGATGTCAGTGCGCACATTGATCTATTTCCGGGTAAGGATATTGGCCCACTCCGAAGTGAGTTACTTACACAGGTAGATTTGCATAAGAACAAATCCCTTCGCAATTTACTCAAGGAATTTCTCCCCCCCGGCATGCATGAGGCGGTCCTTTCGCACTGTGACAAAGGGATCGGCGATACTAAAGTACACAGTCTTTCAAAGGATCTTCGCAATTATATTGTGGATACGGGGAAAGCACTCCCGCTCACTGTGACTGGCACTATGGGCTATGACTGGGCAGTGATCTCAGATGGTGGAGTAGAACTTACCGAGGTTGATACAAAGACTATGGCATCGAAAATCTACCCCAATTTGTGCTTCACGGGAGATGTGCTTCATATCAATCGACCTTCAGGTGGGTTTTCTCTCCAACTTTGTTGGACTACTGGGTTTGTGGCAGGGAGCCATGCGGGGCGACTTATTGAGGAAGCATAAAAACGGGCTTGTTAAGTGTGATGTTCGGGGTCTTGTAGTACTGAAGTTCTGAAGGATTGAGTGCTTGTTTACTTGTTCCATTAAAATTAAATGGTAAAGAGGTAACTTGCGCGTGGAGCTCAGTTTCTGTAGTAGTGCCAGATTTTACAATCATAAGTAGGGTAAACGTCGCTGCTTTTCCTTTCGGGATTACATAAAAACCATTTTTAAGTGGTACTCCACCAAGTACAATCCCCGCAGCAGTGCTGGGAACCGATTTCCCATCTTCGTCCAGTACAGCAAAACCAAGCGCATTTGGGTTTGTTCCTTCTCCATTCAAGAGAGCAGGAAGGGGAATAAATATATCACGCGTCTCGTGCCCAAATGTAAAGTCGATCGTAAAAATAGCTGATCTATTGTCCACTGTGAAGGCGTTCTGGGAGGTAGTGAGATACGCATCCGCTGAATGGGTATACCCAAGAAGGAGTAGTACGACAAAAATATATTTTTTCATACAATAAGTATATCAAAAAGATCACACAACAAAAAACCGCCGAAAGGCGGTTTTTTGTTGTGCTTTGCTTATCTCTAAAAATTAGAGAGCATCCTCAGCATCTTCTGCGAGTTCCATAGCTTCGTCAGCTAATTCTTCCGCATCTTCGTAGTCCTCATCATCGAACGCTTCTTCTGCTTCAGCAAGCTTGTCCTCAGCATCATCAAGAAGGTCCTCTGCATCATCAGTGTCTCCGTCAGCATCATCGATCGCATCTTGTGCGCTTTCTATAGCTTCTTCTGCTTCATCGATCGCATCTTGTGCGTCTTCCTCTGCTTCTTCGTCCTCGTCTCCATTAAGCGCTGCAAGAATTGCATCAACAAGGTCCTCGTCCAAATCTTCTACATCCACATCGAGCTCGTCTGCAATCGCGTCCATGATGTCATCTTCGTCTTCAGAAGTAACGACAACTTCGTAGTCGTCTCCATCAAATTCAAATTCAACCGTAGTGGTTCCATTGTCGACAGACACCTCTACGTCAAATTCTTCATTTTCCTCCTCTTCCTCCTCCTCAGCTTCTTCAATAGCTTCGTCTAACGCTTCTTCAATAGCCTCTACAAGATCATCATCAAGATCTTCAACATCCTCATTGAGTTCATCAGCTACTGCTTCGAGAACATCATCTTCGTCAGTTGAATCAACTTCCACCTCATAGTCATCACCATCAAAGGTGAAGTTAACAGTGGTTTCCTCGTCATCAAGGTCGACGTCAACTTCAACATCAAAGTCCTCAACTTCATCGTCAGAATCATCATCACTGTCATCGTCTGAGTCATCAGTTGGGGTAGGTCTCAGCTTTTTGCAGAGAGGTCCCATGCCACCACCCTTTACATCGCAACCAAGTGCAAATCGCATTTCAACCTTCTTCATGATACCTGGAGCTCGGAGGAGTCCTGGAGGAATATTGTCTCCAAATCCTTCCTCAAGATATTCTTCGAGGAGTTCACGAGTTTCACTGTCGACAACACCTGTCGCAGCAACACCATGTCTTTCCTGGAATCGCATTACCGCCATTTTTGTAAGCGGCCCAAAGAAACTAGTCTTTCGTCCCTCTGGATAAATTGCAGGATCAGTCGCGAGAAGTTCCTGAAGTTTCGCTACATCCGCATCCGTCATACCTTCGCGAAGTCCATCCTTGAGAACTTCCTTTACCTCGCCTCGAACAGTATTGAGTTGCTTTTGAAGCCCCTCAATTTGAGTCATGAGGCTCTTAATCATGGTAAGCATCTCATCTACGGTTGCAGCCTCAGCGTGAGCTGAAGGCACAAATGCCACCATTCCCACAAACATGAGTGCAATGAGACTTTGTCGTACTTTTTTCATCATTATTATGTAATTACTAGCAATAAAATTAATAAAGCATTACCCAGAGGTTTTGCTTCCTTATAGTATAGAGGATGAGGTCGCTTTTGTTACGTGTGTATATGAAGACACGATATTTATTGAACGCTGTCAATGTGTTAATTCTCATGAAGAAGAATATAATCGATCCAAATAGCGTGTCGTCATTTCCGGGTGTATCCCATGATGATGTGTCAGTGAGTGAGCTGAGACCTAGCTTTTTCAACATTACAAGGAGGTATTTACAATAATAAGTCTTATTTATGATCAATGGATTTCATGCGCGCGTGAAGATTTCATCTCTCGTGCTTTTAGTCGTACTCGCTCTTTTCGCAGTCGGTGTCTCTAATACCTTTGCGGAGGATGAAAACGTAGTTGAAGTTGTAACAGAACAAAGTGCAGAAGTACTCGTATCAGACACATACGAAGATTTAACAGGCAGTACTGAAGTAGAAGAGGTTCTTACGGAAACTACTGAGGAAATACCTGTAACTGACGTTACTACTGATTCCGAGGCTGAAGTGATCGAGGAATCTGTTGATACAGAAAGCGAAGTTACAGAAGAAGAACCCTCAAATGTTGAAAATGATGCGGAAGTAGCACAAGCACCTCTGATTACTACAGACAAGGATGACTATCAGCCAGGTGAAACTGTCACCATGTTTGGTCGTTTTTTCTCACCTGTGAAGAGTTTCTTTGTACGTATTTTTGGAAATTCAGAAGTAGGGAACTTCTGGTCTGACACAACCCACGAAGTTACCTCGGATGAAGAGGGCTCATGGAGTCTTTCACAGACCTTCGATAACTTTTATCGTCCGATCTACAATGTAATCGTTTCTGACGAGGAGGGTGAAGTGGTAGCAACATCATCATTTACTGACGCTGCAGGCGCAGCTGTTGTTGTGTTTGACCAGTGTGCAAACGATGATGGTGATGGATATAACGGAAATCCAGGTGACTGTTTGTGGACAAACGGTAATATGAACACGAATAACTCAACTATCTCCGAGGAGGATTCAACTGTTCAACGCCTTGTCTTGGATGGGCTTACAAATGGAAGCCATGTCGTTACTCTTGAATATCAAACAACAAAGGGTGGAAAAAACGCGTATGACTTCCTTACCGATTTTAACCAGTCTGAAACATGGGTTAATCAGGCGAAACTTTGTGCTGGAGATGCAACTACCAAGTTTCCGTCCTGTGGTTCAGCGACAGCCTCCTTTTCGCCAAACATTCCTCATGATCCTCTTAATGTAAATGGTACGGATGACACCAATCAGAACATCATGATCCTTAACGGCACGATTACTGCTATTTCCACTCCAGTAAAGGTAAGTGGTACTTATGCTGCAGACAGTCTTACACAAATTAACGTTACTTTTACAGTTAATACGAACACATGTTTGAACAAGGACACACAAGGTAATACGGTATCCTGTCCAGTCTTTATGGCATGGGGTGCACACGTTTCCAGTCAGGCTGACTGGGGTGTGGGAAAATCGGCGGTAAACATCAGTGGATCTCCGTATCACATGAAGGTGGTAGCCCTTGATGGGGGGTCAACTGGAAATCGCGACAATCAGATGTCTGCGGCTGCACTCGTGGTAGCGCCTGCACCTGGGTCAATTACGATCATTAAAGATGCTGTTCCAAACCACGCTCAGAACTTTGCCTTTACCACTACTGGCGTAGGACTCAACAACTTCTCACTTGATGATGATAGCGACAATACGCTTTCTAATACTGTAGTATTCAACGGCCTTGATGTAGGAACATATACTGTTACGGAAGGAGCGATTGCTGGCTGGAATCTTACAAACCTCGTGTGTGTAGATCCCACCACTAACTCCACAGTCAATCTTGGGACTCGAACCGCAACAATCAACGTAGGAGATGGGGAAAATATTACCTGTACATACACAAACACCCTTCAGACAGGAACAATTGTCGTCGATAAGATAACTATCCCTTCAGGAGATACACAATCATTCAGCTTTACTGCAGGAGGAACTGGATACAGTAACTTTGCTCTCACGGATGCAGCAGCGCCAAATAGCCAGGTTGTAACTGTAGGTACCTACTCAATCGCGGAAACAATACCAGCTGGATGGACCCAAACCTCCGCTCTCTGTGACAACGGAGAAACAATTGAGGACATCACGGTAGGTGCAGGAGAAACAATCACTTGTACGTTCACCAATACGAAGAAAGGCCATATCATTGTTGATAAGGTAACAGTTCCAGCTCTTGATACTCAGTCATTTAGCTTTACGGCTGGAGGTGCGGGATACAGCAATTTCGCTCTCACTGATGCGGCGGCAGTAAACAATCAAGAAGTAGTTCCTGGAGCGTATACAGTCTCAGAAGGTACTGTAGCTGGATGGGTGCAGACGAGTGCCGTCTGTGACAACGGAGAAACGCCTGCAAGTCTCGATGTCGAACCAGGTGAGACAGTGACCTGTACGTTTACGAACACTAAGAACGGTTCACTTACCCTTGTAAAGAATACTGTAGGAGGAAATGGAGAATTTGACTTCGACGCGACAGGAGCAGGACTTCCAGCAGATATTGATCTTACGACAGAAGCTGGAACTGCGAGCCAAATCTTTACCAATCTTGACCCAGCAGTTACATACACTGTTACGGAAACTGTTCCTGCAGGATGGGACCTTACTAGTGCAACTTGCGACAACGGAGAAGAAATCGGCAGTATCAACATCGATCCAGGTCAGAATGTTACGTGTACATTCGTGAACGAAAAAGATGCATTCATCATTGTTGATAAAGTAACTGTTCCAGGAGCTGATCTAACAGTGTTTGACTTCAATCCAAGTTGGAGTACTAATGATTTCACTTTGACTGATGCTGGTACTCCAGTTAATTCTGGTGATCTCGCACCTGGCTCATACAATGTGTCTGAACTCGCTGAAGGTGGATGGGATCTTACAAACACAAGTTGTGTATCTTCAAACGGAGATGCGGAAACAGCAGGAACTATTTCACTCCAAGCTGGTGAGACGGTGACCTGTACGTTTACGAACACAAAACGAGGCTCAATTACGATTGAAAAGCAGACGCTTCCAAACGCTGATCTAGCTACGTTTACGTTCACTGGGGATGTTGCAGGGGTACTAGGAGACGGTCAGACTGCAACTCAGTCTGTTGCTCCGGGAACATACTCTTCTACAGAAGTGACTAAGGCTGGATGGGATCTCACAAACATTACCTGCGATGATGCAAACAGCAGTGGTGTTGTTGGAACAGGAGTTGCGACATTCAACGTGGCCGCTGGCGAGAATGTGAAATGTACATTCACGAATACGAAACGTGCCCACATCATTATTGTGAAGGACGTTATTGGGAATCCTGATCCAACAGACTTTACATTTAACAATAATTTCGGCAACGGAAATCCAGCAACATTCTTGCTAGATGAGGATACCAATGCAACACTTCCAAGCTCACGAGACTTCGAGGTCCTTCCTGGCACGTACGCTGTGTCTGAAGATGCTCTTCTTGGTTGGCAATCTCCGGAAAGCACATCATGTACAAATGATGAAACCGTTGGCAGCATCGATGTTGCCCCAGGAGAAACGGTGACGTGTACATTCGTGAACGAAGAACTTGCAAAGATCATTCTTATTAAGAACACGATCGGAGGTAACGGAGACTTTGACTTCGATGCAACAGGTGTAGGACTTCCTGCAGACATCGACCTTACAACGGTCGCGGAAACAGCAAGCCAAACTTTTGAGAACCTTGATCAAGACAATACGTATTCAATTGCAGAAAGCGCTCAAGCAGGTTGGGATCTTACGAGTGCAGTATGTACAGGCGGAAACACTCCAGCAAGTATCAATCCTGATGCTGGTGAAACAGTGACCTGTACGTTCACCAACACGAAGCGTGGAGCACTCGCGATTGTGAAGAATACAATTGGTGGCGATGCAAGCTTTGACTTCGATGCAACCGGTGCGGGACTCGCAGCAGACATCGACCTTACAACGGTCGCGGGAACTGCAAGCCAGACATTCTCAAATCTCAACCCTGCAAATACCTACACGGTAGCTGAATCCGCACAAGCAGAATGGGATCTTACGAGCGCAACCTGTGACAACGGAGAGACGATTGGAGATATCCAAGTTGATCCTGGCCAGACCGTGACCTGTACCTTTACGAACGTAAAGCGTGGGCATATCATCGTTGATAAAATAACGAACCCAGCGGGTGATTCAGAATCATTTAGCTTCACGACAGATGCTGGTTCCAACTTTGCACTTACTGACGCAGCAGCTCCACATGATAGCGGTGCGGTTGTACCAGGTACGTATTCAGTAGCAGAAACCGTTCCAACAGGATGGGATCTCACATCAGCAACCTGTTCAGACGGAAGCCCAGTCGGAGCAATTAGTCTCCAAGCTGGTGAAACGGTTACATGTACCTTTAATAACGAAAAGGATGCATATATCATTGTCGACAAAGTAACTAACCCTATTGGGGATGATACGGAATTCGAGTTCAACCCAAGCTGGAGTGCTGACAACTTTATGCTGGCAGATGAAGGGACACCCGTGAATTCAGGTGATCTTACTCCAGGTACGTATTCAGTAGCTGAACTTGCTGAAACTGGATGGGATCTTACAAACACGAGCTGTGTTTCCTCAAACGAGGACGTAGAAACAGCAGGAACTATTTCACTCCAAGCTGGTGAAACCGTAACGTGTACGTTCACTAATTCGAAGCTTCCAACCCTCACCCTCGTAAAGACGGTCATCAACAACAATGGAGGAACACTTACAACTTCTGATTTCCAAGGAAAGATAAATGGAAATAACGTTCCATGGACAACCATACAAACCCTTGCACCAGGTGCGTACACTGCGTCTGAAACAACACAGGCTGGATACGCAGCATCTGTATGGGCAACTGACTGTGCAGCGAATGGCACCGTAAGTCTTGCGTACGGTGACAACAAAACGTGCTCAATCGTCAATGATGACATTGCGCCATTGCTTCACCTTCGAAAAATTGTAGTAAATGATAATGGAGGAACTTCAACAGTTTCAGATTTTACACTTACAGCAAACGGAACCGGGGCGAATGATATTTCAGGAACAAGTCCAGTAGATTCGGGTGCAACCTTAATGGCTGATACATGGACACTATCTGAAACAAACATGCCTGGGTATACATCAAGTACATGGAGCTGTGTTGGAGGAACGCAAGAGGGTGCAAGCATTACTGTAGGAATTGGTGGAGAAGCTACCTGCACCATTACGAATGATGATCAGCCTGGTCACCTCATTGTGACAAAGGTAACAAATCCGACTGACACGACGGCAGTGTTCTCTATCACAGCTTCAGGCGGCACAATCGTAAGTCCGGCTGCAACGCAGAACATTTCTGATGGAGCACCAGTGGATTACACGGTCTTTAATGGAACGTATTCAGTTGCAGAAACACCACTTACTGGATGGGATGAGACAGCAAACACCTGCGTTGGTGTGAAAGTAAATAATGGTGAAACGAAGAATTGCCAGATTACAAACACGAAGCGTGGAAAAATTATTGTTCAAAAGATAGTAGACGGAAATACTGAAACGCAGTTCACTTTTGCTGCTTCGTATGACAATGATGGATTTGTGCTCACAGGAGGACAAAACAATGACAGCGGACTTATTATTCCAGGCACATATTCAGCATCTGAGACAGTGCCAGCTGGATGGGATCAGACAAGCGCAACGTGTTCAGACCAAAGTCCTGTAGGGGCAATTTCACTTCAACCGGGCGAGACGGTCACTTGTACGTTCACGAACGTTGAGCGAGGACACATCATTGTTGATAAAGTGACGAATCCAGCAGGTGATACGCAATCATTCAGCTTCACGGCTGGAGGTGTCGGATACACTAACTTCGCACTCACTGATGCTATGGCTCCGAACAATCAGGAGGTTGTTCCGGGAACATACAGCGTCTCTGAAGGTGCACTAGCTAACTGGATTCAGACAAGCGCAGTGTGTGACAATGGAGAGACAATAGAGGACATTACCGTTGGAGCTGGAGAAACGGTAACGTGTACGTTCACAAATACCAAGAAGGCAAATCTTACTATTGTGAAGGATGCGCAAGCAAACGACTGTCAGGACTTCTCATTTGCAATGACAGGACAAAGCAGCTTCTTCCTTGATGATGATGCTGGGGTGCAGGATTGTCTCGGTACAAATCAAAACCAATCAAAGAGTTTTGCAAACCTTACACCTGGAAGCGTAACGGTTACCGAGACTCAGCCAAACTCGTACTGGACCCTTAAAGGTGCGACATGTGTGGTAACGGGTTCAACAACCCCATTTGCGTCAATCTTGAATGGAAATGCACTCATGGTGAACCTCACCCCTGGTGCTGATGTTACATGTACGTTTGTAAACGAAAAACTGAGCCCAACTCGAACCCAGGGGTTCTGGCAGACGCACACTGCGTATACAACCTCGATCTTCCAGACAAACCTTGCAAGCGCAATGCCAATTGGAAGTGCTCCGCACAAGGGTGTGATTACAACCACAGGACAGCTCTTTGGAGGCTTCTACTCAAGCATTCCAAAGACTTCCACAGGAGCTAAGCGAACTGAGCTTGATAAGGCTCGCATGCAGCTTCTCCAGCAGCTTATAGCTGCGAAACTCAACTGCGCAGCGTTTGGGTGTGCAGCGAGTGTGCAGACAATGATTGCAAACGCTGATGCTGCATTTGCAGGAACAAGCGTCTCTGCAATTCTTACATCAGCTGGTCTCATGGATGCATATAATAATAGTGGGGACACCATTATTATTGGAAGTGCAGGTAAGGCAACACCAAAGGATTCTCAGGCTCTTGCGAATAAGCTTTTCTGGGACCTTCCATAAGTAGGTAGTATAGAGAGGCACAGAAAAAACCGGCAAATGCCGGTTTTTTCTGTGCCAGTTCTCCATGTTTTGGCTGTGAGTATGTCTTTGTTTTTTTTCTGCCACTCCTTGATATAATAAAAAAGGATCGAGAACACTTAATAATTTAATCTTTAAAGTAATGAGAAAAATCGTTACGGCCTTTAGTATTGTCGCGTCGTTTGTCTTTATGGGTATGACCGTAACTCAAGCAGAGGCGGCAACAGATTGGGATGTAAGTGGAAACTACGTTATTAATTTTGAGTATTTAGGTGGGTTTTATGCTCATGATCTTATACTTACGCAAGATGGTAGCGACATGCTCACCGGTAGCGGTGGACATCCTGCAGGAGGTCCACATGTGTACACATGGATCATCACTTCTGGTTCAGTCGTAAATGACACTGTAACGTTTACGGCAAATTACACTGCATCTCCTGATGCTGTTGTTCCTCAAACTACGATGATCGTGAGTGGAGCAATTGCATCAAACGGCACTATGAGTGGAACATGGACAGATAATTATCAAGGAGGTACGCGTGGTGGAGCGTGGACGACGACATCAGGAAATGCAGACAATGATTCTGACAATGATGGCGTGCCGAACGCCGATGATGTGTGTTCGGGCACAGTAGCTGACGGCGCGTGGACTGAAGGAATCGGGCAGAATCGATGGCAGGTAAAGAACATAGGGGGAATTCTCTCGTGGTATCAACACAAGGTCAGAAAAGGGGTACACAGCGATACTGTAGGAGAGGGGATTGCATACACGTACGGTTGTAATGGTCACCAGATTATTGAACTCCTTGAAGGGGTCATGAATGGTCACCTAAAACACGGTATTAGTTCCGGTCTTCTCGAAGAATTTCACCTTGATTTAAGCGATGGAGTTCTTGATGGGAGATACCTCGTAGAAACAGTTATCGTGCCTGCAAATGATGCTGACGGGGTTTCGGGAACAGTAGCGCTGCTTGCCGGGCAATCCTACGTACTTAAGGCATCAGGCACTGCGTACGCATGCAACGAAACGGGCTGTGTCATCCAGTTTGATGCTGACTACAGTACTTCAGACGCGTCAACTTGGGTTGATGGGGTCGCGTTTCCCTACAATGGAGATGCGAACTTGCTCGACTTAAAGGTAAATGGGGGATTTGTTGATTGGGACACAGACACCACGTATAACAATGATCATACGTATGAGTATGCAACCGTGGGCGCTGGTGCGCCAGTTTCGCTCATGATTTATGATCTGTACGCTCCTAACAATACAGGCGCACTGACCGTACATATTTACGCTCAGATTTAATAGAAATTTGTAGCAACAGAAAAACCGGTCCGCCTCGGCGGACCGGTTTTTCTATGCTCCACAAGCATTTTCGTAACTTCTCATGAGTTGGAGTACAATAGTAGGCAATGTTTAAGCGTCTCAAAGATCTGTTTATCCCGCACGAAGACAATGGCTACAAACCAGACTTTCTTGAACGTGTGTCAGTCGGCATTATGTTTGGCCTCGTCCTGCTCTCCTTTACCCTCGCAAATATCCAAGCCCTCCTTTGGATGGGTTCAGATTGGATGGTCTCCACAATTCTCCCAGCTGTCATTGTTGATCTCACGAATGAAGAACGAGGGGGAGAGTCGCTGGGTGCACTTCGGAGAAACAGCGTTCTCGATCAGGCTGCGCAGCTTAAGGCAGATGACATGGCCAAGAATGAATACTTTGCGCATTATAGTCCTGCCGGAGTTTCTCCGTGGCATTGGTTTGATGAGGCAAAGTATAGCTACATACATGCCGGAGAGAATTTAGCAGTGCATTTTACGGACTCCGATGAAGTAGTTAATGCGTGGATGAATTCACCAGCCCATAGAGCAAACATCATGAATGGCAATTACCGTGAGATTGGGATCGGTACGGCAAAAGGTGAGTACAAAGGATTTCCCACAATATTTGTTGTGCAGCTCTTCGGCACTCCTGCGCAAGTAGCAAGCGTTCCTCAGGCGCCTGCTCAGCAGATCGCTGGAGCAAATACACCAACACCGAGTCCCATTTCAGTAGAGACGGTGCGTAGTGGAGGGGAGGGTAATGCGTCAGAACCAAGTGTTTCGCCCGCCACGATCGAGACCACGGAGTCTGTGCCTGTAGAAGAAGAACCTACGCAACCTGTTTCAGAACTCCCGGCCCCTGTTGATACCGTGACCCCGCCTGTACCCACAGAATCGGTCGTCATATACTCCGATCTGGCAACAAGTTCACGTCCGGGTATTCCTGCGGCAACTGAAGTGACACCGCCACAGAGTGGCCCGGAAACATCGCTTCTTGAACGAAGCGGAACGCAATCAAGTATCTTGCTTCAAATTGTGTACGGATTTCTTGCGAGTATTGTGGTAGTTGCGCTCATTCTTTCTATTGTAATTGAATGGCGTAGACAGCATCCGGTTCAGATTGCGTACGCGGGGGGTCTTCTTGCAGTGATGGCTCTCTTGTTTTATGTACATACTTCACTTACACATGGGGTCACCATCATATAGAACATGACAATAAAAACGCATGCAATTTTTCTAGGTGCTGTAGGGGAAGAAAAACAGCCATTACCCCTCTATAGCTCACGTCCCGCTGCAGGATTTCCGGCGCCAGGCGATGATCTTATTGAAAAGGTGCTTGATGTGAATGATCTTGTTGTGAAAAACCCCGCATCGACTTTTTTTGTGCGTGTGGAGGGGGATTCTATGACTGGGGCAGGAATATTTTCTGGCGATGTGCTTGTGGTGGATCGTTCACTTAATCCAAAGGATGGCTCTATTGTGGTTGCTGCAGTTTACGGTGAAATGGTAGTAAAGCGACTACGGTTAGTAAACGGGAGCCACGTACTTGCTTCAGAAAATGAGCACTATGAGCCGATTGAGGTGAGTAATAACGATGATTGTTTTATATGGGGGGTGGTAGTCGGGTCAGTTCGCTCCTTTGTATAACGCCCTAACTTCGTAAGTATATACTTGACAAAACAGGAATTAGGAGTATAATTAAAAAGATTATTTCTGCGTCATCAGAAGGGATGTTTTCTTAGGCATTTCTTCTGTTGCCGCAGAGATGCGCACCTTCGTGATTCACTTATCGGATTGGCCGGTAGTGTGGTATCCACGAAGCGTCCTTGAAGGAGGACATATGCACGCTTTGTCAAAAGGGATTCAAGTGAGCGGTCGGCAAAACTACGAAGAAAATCGGTGGAGAGAAGCAATTCTCTACTACCTCTTCGGAGTTTGGGGTAATTTGCAGGAGGTGATGTACCGACCGAAGATCATGTTCGGCGGCATCACCCTCAGGCTCAACTCCAACGGCAGCGAGTACTACGCCTACGGACCACCCACCGAAGAGCCGCCACCCATCGTTAAGAGTCCCGAGGAGCATCTCGATTTGCTCGACGAGGACCAGTGGGGGGTGGAAATTGCATTGATCAGGTTCGTGAAAAACAACCAGATCAGGCAACTAACACTTCGGTTCCGGTACGGGGAGCTTCGGCTTTGGAAGAAATCGCAGCGTGGCCAGTATGGCATTGCAGCGGTAGGTCTTCCAAAAGACTGGAGCTTGGACGGGCCGGTGTGGGAGTACCGGTAAAATAGGTTAGGACACCCACCTCAGAGAGGTGTCCAAGACGTCGCACAAGCGACGTCTTTTTTCTTAAGTAAATAATTGATTTGCTATAATGCTGGTATGAAAGGATATAATTTAGATATAGAGAAGGAAACGCTTGCAAATACCGACTACCGACGGGTGCTCTACACAGGTAAAAATAGCCAGCTTGTGTTGATGTCAGTAGCACCAGGGGATGAAATAGGCGAAGAAGTACATGAGGGTCATGATCAGTTCATTCGTGTGGAAGAAGGAAATGCGGTAGCTATTCTAGATGGCATCGAGCACCAACTTGATGCTGACTTTGCCGTTGTTATCCCTGCAGGAACTCGCCATAACATTATAAATACAGGTAAAACTGACCTAAAGTTGTATACCATTTATTCTCCGCCAGAACATAAGGATGGTCTCGTTGAACACACCAAAGCCGACGAAATAGAAGAACATTTCGACGGCAAAACCACCGAATAGCTTGATGGCCGACATCGTAAGTCGGCCATATTGACTATTACGATTTAGTATAAAATTGCCTCATGAAAAAGGAAATTACTTTTATTACGGGGAATCAGGGGAAAGCAGATTACCTAGCAAAGTACCTGGGTTATCCGGTGCGACACGAAAAGCATGATCTCGACGAAATTCAGTCGCTTGATCTTAAGGAAATTGTGGAGCATAAAGTGAGGCAGGCGTATGAAAAAGTAAAAGGGCCGGTGCTCGTCGAGGATGTGTCACTTGAATTTGAGGCTCTGAATGGTCTCCCGGGTCCATTCATCCGCTTTTTCGTTGATCGAGTACCATTTGAGACCATCTGTCGGATGATTGATGGACAGAGTCGGAACGCTGTCGGCCGCTGCGTATTTGGATATTTTGATGGTCAAGAGGCCAAATTCTTTGAAGGGAAGATCGAAGGTCTGATTGCTGAAACACCTGCTCCCGAAAGTGGACTCGGATTTGGCTTTGATAGAATCTTCATTCCAGAGGAGTATACAGTTCGCCGTTCGGAACTCAGTGAGGAGGACTATCAGAAGAACTACATGACAATGCGACCACTTGCAGAACTAAAATCCTTTTTTGAGCGTTTGAAAGGATCATTTTGCTGTATTTCCCTCAAGTAAATGGCCGACATCGTAAGTCGGCCATGGGTTCAATACTGTTAACCCACACAGAAAGCTATTTAAATCATTTATTCAAGTAAAAGATGCTGTATTTTATGGCTACTTATATCAGCTAGATAATCTGTAACTTGTTTTTCATAATTGTTATTAAATACCTCTTGGAATAACTGAGTGGTAAGTATTGAAGGAAAGTTTTTAATCCCTATGTAATCTTTATAACTACTCCACCTAAACTCCTTAAGTAAAACAAGTGCCACTTCAGTATCCATAATTTTTCTGTTTCTCCATTCTGATGCAGACCCTAGGGTGTCGAGGACATTAAAGTGAATATAATTGAGAATATGTAAAAAATATGCATCATTATCAATGAGTACCTTTTTAGTCCGACCCTGGAAAAGCGTGCCACTTCTTTGGTATCGTTCATTAAAGTATTTTGCGTACCCGACATTCAGTTTTCGAATAAATAGTGTCAGACCTCCTGGGAATCGTTCGCTTAAGAGTAGGTGATAGTGATTATGCATCAGGCACCACCCGTGTATGTCAACAAGTTTTTCAAATGGCCGATTTACGATGTCGGCCATTTTGGTACGATATGTGTGGTTTGCTGGTCGGGTTGAATTAAATTCAAACATATCGTGTACAAAACGTGCATAGTCTTGTGTATCCATAAAGATAGTTCGTTTGTCCACTCCGCGATTTAGCACATGGTAAAGATCCATAGCAATAGTATAACTCACATGGCCGATTTACGATGTCGGCCATGTGAAAATGGCGTTTGTGTGGTGTTGAATTAAGAGTGAAAGTGAAAGTGAAAGTGAAAGTGGAAGTGAAGGTGGAAGTGAGAGTGGAAGTGAAAGTGGAATTGTATTGATATACTGGGTCCATGATTGGACTTATGGACTGCAACAATTTCTTTGCCTCCTGCGAGCGGCTTTTTAGACCTGATCTTCTAGGGAAGCCCGTCACCGTTCTTTCTTCTAATGACGGCTGTTTTATTGCACGTACCCAGGAGGTTAAAGATCTGGGAATTCCCATGGGGGCACCCTATTTTGAATTTAAAGATGTAGTAGAGAAGCATGGGGTCCATGTCTTTTCATCTAACTTCGCTCTCTACCGTGATATGTCAAGACGGGTGATGGAGGCGCTAGAGGAAGAATTCGAAGTTGTGGAAGTATATTCGATTGACGAAGCCTTCGTTCAGATACCTTCGTACATGAAGGAAGAAGAAATTGTCGCAATACGCAAACGAATTATCCAAAAAACCGGAATCCCAGTGTCCATTGGTCTTAGTCAGACTAAAACGATTGCAAAAATCGCAAATAACTACGCCAAAAAAGGTACAGGCACATATACACTTGACGCAAAAAAATTAGTAGGAATGGCAGCAGAAATCCCCTGTGGAAGTATCTGGGGAATTGGACGGCGTATGACTGCCAAGCTAAATCAGTTCAAGATTTACACACTCGCGGATCTTCTTTCAAAGGATAGGGGATTCCTAAAGAATACATTTGGGGTGGTTGGGGAGCGTCTATATCTCGAGCTTACCGGCACTTCAGTGAGTGCGCCGGGAGAGCAGCCACCTTCTGAACACGAGAGTATTGCAAGTACCAGGTCTTTTGCCAAGGAAACTAAGGAATTGTCAGTCTTGGAGAGCGCGCTCGGGTATCATGTTGCGCACGTAGGGGAGAAACTGCGCGAGCGAAACATGATAGCAACAAGACTTTCGATACTCGCCCTCCCGAATAGATTTGGTGATTTTTTCTTAAAAAAAGGGCGAGCGCAAAGCGTCCTCGTGACCGGGACTGACGATACTGCTGTTCTTCTCAAAGAAGCCCTTCGACTTCTTCGTGAGATCTATGACTCTGAGGTTCCATATAAGAAAGCGGGAATAGTCGTAAGTGGTATTCTTCCAAAATCGCTTGCCTCACGTAGCCTCTTTGAAAAGGATGGGAGTGGGATTTATACAGTCCTTGATCAACTCAATGAGCGATTTGGTGGTGGCACCATTCGACCAGGAGTTGTGCAAGAAACTCATAAGTGGGAATCCAGCAAGCGGCTTAAATCAAAGGAATATACAACAAAGTGGAATGAGATTGCCGTTGTTAAAGCCATTTAAAGACATGTCCTTGTCTGTCTTTCAAAGCTTATTTGTAGTGAAATAGAACGTATCCGAAATCACTAGAGTTATCAACATATCTTTTGAGACACTCGGAGTAATAGGACGATATACTATAAGAGGTCGATCGAGGAGTAAAAGTCACCAATGTGACCTTAAGTAAAACGGCTGTATCATTTTTTGGTACGACTTAAGGAAACATTTCTCCACAGACTTTCTTCGATCGAGAATACGTTGTGATGGGCACACGTAAAGTTTTTTACCAATTTAATACAAAGTACATGTACGTACATACACGGCAAGTTACTATGCAACGCGGGATCGCGACCCTACTTGCAATAGCGCTTGCACTCTGGGCAGTTGGTGCACACATGTTTACTGTAGCTGAGGCAGCAAACCTCACTTACATTAAAGACACCCTCTCAGACTCAGCCCCAGGATCTTTATCGAATCATGCGATAGAGTTCCTTTCACCAACAGGTGTTGGGGCGAACGCAACGATTACGGTGACATTTCCTAATGGTTTCAACATCAGTACAAGCTCAGTAGCTGTTGGTGATGTTGATTTCGAAATCGGTGGTGTAGATGAGACTCTAGTTGCAGGTGCGCCTGCAGCAGCACAATGGGGTTTCACTATTGTAGGTCAGGAGCTTAGATTGCTATCAGGTTCTGGTGAATCACTTGGAGCACTAGCAACCGCAACTATCAAGATTGGAACAAATGCAGACGGTCCAGGTGTTAACCGCGTTACAAATCCTACAGCAACTACATCATATGAATTTACGGTGACTGCTGGGGCCGCGGACTCTGGACAGTTCCGAGTAGCAATTATTGACAACGTGCTTGTTACCGCTAACGTCAACACTACATTTACTTTCACAGTAAATGGAACCACAACGGGAGCAATATGTAACGGAGCAGATGCTACATTCGGTCCTTCTACAAACGCAACATTGCCATTTGGTACGCTTAACTCAGGTGTTCCAAAAACTCTTTGTCAGGACTTAACAGTTTCGACAAACGCAATCCATGGATACGCAGTGACTGTTGAGCAAGATCAAAATCTTCTTTCTTCAACAGGTGCAGATATTGATGGATTTGTTGATGGCAACTACACTGTTACACCTACAGCATGGGCTGCACCAACAAATAACGTAAGTAATGAAAACACGTGGGGTCATTGGGGTTTGACGTCGTCAGACACTGATACTCCGAGAACACTAGAATTTGGAAGTGACCAATGGGTAGCTGCGAGTACCACTCCAGTAGTTATCATGGGTCACACTGGACCTTCTGATGGAACTACAGATGGAATAGGTAGAGCAAGTATTGGTTACCAAGTAGAAATAACAGCACTCCAGGAAGCGGGTGATGACTACAACACTACGCTAACCTACATTGCTACACCTACCTTCTAAATCAAATTCACGCACAAAAAAACTTCCCAGAGGAAGTTTTTTTGTGCGTAGCTGAAGACTCGTTAGTTTATGTACATACACTTACTAGAGTAACCATTATACTAATGATACGATATTTTAATTGTGTGTATGCGTAGATCTCTTATACTTTTGCTCGTTGTAGTCGTCTCCGTCTGTTTTCATGGAAAGTTTGCGAGTGCACAGGAAGCTGGTATTAAGCTTATCCCTGCAACAGTGGAGCAAAGAGCGAATCCAGGAGAAATTATTACTGAGGAGCTTAAGATCACGAATATTAGCGATGAAGATAAGGAATTTTATCTTTATAAGCGTGATATTAAGGGGGTTGGTGACGGAGGCGTTCCGATCTTTAGTGAAGAGAATGAAGAAAAAACTGGATATGAAGTGTCGGGCTGGATTAACCTTCAGGAAGAGCCGATTGCCGTTAAAGCAGGAGAAGAATATTCATTTCTTCTCACTATACGGGTGCCGGAGGACGCAACCCCTGGAAGTCATTTTGGAGGAGTTTTTGTTTCTGCAGAACCGCCAAAGTTGCGACAAACGGGAGCGGGTGTTGGGTATGAGGTGGCGTCTATTATAAGCATTCGCATTAGTGGAGACGTTGTAGATAATGCAAGGATTCGTTCTTTTTCCACCGATAAACTTTTTTATGGCTCAAAACACGTAGCGTTCACTGCAAAAATTGAGAATCAAGGAAACATCCTTGTTCGACCCCGAGGACCACTTACAATTACCAGCATGTTTGGAGGTGATGCATACGTACAGACAATAAATGAAAATCAGGCTGGAGTTTTTCCTGGCACGGTTCGTGATCTAGCATTCAATTGGGACGAAGAGGGCATTGGCTTTGGTCGGTATGAAGCAGTGCTCGCACTGGGGTATGACGGTGAAGATGGTCAAAAAACAATTGATGCAACACTTGTGTTCTGGGTGTTTCCAGCAAAAATAATCTTCCCGATCCTGGGCGCATTTCTCGTTATTATTGTCGGTGGATATTTCTTAACACGGTACTATATTAATCAAGCAATTCTGCGATCAGGAGGCGGCCGAAGAATCCCAACTGGTCGGTATCGCAAACAGGTAGGCATTTCGAGATTTGCGTTCGTATTTGTCGCGCTTATGGGTGTATTGGTACTCTTCCTCCTCGTACTTCTTGTGTTCTTTGCGTAGTCACCCTATCATACGAGTATGCGTGGAAGTTTCTATCATAAAATGCTTCGTGTAAGTGCACTTACCACAGCACTCATGCTCGTCTTTGTAAGTGGCATTCTATCCCCGCTCACCAAACAACTTTCAGATGACAGTATTGTCTATCTTGCAGAAACCATTGGAGTCTTTGCGGCAGTGGAGAGAACGGAGCTCAGCGAGCTCACTGCAGAGCTTACACTTAGGGAACGAACTCTTGCAGAGCGAGAAGCAGCACTTCGCGAGCGAGAAATAAAAGCTCGGGATTATGGCGTGGGAACGCCTGATTACGCCACCTATATTTTAAGTTCAATTTTATTTATCCTCACGGTTCTTATCGTGCTCAATTATTTCTTTGATTTTATAAGAGCACGCAAAACGTATGTCGAGCAAACTTCTTAAAGGAGCTCTCGTAGTCTTTGGTGCAGTTCTTGTATCAACGCTGGGTATTTTTGCTTCAGACTCGCTCCGAGGCATTGATCGGGACTTGGTGGGCCTGGCGGGTAAAGCTACAGGTGCATGTATGGAGGGTATGGTTGCCTTACAAGAAGGAGATAGACTTCTCTGTGTAGATATATTCGAGGCTAGCCCATCATCAAAATGTCCCCACGCAAATCCTTCGAACCTAATTGAAACTGAAAAAAACGCAACTTCACCGGAGTGTTTCGCTTCCTCACGGGAAAAGGCATTCCCGTGGAGTTTCGTATCGCTCCCTCAGGCACAGCGGTTGTGTGCAGGCGCAGGGAAGCGGCTTCCTTCAAGTGATGAATGGTACCGTTTTGCACTCGGTACGCTTCCTGAAACATGTGTAATTGATGATACAGAAAAACAATTGACCGGCACCCCAGAATGCATCGCACCAAGCGGCGTGCATGATGCTATTGGAAATGTCTGGGAGTGGGTTGATGAATCAGTAAATGGAAACACATTTCGGGAACGAGCGCTTCCACCTGAGGGATATGTGACATCCGTTGACGCCTCTGGTGTCGCCATTACTTCAGAAACCAATCCGAATGCACTCTATGGCGAGGATTACATGTGGTCAAAGGGAGAAGGTGTCTTTGGGATGATTCGAGGTGGCTTTTTTGGCAGTAGCAAAGACGCAGGTCTCTACGCGGTAAATGCATCAGTGCAAACGTCGTTCGGGAGTCAGGGAGTAGGCTTTCGATGTGTAGAAGATGCACTTTAGTTTGTGCGTGCACGTATAATGGGAAGCATGAAGAAATGGGGGAAACTCACGCTTGTCGTCGTAGGTGCGGTCATTGTGACTGCGCTTGGTATTGATGCTACTGACACCATTACCGGTTCACGTGGGACACTTCTGTCACAACTTATATCCAGTGAAAATAGCGCATGCCCCGTGGGCATGGCTGTTATTGAAAATGGAGTATCAATGCGGTGTGTCGACATTTTTGAAGCATCAGTAGGAGAGGACTGTCCCATTCTTGATCCCGGGAACACTATCCAATCAAATACAAATGTAGGAACTGGAACGTGTCTCCCCGAGTCTAAAAATGACGTTATGCCGTGGCGGTTTGTGACTCGTGATCAGGCAATGCAACTCTGCGCGCGCGCCGGGAAACGTCTTCCTACAAGTCGCGAGTGGTATACCCTTAGCCTTGGAATGAGTGACACTGAGTCCTCGTGCAATGTGCAAAGTAAGTCAGTGCTTCAATCGGGTTCAAAAACAGCATGTGTGTCCCCGCACGGAGTCTTTGACCTAGTCGGGAATCTCTGGGAGTGGGTAAGTGATGACGTAATAGATGGAAAATACGAGGAACGAACTCTTCCCGTTGATGGGTATGTTGCTCAGGTAGACCAAAGTGGTATGGCGACTGTGGTGGAAACATCTTCGCAGGCTCTTTTTGGGGGTGATTATTTCTGGTCACAGGAAGCCGGGAGTTTTGGCATCATTCGTGGAGGCTACTACGATAGTGGTGTAGACGCGGGAATATACACCGTTCACGCAGACACAGCACCGAGTTCTGGAAGTGCAGGTATTGGTTTTCGCTGTGTGAAATAGGTACCCACTGTTCATACACTAAATCACATGAGGTAGAGCTTTAACTGTATACTGATGGAGTATATTAAAATTCCTTCACGCTCCAACCATTAATGCACTTACATGTATATAGAACAAAAGCTTTGGACTGAAAAAGATGGATGGGTTTTGAAAGGTAATTCACTCACTGAAAAAGCCCACGTAATATTTGTATTTGGCGGCCGGACACAGATAGAGAATCCTGAACATTTTAATTCCCTCCGCGCCGCGTACCCTGACGCACGAATTTTGACTTGTTCGACAGCAGGGGAAATTCTTGGTACTCATGTGTATGACGATTCTATCGCGGTCACTGCAATACATTTTACAAAAACGCAATTGGCCTTTGCGCAAATTACTATTTCGAGTGTTGAAGAGAGTGAGGAAAAGGGAAAAGCTCTAGCGGGTATGCTCAACCCAGAGAATCTTTCCCATGTAATGGTTTTTTGTGATGGACTTAGAGTGAATGGAACGGCACTGGTGAGCGGGTTAACTCAAATATTACCCAGCACTGTCTCGGTTACAGGAGGACTCGCGGGCGACGGAGCGAATTTTATAAAGACAGTCATTGGTCTCGATGAAGTTCCAAAAGAAAATAATATTGTTCTCCTTGGATTTTATGGGACAGCGCTCAAAGTGGGCTATGGTTCGCTTGGAGGATGGGATACGTTTGGTCCCGATCGGACGATCACTCGTTCCAACGGGAATGTGTTGTATGAATTAGATGGAAGGCCGGCCCTAGGACTCTACAAAGAATACTTAGGAGAACTTGCTTCTGAACTACCCGCATCGGGCCTCCTGTTTCCGATGCGTCTCAATCTTGGCCACGAAGAGGGAGATGCAGAAGTAGTGCGTACACTTCTTGCTGTTGACGAAAAAGAACAGAGTATGACGTTTGCAGGGGATATGCCCGAAGGCACAACAGCAACACTTATGAAGGCAAATTTTGAGCGATTGGTCGATGGTGCACTTGGTGCAGCAAAGATGAGCAATGACGATGTGGCGAAGGTGCCTGAACTTGCCATTCTTATAAGTTGTGTGGGAAGAAAACTGGTTCTAAAGAGCAGAATAGAAGAAGAAACCGAAGCGGTACAGTCAGTGTTAGGTAAGGAAACCATACTGACTGGTTTCTATTCATATGGTGAGATCTGTCCTGTGTCTCCCACCGAAAAGCAGTGTAGGCTTCATAATCAGACGATGACCATCACCACTTTTAGTGAAGTGTAGTTCACCATGCATAAAACGTTACTGAGACAAATTGATCATCTAGGCTTAGAACCAGATTCGCTTACTCCGGAATGGAAAAAGTTACTGGATGTAATAAGTGAAACCTATTCTGATTTCGATAGAGACCATGTACTCATAGAACGTTCTCTTGAAATTAGCTCAGCAGAACTCAAGAATCTTGTGGTGATTCTTCAAACATCAATTGATTCAATTAGTGAGGGGATTATTGCGCTCGATGAGAAGCGGATGGTTACAGTTTGGAATAAACGGTTTATTGAAATATGGCAAGTGCCTGAAAACATCATGGTGACACATGATCCAGAACAGATACTGCGTGTGGTTCTTGACAAGGTCTCTGATCCTAAAACGTTTAAAGATAGAATCGAAGAAGGGTTTGTTAACCCCCAAAAAAATGCCACTCATACGGTAGAGTTCACTGACGGTAGGACAATTGAATTTCAATCAAAACCACAGATGCTTGACGGTAAGAGCGTTGGAACGGTCTGGAGCTCAAAGGATATAACCATGCATCTTAAAAATCAAGATGAGTTCAAAGCACGACTCGAGGCACTAGAACATTTAAATAAAGCTATGGTGGATCGAGAACTAAAAATGGTTGAACTGAAAGAAAAAATTAAAACGCTTGAGTCGGGCCCGACTACTACATCATCCACGGTATAATGTATCTATTGTGAAAAACGTATTTCAACATTCACTCCGGGCAAAAATAACCATTGCCATTATGCTGCTCTTGGGTATTAGTTTCACTACGTTTCTTTTTATCAGTGAAAAAATAAACTCTTCGCTCTATATCAAGGAATTAAACCAAAAAATCCTTGTGTCCGTTGAATACAATGTTGCCAAAGTTGACCGGTACACCGCATCCATGGAGGAAAAGGTATCTGATCTTGCCCGCGGAGGGGAGGCGTTTTATCGCATGAGGGAAGTCACTAGTTCCTCAACTCTCGACGAGAAGATTAGCAGATACATAACTGACAGTATTCAGTCATTTCCTGAAGCGCTCGGTGGAGGGTTATGGTTTGAACCGTACACATTCAAAGCTGACCAAAAGTATTTCGGTCCATATGCCTACTGGACCCAGAATGAGGTCGACTTTACGTGGGATCTAAATACGCCTGAGTACGACTATCATACGCAAACTTGGTACACCCGTGCCCTTCCAACGACCTGGAACAGAGCAGAAAAACGAGCTGAGGAATTTTATTGGACAGCACCATACATTGATGAGGCGGGAAGTGAGTCCCTCATGGTTACGGTCGATGCGTTTATGTTCGATGATACCGATCGAATCATTGGTATTTCAACTGCTGATTGGGCAATTGCGGAGATGCTTCTATTCCTTGAAAGCCATAAACTTTCTTTTGATAGTCATCTATTCCTTGTCGATGGGAATTCCAAAATAATAATGGCAAATACCCTTGATCCACTCACGATTTTGAAGGGAGCAGCGACCGTCCCTTGGATGACGGGTTTGACACAACCAGAGAAAGGAAAAATACAAATTGCTGACCGTACGATTCAGGGTGTGGAGTATCGAGTGTTTTACACCCGTACAGAAGTCGGAATGGTATACGGCATGCTCGTGCCGTATACAGTCATAGCAGCTCCACTCAAAACACTATTTGATTTGAACTTACTTGCCATTGCGATTTTTGGGGTCACTCTGCTGGTTATGTTTTACATCATACTTTCACGCATCACGAAGCCCATCATTGCATTAACGAATGCAGTTACGCGAGTCACTGATGGAGATTTACGCACACAAATACGTATTCCATCAAAGGATGAAATCGGCAAGCTCGCTCGTGCGTTTAACACCATGATCGATAGGCTCAAAGTCTCATACGAACGAATGGAAGGAAAAGTTACAGAAAAAACAAATGTCGCATCGACGATGTTTGCACAAGTTGAAGAGAAAAATAAAGATCTTGAAAGATCACAGATTGCGACGATCAATCTTCTTGAGGATCTTGAGGAGGAAAAGCAAGCCGTCGAAAGGAAAATTAAAGATCGTACCGAAGAACTTCTGCAAGAAAAGAACAAGCTCCTCCAAGTGACGAGTAACATGAAAGGAGGAGGTATACTTTTAGATACTGACCAGACTGTTACTTTTACCAATGACGCAACGTATGCACTCCTCAATCTTGATCGAAGCGTAGAGAGTAGTGAAGTACTTGAACATTTTTTTGCGTACTTCGAAAATACAAAAATCAAAGAGTATTACACGAACTGCATCAGTGGCAACACATTTCATGTTCCTGAAATTGATGGAAATGGGAAGGTGTATGAAATATTTTTTCACCATCTTAAAACCGATACTGAAGATGTTATAAGATCAGTAGGATATTTCATTCTCTTCTTTGATATTTCAGAGGCAAAATTCCTTGAGCGCTCTAAAAGCGAGCTTGTTGCAGTAGCTTCACACCAGCTCCGGACACCGCTTACCGCCATGCGGGGAAATGTCGAGATGCTCATTGATGAAAGTTTTGGCCCATTGAATAAAGAGCAGCATGAGCTCCTCGATGACGTCGATGTTTCAACGATACGCCTCATATCGATGGTGAACGACATGCTCGATATAACCAAAATTGAACAGGGTAATATTGAAATGCACATTGAAAAATTGAATGTCAAAGAAATCATCGATTCTGTTGTTCTAGATCTGGGTACGTATTCAGATCGCCATGAGTTCAAGATTCGCAAGGATGAAATTGCCTCCGATCTGTTTGTTAAAGGTGATAAAATACGCATCAGACAAATATTTCAAAATCTTATTGATAATGCAATTAAATACAGTAGTCATCCAGGGACGCTTGATATTACAACTAAGCTTGCTCCGAGAGATATGATAGAGATTGCCTTTAAGGATAATGGTATTGGTGTTCCAAAAAATGAACAGTCGAAGTTATTCGGTCGATTTTACAGAGCAACCAACACATCAAAAACAGCGAGTAGCGGTTCGGGTTTAGGTCTCTACATAGTAAAATCATTAGCACAGCAGCTTGGGGGTGATATACGATTTGAATCTGAAGAAGAAATCGGTACTACTTTTTTTGTCACACTTCCCTTAGAAAAAATGGATACAAAGTAATTAATATGCAATCAAAAATCTCAGAATTAAAACCGTTACGAACCCTACGTATCCTTATCGTTGAAGATGATCAATTCATCTTGCGACTCTATTCGAAATGGCTTACCGCTGCAGGGGCAGAAGTCACCGGAGCGCATGACGGTACTCAGGGTCTCCTTGCCCTTGAAGAGAAGAAGATTGACCTCGTGCTTCTCGATTTGGGGATGCCAGGCCTTAACGGCTACGAAACACTCCTTAAAATACGGGAAAAGCCACCTTTAAAGGATTTACCTGTTATTATATTGACGAACACGACTGTAGATGAGAAAGGGCAGGAATATGCACATTTTGAGGCTGCAGGAGTAAAAGACATCCTTCAAAAATACAAGACATCGCTCACTGAAATCGTTACTGCTATTAACGCATATTTCAAAGAGGAGACCACACACGCGTAAAATACATCTAAATACTATGAGTACACCACAAAAAATACTACTGGGGGAAGACGAAGAGTTTGTTGCGCGTTCATATATTCGAAAACTACAGATTGAAGGCTATGAAGTGATCCATGCACATAACGGGAGCGAAGCGTTAGAGATTCTAAAAACTGAGAGACCTGACCTGATTATTATGGATCTCATGATGCCACTCAAAACAGGATTTGAGGTGCTTCAAGAAATAAAAACGAATGGGGATCCACTAGTGCAGAAAATACCAATTATTGTTGCTTCGAATCTTGGACAACAGAGCGACATTGACACAGCACTTTCCCTGGGAGCTAAAGATTTTGTAGTGAAGTCAAACATCTCACTTAAAGACCTTGTAGCAAAAGTACGAGAACACCTACCTCTCCCATAAAGCTGGTCTCTTTATTTGATCTATGGAAATTTCACACGAAAACTTGAAAGAAATGCTCGTTCCTCCCGGGCACATAACTTTGGAACAGTTTTCCGCTTCTCTTCTCCACGCTGAACAAAAAAATACTCCACTTGCCCTACAATTAATCGAAGACGGGCTTGTCACTGACGAAAATCTTGGCAGAACTATAGCCGATTTTTTTGATTACCATTTCGTTGATTTGCATGAATTAAACCAGAGAGACGAATTTTTAACCTGTATTCCAGAGGTTGTTGCGAGAGCTCAGCGTGCAGTAATATTCGAAATGAATGATACTGAACTTAAACTTGCAACCGAAAATCCTGAAAACTATGAATTTTTTCGTTTGCTTGAAAAGAAAACAGGAAAAAAGCTTTCAATTTTTTATGCTACTGCGACTCATATTAACGCCGCCCTAAAACACTACAAGGGTGATCTTAAGTCCAAGATTCACACATTAGTTGAAGCATGTACACAAGGACATGAAGAGGGAGATATTGTGCGACTCGTTGACCTTTTTTTGGAGTACGCAAATGACAACCGTGCTTCAGATATACACATCGAACCGCTCGAAAAGGAAATCCTCATTCGCTTTCGAGTGGATGGGATACTCCACAAGGCCTTGAGCTACCCGCATGCTCTTCATGAAAAAATTATTTTTCGTATCAAGATCATGGCGCATATGCAAACAGACGAGCGTGCTGCTGCCCAAGATGGGAGGTTTGAATATCGTGGACATGACAATGTTTTTGATGTTCGCGTTTCCATTCTTCCTATTACGGATGGAGAAAATGTCGTGATGCGTCTCTTAGATTCACGAACACACAGGTACTCACTTGAGAATCTAGGCCTCAGCGACCTTGATTATCATAAAATTCTGCACGCAATTGAAAAACCGCATGGCATGATTCTGGCTGTTGGGCCTACTGGGTCGGGGAAGACAACTATACTGTATACCGTTCTCGAAAAACTAAACAGCAGCGAGGTTAACATCATGACAATTGAGGACCCTGTGGAATATGATATTGAGGGAGTGCAGCAAACACAGGTTAATCCAAAGAAGAATCTTACGTTTGCAACTGGCCTTCGCTCTATTGTGCGTCAGGATCCCGATATTATCATGGTGGGAGAGATCCGCGATGAGGAAACAGCAGACATAGCAGTGAATTCAGCGCTTACAGGGCATTTAGTGATTTCTACCTTACACACGAATGATGCTGCAACAACATTTCCACGTCTTATTGAAATGAATGTTGAGCCATTCCTCATTGCGTCTTCCCTTAATATCATTATCGCACTGCGTCTTGTGCGAAAAATTTGTGAACACTGCAAGGAAAGTTATATCCCAGAGCCTGGAGAACTCGAACTACTTCAACTGGATGCTGAAGTAAAAGACTTTATAACAAAGATTAGTGGAAACGCGGACTTGGCCGCACTCAGGTGGTACCGGGGGACTGGCTGTAAGATATGTAGAAATTCTGGCTTTGCGGAGCGCGTAGGTATTTTTGAGGTGCTCGAAATAAACGAAGACATACGTCTCCTTATTACCAAAAAATCTTCTGCAGAAGTCATTAATCAGAAAGCACTTGAACTCGGTATGACCTCACTGCTCTATGATGGTATTGGAAAAGCACTCACTGGAGTTACGACACTCGAAGAAGTGATGAAAGTCGCGCGAATATAATATGTATTTTTTTTCACGTATTTCAATACAAGATCGGGTTGATTTCGCAAAAAATCTTTCGATAATGCTTAGGAGTGGCATTCCGATAAATGAAGCCCTTACCTCCTTGGCGGACCAGAGCGAGTCAATTCATTTTAAAAAAATTGTGTACCAAGTACGAACGGATATTGAAAATGGCACGCCGCTCTCCGTCGCATTTGAAAGGGAAGTACAGATATTTGGTAAAATTTTTGTAAGCCTCATTAAAGCGGGCGAACAAAGTGGGACACTACAAGGCAACCTGCAATTCCTTGCTGATTGGCTTTCTCGGAGCGCTGATTTAAAACGAGAAGTAAATGCAGCAATGCTCTACCCAAAAATGGTTTTTGGCGCCGCAGCCCTCCTCGGAGGGGGTCTCGCAGTGTTTATTCTTCCACTTCTTGTTCCACTTTTTACCGGACTCCATGTTGAGCTGCCTCTCATTACGAGAATTTTGCTCGCGATTTCGTTATATATAAAACAGTATTGGCTGCTCACGGTGCTCGCCACTATTTTTTTCAGTGTGTGTTTGGTGTACAGCAACCGAATACCACGTGTACGGAGGGCATTCCATATATTCTATATTCATATGCCATTCCTCGGATCACTCCTCCGAAATTACCAGCTCGCACTCATTACCCAACTGTTTGGGACACTTTTAAAAAGCGGTCTTACGCTGAACGAGTCTGTTGACATAGCTTCACAGGCTGCAACAAATATTCCGTACCAGGATGCCTTACTAAAAGTGAAGCAAGGGACTGAAAAAGGTATAACGCTTTCACAATCAATGAATGCTTTTCCTAAGTTGTTTCCTAAAATTGCGATAAGTATTATTACGGTCGGTGAAAAAAGTGGATCGCTCGTTAATTCTTTTGAATATCTTTCTGAGTTCTATACAAAAGAAGTTAATGTACAGACAAAAAAATTACCCACGATCATAGAGCCGCTCCTCTTGGTATTTATCGCGATCATGGTTGGTTTCATAGCACTTGCAATTATTATGCCTATATATGAACTTACGGGGAGTATTACCAAATAGTAGACGGGGTTTTACGCTCATTGAGCTTCTTCTTGTCATGTCGCTCATGCTCATGGTTGGTGTATTCATGTTTCCTGTTGAACTTTCCTTTTACCGGTCAGAGATTTTGAATGGAGCAGATGAGGGGCTGACGAACGCTTTACGACGAGCGCAGAGCTTTTCAATCGCAGGTAAACATGGAAGTGCTTTTGGAGTTCGTATAGAAGAAGATGCATATATCCTCTTTGAGGGTGAGTCGTATGCGTCGCGTCTAATTTCTGAGGATGAATCATTTTCTATTCCTTCTAACCTACTCATTTCAGGTTTTGAAGAAGTAGTTTTTTCTCAGCATGAAGGGCTGCCAGGCACAGACGGGGCACTCATTCTCACACTAGAAAATAAGACAAGTTCCATTTTGGTGTTTCCATCGGGACTTATTGAATAATGCGTATGTATCCATTCCATTACAAGAAAGGTCAGTCACTCATTGAAATAGTATTTGCAATTGCTGTTTTCACTATTGGCGTTGTAACGATCGGATATCTTATCTTGGATTCATTTGCATCGTTGCGTTACAAAAATGAATCGACGCAGGCGCGATTCTTAGCCAGTGAAGGTATTGAAGCGCTACGTTCGATCCGCGACGATAGTTTTACAAATCTTGAAGCAGGAGTCCACGGCCTTGTATTTGACGACATACACTGGGCACTCTCGCCTTCTCCCGACGTAGTTGGTAAATTTACCCGTACGATTATGATCACCGATATTGATGATCATACAAAGGAAGTCACAGCAGAGGTCGCATGGAATACGATTGGTGATGCTGAAAAAGATATCGTAGTAACGACGAGACTTACAAACTGGAGACAAACGGATGGGGAAGCAGGGTTTCTCGAGGTCGATATGGATACCCCCACACTCTCCGCTTCGAGTACTAGTCTCACTGGTCTTGCACTTAGTAACACAGGAGAGAGCCCAATTACACTTACGGGAATAATTGTGCAGTGGGATACCGGAGCACTCCTTACACGTATTATGTTACAGGGCACTGAAATCTTCGGTGGTGGCACGCCTTCTGTCCCGTCAGAAACTTTCATTGATCTCGCAGATTACGTACTCAACCCAAACACGGTCTATTCGATAGATTCCCTTCAATTTGATGCGAGTGTTGCGGGGACTGATTTTATTCTCACCTTCATCCTCGTTGATGGGACCAAGAATAATGTCTTAATTTCACTGTAATATGGGGACTCTTCGCAGAAAAGCTAAAGGATTCACATTGCTCGAGCTTTTGCTCTATATGGGTATCTCAGTCACGATGCTTGCAGTTCTTGCAAGCATCGGGATCACCGTGTTGGAAAGCAAGGCCAAGGCACATGCTGAAGAAGAGATGCACTATACTGCTGCATTTGTTATGGAGAAGGTGCAGAGAGCAGTAGATCGTGCAGTTTCCATTCATACTCCCGAAATGGGAACAACATCTTCTTCCCTTACGCTTCACATGGAAGATGCTTCCAATGATCCAACAGTGTTTGAAGTTCTTGATGGAATTATGCGCATGACAGAAGGCGAGGGAGAACCACAGCCCATTTCTGGGGCAGGGGTACGTGTCCCTGTATTCAGTGTGAGTAATGTTACGGGTGAACATGGTGCGGGCACACTCAGAATTGAACTTCAGATTGAGACGTACAATCCAGAAGAGATACAGGCATATCACGCGAGCGGTACGTACTACACAACAGTTGGTATTCAACAATCACCATGAAATATACTCAAGGTTTCATTGCACTTGCTTCGGTCTTAGTACTTTCAGCCATTTTCTTGTCTATAAGTATCAGTATTGCTTCCCGCGCTATTTCGGGCTCGGATACGAGTATAGGCATGCACGAACGCGAAGTGGCTCGCTTTATCGTAATGGCGTGTGTAGAGCACGCACTTGTAGAACTACAACGAACCCTCAATTATGATGGGGAAGAGAGTATACTGGTGGGGGATACACCCTGTGAGATCGAAAGTATTGGAGGGGATGGTAATACTAACCGAACGATTCATGCGGAAAGTCAGGTGGGTTCGGTTGTGTATCGTGTAGTTGTAGACGTTGCAGTCGTTAGTCCTCATTTATCCATAACGTCATATGAACGAGTAGCAAGTTTTTAGTATGAAACATTCAAGTGTAATTGGCATAGACATAAGCGACGTTTCAATAAAGGTTTTACAGCTTGATGCGGAGAACACTATTGTCGCCTATGGAAGTGCAGAGCTTCCAAAAGGAACTGTAGAAGGAGGAAATATTGTTAATACAGAAGTTTTTTCAGAAACCCTACGTACAATACTTACAAATACGAGCCCGCTTGTGCTTTCGTCAGAAAATGCAACCTTGCGGGCAATTGTGTGTCTCCCTGAATCCAAACTCTTCACGCATTACCTTACTATTCCTCAGGATACGAAAGAAGGAGAAGTTGCCGAATTTGTACGTGCTGATGCCGAAAAAATCATTCCCTTTGAACTTCGTGACCTCTATTGGGATTACCATATAGCCGAAAAAAATGGAAAGCGGAATGCAACGTTCGTCGGTGTGTCAAAGTCCGATTTAAATAGGTATGTTGCAGCCCTTGTCCATGCCAATGTGAAACCTGCGTTCGTTGGCGGTGAACTTTTTTCCTTGGGCCGTGCATTACTACCTACTTCTCTAGGTGACGAGGACTACATAATTGTTGACATGGGTGCACACACAACAACAATCGGAATCTTTGGTGAGGATGCAGTTGCAAACGTTTCAGTGACTATTCCTAAGGGAGGTGAATATTTTACTAAGAGGATAGCAGAAAAACTCGCCATGAAAGAGGAAGAAGCAGAAGTGCTGAAGTGCGAGCAGGGCCTCGACCCGGAATACGAGAACACCGGAGTTAGGGGTGTTCTTTTAGAATGCATCAAAGAAATTACTGATAAAATAGCTGAAGCGAAGACCTATTTTGAAGAAAAAACGGGAGCCAAGATTGCACACATTATTTTGACTGGGGGATCAGCATCACTCAAAAAGTTAGATGTGTGGATACAAGAGCAGACTGGAATTCCGACAGAGATGGCTGATCCACTCTCTAGAATCAAAAATGCTGACGTGCTTCAACGAGATATGCCTGGGGTCCATTTTTCAACAGTAGTCGGTCTAGCCTTGCATGGAGTAAGTCACGATGCAGATCGCATTAATCTACTTCGTCAATACCAATACGAGGAAAGCGATTCAGAAAAATTTCTAAAAATAAGTGACATACGTTCCCTTGAGGATTTGCAGTATGTACTTTCGGGCCTACTGTCTCAAATGAGTACTCTGCTTGCTTCACCTAAGGCATATTTGAAACGAAAGCGTACAGGTACTATTAACTTTCGTTTAATTGGCACAGTATGCATTTTCATTGCGGCATTTGTATTTCTAGTCTGGGTAGTAAGAACCTATATCAATTAAATACACGGTGTCGCACTGATATAGTATAAGCAATATGCAAAAGATTTTCCGAAATGGCTTCACACTTATAGAAGTATTGCTTGTTATTGCAATACTTGCGATTTTGGCATCGGTGGTAATCATTGCTATTAATCCCTCTAGACAACTAGGGACTGCCAGGGACGCACAGCGTTTGAGTGATGTCTACGCAATTCTTGGTGCCCTACATCAATATGCTGCAAATAATGACGGGTCCTTTCCCTCAGAAATTACCACTGAAAACAAGGAAATCTGCAAAACTCAAAGCGTTTCATGTGTTGGTCTCTACGACCTATCCATGCTGACAACTGAAGAAAGATACCTCGTTTCAATGCCAGAAGATCCCCTCTGCCCGAGGGATAGTGCATATTGTTCTGAAGATGGAACAGGGTATTTCGTTGCCAAAACTGAAAATGGGAGGGTGCGGGTTTCTGCACCCAGTGTTGAGCTTGCAGATGACATGGTCGTCACCCGGTAGCATTGGGGGTATTGGGTAACCCTGAGTTGTCCTTTGTTGATTGAGCCAAGTGTTTATATACTTGAATCAATACAAAATCATTTTGAGTAGCGACATATCTCATGTATTTATACGCATATAAAATAAAATCGTGAAAAAAGATACAGCACGTGGATTTACACTGATCGAAGTTCTTTTGGTGATTGCCATCCTTGCCATCCTTGCGGCAGTAGTTATTGTCGCTTTAAATCCTGCGAAGCAATTTGGCGAATCGCAAAACGCTCAACGTAGAAGCGATGTCCGTGCAATTCTTGATGCGGTCCAGCAGTACTCCATCGATAATTATGGGTCGTTACCTTCTGAACTTATTCCAACGGGTACTACGTGTGCAGGTAATGGCGATGACATCTGTCAATCAGGAATTTCATGTGATGGAGTGAATCTCGATGAGCTGCTTACAGATGATAAATATCTCACCGACATCCCAAGTGACCCTACTGTTGCGGATGATCAAATAACCGGGTACGCCATTTTTAAGAATGCAAATGGCCGAATTGGTGTATGTGCACCAGCAGCATATGGTGGCGTAGATATCTCCGTGATTCGGTAGCTCTGTCCTTTCGAACAAAAAACAACACTCCGTTTAGGAGTGTTGTTTTTTGTTCGAAAGTTTGGCTTTGGCTACGCTATATTGTTTTAGCTCACAGGTCCGATTTTTTCTTTAAGAAGAGTAATTTCTTTCTTAAGCTCCACCATTTTAAGTTCGCGATTAATCATCTGTTTATTCATTCTATCTGTGTCAATGAATTTCGTTTCGATTTCCTTTTTTACTTTTTCTAACTCCACATTGTTCGAGATTAACACGCTGTGTGTTTCTCGGAGACGCCGTGCCATATTGTTAAATGCCATTGCCAGGTCAGCAATCTCGTCCTTCGAGGTGATTGGGATTTCGATTTCCATGTTTCCACCTGCAATCGCACGAGAAGCATCCCGTAGTGCCTGAAGCGGTCGCACAATAAGGCGGCTAAGAAGGATCCATGCAAAAAGAGCTACACATACACTTATTCCAGTCATTAGTCCTGTTAAGAGTAATGTATCCTTCATTTCACGGTCAGCATTCTGTTTTTGAACTCGAAGGCTTGCGGTTTCTTCTGCAATCGAAATCTCGATCAAATTCTGTAATGTGGCAATTTGTCTGTTTAGTGTTTCTTGCTTTGCAATGAGTATTTTTGGATCAACTTGCTGTTCCCTGGCGTCAACATATTCGAGTGTCGATGCTATGATCGCAGATTTGCTTTGATTTATTTCAAAGAGAAAAGCAGCTACCCGTGTATCTGTGTCAGTTGATGCTTTACGATATACCTCAATCCACCGCAAGAGTTGTTCTAGATTTACAAGAATGACGGATTTTGAGTCAGATACACCCGTCATATTTTGAGTAGCATTTTCAGGGTGTTGCTCGTCTTCGTTTGTATGATGTAGCGTCTGTATCTGGAAAGCGGTGTTCGCTATTTCATTTGAAATATTTTTCATTTCAAGTAATGCTTGGACGCGTGGTGATGTTCCAGAAATTATTTCAGTGAAAACCTCGCTATTGTGCTCCATATTACGAAAGCTAACGTAGCCTATGCCTATAGAAATGATTGTGAGTACAAAAAATGCATATAGTAACTTTTTACCGATGCTAGAATTGCTAAACATATTCCTAATGAATTACTGGTTGTTGACTGTAGATTTCTCTATAGCTATTTCCCCAACACGTTTACCCATTTCTACTCCAGAATCATGGTCCATCATGTAGTGAATACCTCCCCAAACACGTGACATTCCAGCTTCGACTGCTTTTGCATCCCAAAACTCTGTGTCTTCAGGAAAATAATGTTTCAGTACGGTTGTCGCTGCTTTTGAAAGTGTTGAATGTCCAGATGGGTAACTCGGGTGATTAGGTGTTGGCATGATGGTAAAGAGGGTAGGATCCATCATAAAAGGCCGCTTCACAAGATATGTATATTTAGAATCAAAGACTGAGGTAACGGCATCTGCGACAGCGAGCGCGACAACAGACCTGACGAGTAACATCTTTCCTAGAGGGATCTCATGTTCTTCCATATACGAATCCGCGAGTTCTAGGAGCTGGCCTGGAGGAGTTTTAGTACCAGGAACTCCTGCCCAGTAGACAACGGCCTCACGCTGTTCTTGATTAGCATTACTTAGTGCTTTCAGCGTGCCTTGAAGTTCTGCTTTAAATGCTTCGGAATCATATGCTATCGGTTGTGGGGCTCTAAACTCCGCACCTGATTTAATAAACCAACCCAAGCTGTGACCGTTCGTGGGCCCAATTAAAGGAGCAGTTCCACCATTCCAGTATTGCTCTCCCTCCATCATGGGGTAAGGGGTTAGTTTTGCTTTTTCTTCTTCCATGCGGGCACGTATTTTAGTCATGATAAGTTCTGAGACAGCCTCTCCGTAAGCATCATTCTCACCACGTACCACTATGCTTACACAATCATCCATAAAAAAGAGGCACAATACGTCTTTTGAGAGATATTCAAACGAACCGGTGTTCTTCCTTCCCATCCGAATGGAAAGATCATAAAAATCGCGTTGTGCTACAGCGAGATATGCATAGACTTTTGATGGCTCCTCTGTGAATGTTTCCTTGAGGGTATTTTTTGACATTAAGATAAAGGCAATTTGATCCCAAAAGTACACATCGTCAGTAGTAATCATCTGACTGGACTTTAGTGCACGAATCGGCTGGAGCTCTTCTTCGGCGTATGTGAAGTACGTTGCGCGCAAAGGCTCTTCTGATTTTGCTACCGAAAAATAAAAATATGCACCAACAAGAGAAAGAACGACTGCACCAATAAGCCCTACTAAATATGTATTCATATTATGAGTAATAGTACTCTCTACTCAATTGCTTTACTTGTTTTGCGTGTGCATATGCACATGCATGTCGTGTCTATATGATGAAACGGCGAAGAGATGGATACACTCACGATTATACTCAGTCCTGTACATCTCTAGAGTCACAGTGCGGTACAATAGAATTAACCATGCATACTGTGGGCCAGTTTTTGTGTAAGAATGTGCTATATCTGTGCGCGAGTGCGTTTACACTTTTTTTCTGTAGCCAAATTGGGATTGTAGAGGGAGCTACCATTCATGAGTATCGCGATACACTTTCTGATTCACGCCCCGCCACTTCTTCGAACCATACAATCCAATTTAAAACGACGGGGGGCATACCCCCTTCAGGATCTATTCGCTTTGAACCTGAGCCGGGAGAATTTACCATACCTGCGAGTAATTTTGATATCGACAACATCGAGTTGTATGTCTCAACTACCTCTACGTACGTTCAAAGATCAGCGACAGGAACACCAAGCGCCACTCAAGATGGGATAGCAGTCACCCCAGGTGCTTCTGGAAGCATTGAATTGACGCTTAACTCAACAGTAGGTATCCCAGCGGGAGCATATGTACGCTTGCTTATTGGTGAACATACGAGAAATGCGACTGGCACAGACGTCGGTATCATAAATCCCTCAGCAACTGGAACGAATAACTTTTATATTGAAACAGTGGGAACCACGACATCAAGGGTGCGGGGTCTTGTGGCTATTGTTGAGGCAGTTTCTGTTCCCGACGTGGATACTAGAGAAACTGCAGCACCAGTACGATTTAATGGTGCTCCTTCAGGGACCCTTTCGGGAACCACGCTTACGGTGCAGATGTCACTTGAAACAGACGAGTTTGCTCGCTGTCGCTATAGCACTGCGTCAGGGACTCCATATTTTTCCATGACCAGTGAATTCTCTTCTGCATTTGCTACGATTCACCTTAAAAATATAAGTGTTGCTACGAGCACGTCATACACCTTCTTTATCCGGTGTATTGACGATGAAGGAAATGCAAACTTGGATGATTACACGATTGCCTTTGCAATCCCGGTATATCCACCTGGAGAGCCAGGTGACGAGGGGGATGGTGAGGATGTTGGATCCGGGGGAGGTACAGGAAGTGGAAGTGGAGATAATTCTGGCTCCACGGGAGGTAGTTCCTCCGGAGGCTCTTCCGGATCGGGTGGAGGTGGTGGTGGAAGCGGTTCAGGTGGAGGGACCTCAGGAACTTCAGGTTCAGACAGTGGAGGGTTCGAAGGGAGTACTAATCCATACCAGAGTGGCGATGGACTCGTGATAATTAACGGGTACGCCTTCCCGCGGAGCGAGGTGTACGTACTCGTTGATGGGGAAGTTGCTGAGCGTGTGACTGCTGATTCTGAGGGTGAATTCTCTGTAACACTTGATGCTATAGCTCGAGGGGTCTACACCTTCGGTGTGTATGCTATTGACCAAAATAAAACGAAATCGAGCACATTTTCAACTACATTTACGATTACTGGAGCTCGTGGATCCACACTTTCGAACATTAATGTGATGCCTTCAATTAAAGTAACTCCTGATCCAGTCGATCCTGAATCCACAGTAACTTTCTCAGGATTCGCGATCCCCGATGCAACTATTACTATTGAAAATCAAAGTGATAAATCAAGTGCAGGCTTAAAGACGTTTACCACAACATCAGATGGAAATGGTGCTTGGTCGTATGAGTTGAGCACAGCAGGTTTTAAAACGGGCACATATAAGGTGCGCGCAAAAGCCAAGCAGGATCTTGGTGTTTCGACCAACTTCTCAGATTTTACGTACTACGGTGTAGGGGAGAAAGCTGCAGGTCCTCAAACCTCTGACTTAAATCGTGACGGAAAAGTGAATCTTATCGACTTCTCTATCCTTCTCTTCTGGTGGAATTCTGCTGGAGGGAACTCAAATCCTCCAGCAGATATTAATCAGGATGGGAAGGTGAGTTTGACTGACTTTTCCATCCTCATCTTCAATTGGACCGGCTAATTTTTGCGCAGAATATACCCCATCTACTTCGCCCCACTGCAGAAAATAATATTCATCGTATGAGTATACGCTTCATATTGTTTTCTTTGTTCGTCTCGTATCTGGGGCATCTCTGCACAAAATTCTAACCCCCGCATGTATTTCTAAGTTCTAACTTCGTCTCATTAAATCCGAGAGGAAAGCACTTTGTGTATAAGTCTTGCGAGTATTTTGCATCTTTGCCGTAAAATGAAGCTGTATGTCCTTTTTGCAAAGACTCAAAGGAAGGGGGATTCGTACTGAACAACGCTTGCAATCAAGTGAAGAAGAAACTGCACTCGATAAAATTGTGCAACTTGATGTGGACGTGTTTCAGACGACTGATCTTATTATTGTATATGCACAAGCGGCAGGCGCAGAGCTTTCCGATATTCACGTATCTATTGAAGGCGATGCGGACGTAGTGCTGATTCAAGGTAAGCGACTAAGACCTGAGCACTTGGCATTTCCGAAAAAGAAGCCAGATGGAGCGTACTTTACAGAGGAATGTGTATGGGGTGATTTTTATCGCCGCATCATTCTTCCTGAAAGCGTGGATATTTCCCATGCTGAAGCAAAAATCAAGAACGGTGTACTCGTTCTCGTCTTGCCGCTTTTAAGGCCGGAAGAAAAAGAAAAAGTACACCTTAAGATTAGTCGGGCACGTACTAAGGAGCGTTGAGTACGCACAGTGAGTTATGGTTCTTTACGCACATTTACATTACATAAAAATTCTCTCCCTCTCTACACTTCTCGTGTTAGGGTTTTTTCTGACCGCTCATTCTGCTATCGCTGCTGAACTCACCTTTACACCGAGTAGTGGTTCCTACGCAAAAGGACAATCTTTTACAGTTACAACAAAGGTTGATCCAAAAGGCAAAAGCGTGAATGCAGTTGAGGCAAAACTTTCTTTTGATACAAGTAAACTTTCAGTAGTGAGTGTTTCCAAAACAGGTTCAGTATTTTCCCTATGGACAACAGAGCCAGCATTTTCAAATAGCGCAGGGACCATAGACTTTGGAGGGGGGAGTCCAACACCCTTTACTTCGGCTTCGACGTTACTCGTGATTACTTTTAAAGCGTTAAGTGAAGGTACTGGGGCAGTTTCAGTTGCTTCCGCATCAGTGCTTGCAGCTGACGGGCAAGGAACGGATGTGTATTCAAAGGGTGGTACTGGTTCGTACACGGTCACAGCGGCTACAACCCCACCGCCTACCACTCCAACTCCTAAGCCTACTCCAGAGGAAGAACCAGAAGGTGAAGAGTCACCTGATGCTACCATTACGTTTGGAGATCCACCGAGAGCCCCTGAAGCTGGTTCGACGACATTCCTCGATCCGGAACTATGGTATTCGACGAAAACCGGTATCTTCACTTGGACCCTACCGTTTGACATTACTACGGTAGCGCTTGATATTTCAACATCATCAGAATTTGATCCCGTTACTGAGTACGATCCACCGATTGAAGACATTGCGCTGAACGACAAGATGCTTATTGAGGGTGTGCAGTATCTTACAGTTCAATTTGAAAATCAGGTTGGCTGGGGAGGAATCTTGCACCGTATGATCAAGATCGACTCCGTACCCCCTGAAGCATTTACGGTGAACGTACGCTCAGGTAATTCGCCGACTTCATTCCCCCTCCTTACCTTTAAGGCAAACGATTCTACGTCAGGTATTGAGAAGTATGAAATGACCATTGCTGGGGGCGAGACTATTGAGGTGACTCCAGGTGAAGCTGAACTTGGATATCTATTGAAAAATCTTGAAGATGGAACATACACTGTAAAAGTTGTTGCGTTTGACTATGCGGGGAATAAGACCGAGTCAGCAGTCCCCGTTCTTATTACCGCTGGATGGAAACCCCCGGTTGCTGAAATAGTGCAGACCTCGATTTGGGATTTTTTTAAGGGAAAGAATCTAGTCATCATGCTGCTTCTCCTCCTTATCATTGGGCAGATTATGTATTTCTTCTATCAGAGGAAACTCCATGAACAAAAGGAACAAAAACTTCGTAAGGAGACCAAAGAGATTCAAGACCAGATGGAAAAGATATTCTCAGCCCTCCGTGATGAGATTTATGATCAGATCAATATGATCACTAAGAAGCAACGTCTTTCGAAGAAGGAACGAGAGGCAGTTGAAGGACTTAATCAAGCACTTGAAGTATCAGAAACATTGATTGAAAAGGAAATCAGTGATGTAAACAAAATATTGAAGTAAAATCACTTTCGAATCCACAGTATAGCCCGCTAAATCAACGTTTAGCGGGCTATACTTATAATTGCCACCCACTCTAACTCAGTGGTTGGACTTGCTTGTTCGGGTAATGAGATTTTTCTCAGATAAAACAAGAAAAAGTATCATAAAAGCCTTATTTACAGCGATACATGCTACATCGTCTGCTTTTTCCTATGGTGAGAGTGTCCATCCAGTTCGCTGTGGATTACATCTGTTAGTACATGCAAAAAATGTTTCTCTTCGACAAATTCGAAAAACACACAAAGTACTCTATGGACTTTTACTTATATGTGTTTTCTTTTCATATTCTCACGTTGATTCAGGAACAGTACTTACAAAAAAAGGAGACACGTTGCATGTATTCCCTGGCAAGGTAGAGGGAGGTGACTGGCTACGTACAGATACGATTGGGTCTCGAGATGTTAAAGAAGACGGAATATTTCAAGCATTTAAGAAATCCAATTCCGCATCTTTTATTGATGAAGAATCTGAAACAAATTATTCTGAAGAATTGGAGAGCAGTGATACTGATTCAATTATTGAAAACACAAACTCCTCTGAAGAAGTTATTAATATTGCACCTGAAATAACAACAGAAAGTCAAAATGAACCAGAGCAAACCGTAGAGTCGGAGAGTGTGGAGGTAGAGAACGGGGAGGTAGAGGCAACGGAGTCAGTGCCAACAAGTTTTATTGGTGTGCGCTCTCCTATCTTCGCGTTCTTTAACAAATTTACTGCTCTTCTCCCGTTTGCAAGTGAGCACATTGTTACGCCACTTGAATCAAATACTGAAGCGACGGAATCCACAGGATTATCTGAAGTCAGTGTGGTACTGGATGGAGCTGATAGTGAGGTGAGTGAAACAATATCTGAAGAAGTTCTTAGTGGTACAGAAAATGAAGAGGTGGTTCAGGAGTCAGTTGGTACTGAAACAAGCAACGTTCTTCCGGTGCCTTTGACTACCGCACCTGAACCTGTAGTACTCATGAGTGATTTTGCTCTTCCTTCACTTGGGTCAGGGCAATTCATTACGAACGTGCAACTGAGAATTTCTTTTGGAGCGCAATACGAGAGTGTCCCCGAGCTCTCTGTCCCGATGCTCGATATTGAATATCGTACTAAGGATGAGTGGGTGAATGCGGGCGCAATTCTCATGGATTCAGAGGTTTCGAATGCACTAAATGGTGGATATTTCCTCTTTGCACTCCCAACACTCGAGGATGTACACGAACTCGAAGATCTTGAAGTGCGTGCGGTATACCGTGGTGATGCCGGAGGATTAAAAGCACTGTACTTAGATGCGGCATGGCTCGAAATTAGTACTGAGATTTTTGATCAGGAACTATTACGAGCGCGATTACTCCCGTCCCTCCTTGAATATCTAACACTCCCAGAAAAACATGAACTCATCAGCACTTCGTTGGACTTCACCCGAACGGAAGAGCCTACGTTTGTCCTCCGATACGAATCCCAGCGAAATGCTGCGGTCCGTTTGTTCCGAAGCATCTTCTCTGACAGGCTTGCGACGGTTGAGGGGGTAACAATAATTCGAAAAGATGAAGGTATTGTGCCTATAGATGCCGATATTGATACTACCGTTGACGGGTTATGGACTATTCAAATTGATCCTGCCGATCTTACAAATCTGCAGCCAGGCACGTACTCGATCGAACTTACCATCAATGAAGGTGGAAAGATTTTTACCGATTCGTTTGATTTCCAGTGGGGTATGCTCGCGGTGAATCCAAGTCAAAGTAAATATACCGTAGGAGATACCGCGACGCTCTCTTTCGGAGCGCTCTCTCAGGGCGGGAATACGCTTTGTGACGCAAATCTTGAGCTATACATTATTGATCCAACTGATTTCATTTCACGTGCACCTATCACCCCGTCTGGATTCTGTAATGGAAATAATGTGATTGACGTACCTGACTACACCGCGTCCTTTGTGCCGAACGTGCCAGGTACCTACGAGCTGTATGTAGAGCGTGTCGACTATGAAGGAAATGTTCTTTCTCACACGAGCGATACTGTGGAGGTTGTCACAGCGCATGAAATAACACTCATGCGTGAAGGCCCAACACGTATTTATCCACTTTCGGAATATCCGATGGAGATAACCCTCACTTCAGTGAATGCATTTACGGGCACACTCATTGAACACGTGCCGGGAGATTTTGTAGTAAGCGGTACTGACGCGGAGATAACAACAAACGAGAGCGAACACATTCTTACTTTTAATGTGAACCTAGGTGCCAACGAGTCACAAACGTTTAGCTACACATTTGATGCTCCAGACATTTCTCCGTATCTGTATACTCTCGGGCCGGCAGAAGTGCGGGGAGTTGACAGAGGGGTTATTATCGAGGAAACGCTTCCTACAAACGGTGAACCGCTCTTATCTGAAACCATCTTCACACCCATTGATGAAACGGATGCCATAGAAGATGGTAATCAGGCAGTGGAAGAGGAAGGTACCGAACCTGAAATCGTTTCCTCACCTACTGATATTTCTGCCTCCTTAGAAACTGACACTGAACCCATCGAACCTACAGAAGAAGTACTGATAGAAGAAGAGAATGTCTCAACTCAAACAATTACTCCAGATGAAGCGACTAGTACTGTAGAAGATGTAACACCGAGTGTTTCAAACGAAACTGTTACAAATGAACCGGAAGAAATCGTTGACACGAGTGGGGAGGCTTCACTTCCCGTGCCAGACTTTGTCGAACATCGTGCATGGCAGATTGCTTCTGATGCAACGGGAAGCATGATTCTCTTCTGGACCGGCACTTCTACTATTCCCTCAGGCTGGACATGTATTTCATGTGCCTCAACAAGCACTTTTTATCAGCGGTTCCCTAAAGGAGATGCATCGTATGGCACCACTGGAGGAACGGCTACATCGGGTCACACAGCCAGTGCTGTTGTGAATGCAAGTACCGCCACGAATGCGGAAAATAATGCCGGTGCTTTCGTGAGTATTACCGCTCACTCCCACACAGTTACGCCAACAATTGGGAGCACAAGTACACTCCCTGCCTATCGTCAGCTTCGTTTCATTCAAAATAATAGCGCAGGAGATCCAGGAACAATTCCTGCGGGGGCAGTCTTAATATTCGATGGTGTACTGCCTTCCGGGTGGGCACAATACACCCCTCTCGATAGTCGCTATCCATATGGAGAAAATACCATCACGAGCGCGGGAACCAACACTCACACCCATAGTGTGAGTGGAACAACAGATGCTGCAAGTGGAGCGACCGTTAACTCAAGGACAGGAGGTACTCAGGTCACTGCGGCGGCGGCATCTCATACACATACGGTGAGCAGCTCTACTCCTGCTTTAAGTCAAGAACCGCCCTATATCGAAGTTATTTTTGCAACTTCCTCCTCTGCTACGGCCACGCCTCTCACGTCTATCTCGATGTGGAGCGATACACCTCCTGCAGGCTGGCTCAATCGTTCAGGGCAAGCAGGAGATCCCTTTTATAATCGGTACATCAAGGGAGCATCGACGTACGGGACAACCGGTGGAAGCGATACACACACACATGCTGATATGCCAGGAGTTGTTTCAGCGGTAACAGCATCGACTGATAATGCCCGCTCGGGTGCAACGGGATCGAGTGGATCGCATACCCATGCCATCGATGTTAGTGGTTTCACCATTGCATCAAACACTCCCCCATACCAAACGGTTATTTTTGCAAAACGATATGGATTGGTTCCAATCTATACACAGTCTGCGTATCGCTGGTATACAAATGTGAACTCAGCGACCGTGAGTGATGCTTGGCCCACAAGTACTGAAGACGTAGCAGAAAACGAAGCTATTGATTCATCATTTACTCCCCTTAGATACAATGACGTCGTTCGGTTACGATTGCAGCTTAATGTACGCAACTCAACCACGACCGGCGAGGATTTCAAGCTTCAATTTGGAACGACAACCTCGGTGTGTACTACAGTGGGTACGTGGACCGATGTGGGTTCCGCTACCTCCTCTGCTGTATGGACTGGTTACAACAATGCGAGTCCGAGTGATGGCGCTACACTTTCCACCTCAACCTTAACGGGCACTGACATACTCGAAACATATGAAGAGCAAAACCCGACGGTGGTTCTTCCTACTTCGATCGGGATCGGACAGGAGGGAGAGTGGGATTTTGTGCTTAAACATAATGGCGCACTCGCAGAGACGCTCTATTGTTTTCGAATGGTTAAGTCTGATGACACGACGCTCTTTGCGTACAGCCAGTATCCAATGCTTCTCACGAATAGTGCACCAGAAGCGCCCATTCTCTCAAAACTTTTTGATAATGAAAAATCGTCAACAACGCTCCCTCGATTTGAATTTGCGGGAACGGATGAGGAGGCTGACGACCTTTCTTATCAAATCCAGGTGGATGACGATCGCACTTTTTCTTCGGCTAATATTGATCATAATACGATTTCAAACTCAACACTGTTTGAGAATATTAATACCCCCGCTGATAAGGACCCATACACTAACGGTGAAACAATACGATACTCACCAACAACCGCACTCACCAACAACACAACATACTATTGGCGTGTACGTGCACAGGATACTGTTGGATCAAATACGTGGGGAGAATGGTCAACGATATACAGTTTCACTATCGATACCAGCGCGACAGTTTCAACATGGTTCCAAACAACCGAGGAGCAGTTTGATACGGACACACTCTCTGATACGGATGCTCTGGTCACCGACTTAGTGCAGCTTGCGACTGGCTCAACAACTGGCACGACAACATCTTCAGCAATTGATTTTCTCGATGGATCGCAGGGAAACGCGTGGGGGTCACTTTCCTTCGTCGATAACGAAACAGTTGGAGATATCAAATACCGCATCCAGTACTATAGTGATGCATCAGCGACGTGGATTAATGTGCCAGACACTGCGCTCACGGGGAATAGCACTGGCTTCGACACGTCGGGTGTGAGCCTTCTTTCGATGGATGTCTCGACATACCGAATTATCCGAATTGTTGCTGTGTTTACGAATTCCGGTGGGTCTCCAACGCTTTCCGATTGGACACTTTCATGGGGCTATCGCATTGAGACACCGACCATCAATGCTCCTTTTGATAATGAAAAAGTTAGTACCACTACGCCAACGTTTGAATTCGTAACCACTGACCCGCAAAGCGATGATCTTGAATACGAGATTCAGTGGTCAACCACGTACACCTTTACTGCATCTACCACACGTAACTCGTCTTCCAGTCTCGGATTTGTGAATATCACGAATGGAGCTGATCTAAATCCATTTACCTCTGGAAACACTATCCAATTCACGTTGCAATCTGGAGATGCACTCACGAACGGTTCTACGTATTGGTGGCGTATCCGAGCGAAAGATCCGCTCAGTAGTAATGAGTATTCCTTTTATACCGATCCACAAAGTATTACCGTTGATACGAGCGTGACCGTTTCAACTTGGTTCCAAACTACCCAATCACAGTTTGATACGGATGTACTTTCTGGTGCAATTACGCAAGCAGGAAACACGGTAACTGTAGCAACGACATCAACTGAATCGCTCATTGCATACGCAGAAGGATTACTGACAACTCCGCAGTACCGTGTCTGGAGTGGGTCTTCCTGGTCGGCAGAGGCCAGCGCGCTTGATGTTGGTGCTGCTATCACCTGGGTCGTTACACGTTCAGCACCAAGTGAAAACGAGTATCTCTTGGGAACGGTAGGCACTGATGGGGATGTGAATATACAGGTGTATCAGAATGGTAGTTGGGGAGATCTTCAGGAAGTTACAAATGCATTATCAAACACGAACATGCGTGGGTTTGATATTGCGTATGAACAAACATCGGGAGATGCGCTCGTTGTTACCTGCGATGGGGATAGCAACCCAAGTTATTGGATATGGGATGGCGCGAGTTGGACACTGGGAGGTGCAACCATTGGACTTGTGAACGGTAACACCTGCGGATGGATAAAGCTTATTTCTGATCCAACCTCGGATGAAATTATTGCAGTAACCAGGGACACGAGTGGTGCTGGGTATGAGGCCCGCGTGTGGACTGGCTCTGCATGGGGAAACTCTGCTCGACTGGGGTCTATGAATCAGGCCAACCATGAAGGTATTGCTGCAGAATATGAGGAGAGCGGGGGACAGGCAGTCATCGCAGTATCAAATGGTACAGCTGCAAGCTTTGCCTGGAGTGCGTGGAATGGCTCTGCGTGGACGGCCACAGCAACCGTTGCGTTGGGAGATGATTTTGAAGCCGGCTCCATGGCTGCTGATGATGGCAGTGACAACATGGCATTATGTTACGTCGACCAAGATGGAGACATAGGAGCAGTTCGCTGGACAGGCGCTGCATTTACCGGTCAGATTGAACTTGAAACAGCCGGCCTTACTGCTGGTAATATCTATGAAGATCGTCCTATTGATTGTATTTTTGAAGTAGGAGGTTCGCGAGATGGATACATACGGGCGGTATATAGTGACACAACAAACATTCAGTCGCGTACGTGGGATGGCGTAGCGTGGCTCGGGGAAGTAACGGCAACCACAACAGGAAAAGGTCCTCGCGTACAAGCAAGACGTACAGGAGACAACACTATCCAGGTGATGTCGTATGCGACCTCAACTGATCGCTATGATTTTACCTATTCAACGAGTAGCGACTGGTGGGCTCCAGCGCAAACGCTTGAGACAAACGGTGCCGCGGGCGCAGTTCCTTTTAAGGAGCCGTTTATGATTACGGCGAAAAATCCCGTGACGAGTGGAACTGTTGTGGGAACAGAGATCAATTTCTATGATGGCTCTGGTCCGTATTTCCAACAAATGTCATGGATTGATAGTGAGCCCGGCGGTTCGAGCATTTTGCACCAGGTGGAATACTACGACACAGCGTCAAGCAGCTGGAAGCTTATACCAGACTCACTCATTCCAGGAAATTCAGTAGGCACAACGATAAGTCCTATCAATCTAACCAACGTGCTTCCGGTTTCCACATACAGTCTCATACGACCCTTAGCAAATATGAGTTGTAGTGGTGGCACATGTCCTACACTTTCTGATTGGACTATTACCTGGTCTGCTGGGATTGCTCTCTCTGGGACTGCTCAGGCGTACGATCAGTCAACAAATGTAACCGCAGGATCAGTAGCGGTGGCACTAAACGGGTCATTGCAAATTGGCAAGACCGGCACAATTGCAGCTGGAGCTTGGTCAATTCCTAATGTAAATGCGTCTCCTGGAGATGTGGTCACTGTATTCGTAAATGGTGCAAATGAAGTGAATGAAGCGGTTTCTGTTGCACATTATGATGGCGTTGGAGATATGTCAGGTATGCGTCTCTATGAGCAACATCTCACCCTTGGCTCAAATGACGCGACGACAACTGCATTTACTAATGCGCAGATCGCTTTGTATGATGCTACGAATGACGAAGATCTCTTCTTTGATGGAACCGGTACAATTCTAGACATGTGTGTGGAGACTACGTGCGGTACTGCGGAATTGTATGTTATGGCAAGTTCTACATATCGGCCAGGGGGCACAGTTGATGTTAACTACTTTGAAAACAACGGCACTACAACACTTGATGGAAATACGATGTACGTTACACGTTCATGGGACAACAACGCCACATTAACTGCAGGTACCTCCACTGTCATCTTTACGGCGACTTCAACAACAGAATCAATTGATGAGACTGGGGCACTTTCTCCATCCTTTTATAATCTTACCTTTGGGACAACTACTGGTGCTGCAACATGGAATCTGATTACACCTCTTGATGTAAATAATGCGCTTACGGTCACGAGGGGAACACTCGCGCGAGGTACAGTAGGAATCACTGTTGGCGGTTCACTTTCAAATGCAATCAATGGTATCTGGACGGGATTAGGAACCACCACTTTTGACGGTAGTGGCACATCAAATTGGAGCGACGCAAATGCCACACTGCAGAATATCGGTAGGGTAGTAATTGACGGAACATCAAAAACTCTGGCACTACTCACCAATGTGAAAGCACAATCCATTACGATTGGAGTAGACGACATTTTTGATGTAACAACGGGCAATTACAACACAACAGTGATGAGTGACTGGGTTAATCACAACACGTTTGTCGCCAGAAGTGGTACGGTATATTTTGATGCCACGACGACAAATCGAGTTATTACGGCAGGTGGAGATGCCTTCTACAATCTGAACTTCATCGGTCAAGGCGGTGCGTGGGCGTTTACTGAAGCAGATCTCACGATTTCGAATGACCTTACGATTGCAACAGGAACGGTCACCATGCCAACTGGCACTACAACGCTTGCTGGTTCTTGGAATAGTGTTGGGGGCACATTTGCACACAATAACGCGCTCGTGTACATGACGGCAGGAACTGCAGAAACTATTGCTGCGAGCGGAACTGTATTCACGAACGCTTTCTACAATCTTCGTTTCACGGGAAGTGGCAGTTGGTCCTTCCTTGATACAAGCGCAACAACTTCAAATGATTTTGTTCTTACGCAGGGGAGTGTCACACTCCCTTCAGCTCAGCTCTCTATTGGTGGTCATTTCACGAACTCTGCGGGTACGTTTACTCACAACAGTGGTACGGTTAGATTTACCAGTGCGACCACAAAAACCATTGATACAAATTCTTCGTTTAGTTCACTGCTATTCACTGGTTCTGGCGGTTGGTCATTTGTAGACACGAACGTTACTGCAGTTGGAGATCTTACTGTTTCCGGAGGAACAGTAACGCTCCCTGGGGGAACACTCACCCTTGGAGGATCATTTACAAATGCTGCGACGACCACCCACAACAGTGGAACGGTGCTCTTTAACGCAACGAGTCTCGGGAAGACCTTAACCACCGGTAATTCAAATCTCTACAACGTCACAATTAATGGTGTGGGCGGCGGCTTCACCGTAGCTTCGCACGCAACGACCTCAAATAATTTCACGCTTGCAACCTCATCAGCGTTCACGCTGTCGTCCGGAGCAACACTTGCTGTTTTTGGTACGTTTACGAATAGCGTGGGGGGAGCTTCCACCACCTGGAGTGGTTCAACACTCTCACTTGAGGCGGGAGCGTACAGCTTGAATACGAAGAATACCTTAGGAGATGCCTACGGCACACTCCGCCTTCGTGCAAATACCGATATACGTATGTGGAATTCCACTTCCTCTACCTATACCGTCGACAGTACAGGTTCGCTCTATTCGCAAGATCATAATGGCATTGATGGAGATCTATACATCTTTGGCGGATATGAACGTACAAGTGGCACAGAGTATTGGAGTGCACCAACTGATTTCGATGGCACCTCACTTCTGGGTTCTACCCGAATAGCGCGCGTTCGATTTGCAAGTAGCTCTTCAGCACTTTTCACTGGAAGCACACTGTCGATAACGGGGACATCGACTGCGACGACAAGTATTGCAAACCAAGGAAGTGGCACCTACACGATCGGTGTGGCAAACGGCACTACCTCCGCTGCATTCTATAGCTTCAGTAATTTAGGAGCGAGTGGCATTTCACTCAGTGGTACGACGCATGTAAGTGCGTTATCAGATGGGGAGATTATTCCGGGCATTGCTGCGGGCACGGGCATCACCGTGTCATCTACTACCGTAAACGCAAATGCGGAACTCCAAATCTATCGTGTGAACTTTTCTACGACAACAGCAATTGCTGCTACAAACATTACGCAAACAGATGGCACGCCGACAACATATTGGTGGTTCAGAGAGTCATCCGGGAATATTGATGGGGAAGCGTTTGATAATGACACGGGTGATCCTGGCTCAATTCGATGGGACGACAGTTCCCTCACGATCACCGTTTCGGGTACGGTGTATGGTGCTGATGAAACAACTCCACTCGGTGCACCGACGTGTGGGGTGGGTACTCCAGTGCGCGTGGTCGTTTCAAACGGCGGCACGTATGACGGTGCATGTAACGGAAGTGGAGTCTACAGTATTCCTGGAGTGGTTGTCATTGGAAATCCTACACTTACCGTTTTCCTAAATGGCGCAAGTAACGGCGAGCGTGCCGTTGCCGTTACGAAGACTCCTACTGCAGACATCAGTGATCTCAACCTCATGGTTAATAGAGTCATTGTCCGCCATGAAGATGTCGATGCGATGACCATCGCTGACATGGCGCTCTATGACAGTACGGACGACAGTGACGTTCCGTTCACTGCAGCGACCGGCTCACCGAACTCACTCCTCGTTCAGGCCAATACTGAGCTTCATGTGTGGGCGACAACCACCTTTACACCAGGAGGAACCGTAACACTTACAAGTGGAGGTACAGGAACAAGTTATGACGGTTCACTCCATTTGGACAATGCGTCAATCTTCACGGGAGCAGGTACAACTACGTACAGTATCGGCGGTTCAATATTCCAGGACATTAATGCTACCTACGTGCCTGCGTCGACGACGATCATAATGACAGCAACGACGAGCGGTAAAACGATTTCGACAGAAAATAGTGAGACGGTACGATTTAATGAACTCGACTTTACTGGCGTTGGAGGCGCCTGGAACATAAACGGTAATGCATCTGCAACGGCGAATATATATGTATCAACAGGAACGGTCACCGGCACAGGAAATATTTCGCTTGCGAATGGATCACTCTACGGCAATGGACTCCTCTCGCTCGGTAGTGGTACGACTACAATCGCGAGTACGAATACGCTCGGAGGATCACAGGCATGGACTTTTGGAAACTTGGTCCTCGGGAATGGGACATCAGTAGGCACGACGACCTCTGCAACCACAGCGACGACTACCATATTAGGCAAACTGACGATCGGAAATGCGCACTTCTTTGTACCCGGGGGTGGAGTTTTGAATCTTCAGGGAGCAGGTACGGTGTTTGTAGAAACTGGAAGTTTTGTTGAAGGTACAAGCACGGTGCGCTACAGCGGGACTGCAGGTTCAAACGTACTCTCCACCAATTACTACAATGTAGATGTGAATGCACAGGGTAGTTCGCCAACCTTTACCACTACGGGTCTCGGAATTGTGGTTTTGAATAATCTCACAGTGGGCGCGGGAGCAACGTCAACACTTACAGTTACGACGAATGACACCGCTCTCGACGTAAACGGAAATGTAACAATCGGATCGTTTGGTACGCTTATTGGAAGTGACAGCGCATCCTTTATGGTGGGAGGAAGTTGGGACAATAATGGCACCTTCACGGGAAGTGGCGGTACCGTAACCTTTGACTCAGTCGGCACGAAAACTATCGCAGCAGGAAATTCCTCGTTCAGTAACGTAACAATAAACGCTGCTGGCACTTGGAGTATTTCTGAACACGCGACCGCAACAACAGCGTTTACACTGACGAATGCAACAAGCTTTACAGTTGATCCCGCCGCCACACTCGCGGTCGGGGGAACATTCACTAACAGCCTGGGTGGTGCTGCTACAACATGGACAAATTCTGCATTACATCTCTACGGCGGAGGGAACTACCAAATTAACACTTCGTCGGTGATTGATACGTACGGTACCCTTACCATAAGTGGAACTACACAAATTCGAATGTGGAACTCGAGTGCCGGTACTACCACCGTAGCAAGCACTGGGTCTCTGTATTCACAGGATCACGCAAACGTGAATGGCGCACTCTATATATATGGAAGCTACGCAAAGACTTCGGGAACCGATTATTGGAGCTACGCAACTGACTTTGATGGAACAGTACTTGGAGGCAGTAGCCGAAAGGTGGATGTGTACTTCGCGTCCAGTTCAAGCGCACTGTATACGGGTGGAGGATTGAGCGTACTGGGAATTTCCGGTGCTTCAACCACACTTCAAAACCAGGGTGCTGGCACATATGGATTCCGCGTCGGGGGCAGCGCATCGACCACCATGTCCTATTACGAGACGCGAAATCTTAATGCGTCTGGCCTTGTCTTCTCCGGAACACCAAACATCGTAAGTCTCTCCTACGGAGACTTTGTAGTTTCGCAAAGTGGAGGTAGTGCGATTACCGTGGGTGGAAATGTCATTAATCAAAATCCTGCGAAGACATTTACGAATAATACGTTTGGTACCTCAACGGGCATTTCAGCATTCAACGTCACTGCAACAGGAACATCAGTTTCCTCATGGCGCTTCACGAACCATAGTGGATCGATTGACGGAGAATCATACGACGTTGACCCTGATGGTGACCCGGGATATGTGGTGTGGGACGATAGTGCTGCCGCAGTCACCATTTCAGGTCGCGTGTACAGCGACGAAGGTTCTACGGTGTCAACGGTATGTGATGGCAGCACGGCAAATATTCACCTACGTGTGGCGGGGCTCACGAGCTTCACGACGAGCTGCAATGGAGGCAGTGGGCTGTATTCAATCCCTGGTGTAACGTACAGCCCTGGTGATTCGCTCATTGTCTATATTGATGGAGAATCGGAAAAGGCAGCAGTAGTTTCGGAGGATTTGATTTCAAGTGTTGCCAATATGGATCTCTATGAAAATAGGATTATCGTGCGTCACGAGGATACCGACCCACTTTCCATTGCTGATATGGCGGTCTGGGATTCGTCTGATGACGCTGACATACCGTTCACTGCGGTGGATGCTGGGTCAGATACACTCACGCTCCCTGCAGATCGAAAACTTATTGTTTGGAATGGAAAGACGTTTAGACCCGATGGAAACGTCACCCTTTCGGGTGGAGGTGCGGGAGCTCCTTATGATGGTACGCTTGAACTTTTCACGAATGCGGTGTTTGACGCAACCCTAAGCGAGATCCACTCAATTGGAGGAAGCCTCATAAGTGGTAGTGGGGCATCTATTGATGACGAGACTTCTACATTTACGTTTACGACGAATGGGGCAGCGCGCACGATCGATACCAATGAGTATGCACTCTACAACCTTACTCTAAATGGCTCTGGAAGTTGGACCGTTACAAATGCGGCGCTCGATCTTGCGAATGATCTCACCATTACACAGGGAACACTCACTTTACCTACAGGTACGACAACAATTTTAGGTTCACTCAGTAATACAGGCGGGACATTTATCCAAAATGGTGGACATATGCGCTTCACGAGTGCTGCCGCAGAAACTATTAGGACTAATGGTTCGAATTTTGGTACAACGACCTTTGCAGGAAGTGGTAGTTGGACGTACCAGGATTTGAACGCAACCTCAACACAGCATTACACCATTCTCTCAGGTACTGTAACCGCACCAAGTGGAACCCTCGCGATTGGCGGTGACTTCATTACTGCAGGTACCTTTACGCACAATAGTGGAACATTGCGCCTCAATGCTTCCGGTACGGGGACGACAAGCGTAACGGCGTCAACCTCTGATCTATATTCAGTAACCTTTGCAGGACTTGGAAAATACCTTTTCACTGACACAAATGTGGACCTCCTTGGAACACTACGCATTGAACAGGGAACTGCAACATTGGCGACCGGGACCATGGCTATTGGTGGTTCGTTCCTCAATCTCGGTGGAGCATTTAATAGCGCAAGTGGCACGATCCTTTTCAACTCCAGCGATGTGGGTGAAACCATTAATCCAGGAAGCTCGACGTTCAACGTTGTTTCAATTGCAGCTCCAAGTGGAGGCTATACGATTACGAATAACGCAACAACCACGTCGAACTTCTCACTGACGAGCGCAAGTACCTTTACTCTTGGCTCCGGCGTCCGGCTTACCGTGCAGGGTGTGTTTACGAACCTTGTTGGAGGTACGTGGACGGGAAGCACACTCCGCATCACAACTGGTCTGCCGTATACCATTAATACGAGTATTGCAGGAGGAACATCTTACAATATTCTCCTTATTGGAAATAATACTGATCTTCGCACATGGAATAGCCAGGCAACCACCACAGTGGAAGATAGCCTAAGCTCACTGTATTCACAGGATCATGCTGCCGTTAACGGAGAGCTCAACATCTATGGTCAGTATGAGCGCACGACGGGAACCGATTATTGGAGCTACGCAACTGATTTCGACGGGACTGCACTTGGAGGTACAGAACGTGTAGTCACCGTGCGAATTGCAAATGGCGCGACGACCACCTTTACCGGCAGCACGCTTCATATGCTTGGAGGGTCAGGTGCTACAACGACTGTTCGTAACCAAGGAAGTGGTACGTACAGTATTCGAATGGATAGTGGAACGCTCAATGCACTTAATTATGCCTTTAGGAATCTCAATCCGAATGGGCTAACACTCACCGGAAATACCACAATTACCTCATTGTCGAACGGAGATTTTGAACTTGATCAAAACGGCGGAACACTTCTTACGGTAAGCTCTACGACCGTAAACTACAATGCATCCCAAGTCATAACTGGTGTGCGCTTTGCAACCACAACTGCTATTTCCGGAACAAACATCACACTTACGGGCACCACACCTTCAGCGTGGACGTTTACGACGCACCGCGGCAATCTCGCAGGTGAGGCGTACGACGTGGATGGTGCTACAGCATGCGGATCCATTCGCTGGTCTGACAGTACGTGTCTCCTGACCCAGCAGGCCGGGTATCGCTGGCGAAATGATAACGGGGGGGAGAGTGTACCAAATAGTGAGTGGTATGACCAAAACTGGTCAAAACGTAAGCGTGTCACGGTTGTGAATGCGGATGCGACGACGTATACCAATGCGGTGGTGAAAGTAGATATCCCATACGACGGTGATATGCAGACAGACTTTGACGACCTTCGATTTACGGATTCGAGTGGTACAACAACGCTCAGTTATGTGCGTGACGCGTACACCGCAAGCACAGAAGCGACTGTCTGGGTAAAAATTCCATCACTTACTGCTTCCGCGAACACAACACTCTACATGTACTACGGAAATGGAGGAGTCTCGGACGGGGGTGTTGGTACCACAACGTTTGTTGCATACGATGATTTTGAAGATAACAACATCACGGAGTATGCGAATGATACAAGTAAGTTCACGACTAGTGTTGCACTTGCGTACCAGGGATCATATGGACTAAAGGCAGTAACGGTGGGAGATCGTACCACTCATGGTATCCATCGTTTTGATGCTTCGGTCGCACAGGGAAGTAAGCTTCGCTTCATGAAGTACGTAGACACATCTGCACCAGCAAGCGGAGACGAAACGTGTACGCTCTTTGGGGTACAGTCTCCTGGTACGCTCCATGATAACTATGGTATATGTCTCGAGCAGTTCGGTGTTGATAGAATCTCGATCTCTCGTGACGTGTACGACAACGATAGTGATACCGGTACAACACAGCTCGCATCCTCAACACTCACGTATGCAACGGGATGGTATGAGGTAGAGGTTGAATGGGATACTGACGACACTATCGCAGTGTTCCTTTATAAAGATGGAGCACTCGTTGCTACCACTTCAGTGACAGACGGCACCTACACAACTGGAGGTACCGGCTTTACCTTCTGGGAGCAGCACGGTGCGTGGGATGTGTACTCTGCTAGAACACTTCTTGGAACGGAACCAACAACTACACTTGGATACGAGCAAGTCTCAGGAGGTGCATCTTGGTTTGCGGCGCTGAACACCAAGGCCTCTGGGATAAGTGCAAATACTACCGTGCGCCCGCGTTTCCTCATTGAAAACACTGGACTCGCTATCACTGATCAGTATCGGCTTGAGTATGCAGCAAAAGGTAATGCACCAAGTTGCGAATCTGTTTCCTCTGCGTCATATGCGAGCGTACCTGTGCAGGCAAGTTGTACCGGATCTCCAATCTGCATGGTCTCCTCTTCCCAATTTGCGAACCAGGCCTCGACAACGGACGTGTTGGGTGGCACAGGAACATTCACTACCGGACAAATTATTGAGGATCCATCAAATTCCACGCAAAGCTTTGGAGTTGGCGCCAACCAGTACACAGAAGTTGAGTATGCAATCACCTCGACTACTGATGTAACTGATTCAAACTACTGCCTCCGTGTAAGCGACGGTGGTAGTCCCATTGATTCGTACGTACGTGTTGCGGAGCTTGAACTCGTCTTTGTACCAACAGTGACGTCACTTTCATTGAACGCTGGAATGGATATCAGCCTTAGTCCCGGAGCAACCTCAACCATTACTGCTACCGGTACCGTTACTGATCAAAACGGATATGCTGATCTTAATGTTGCAACAACAACGTTCTACCGTTCCGGGGTTGGGGCTTCATGTAGCGCAAACACAAACAACTGCTATATCGCAGCACCTGCGCAGTGCACGTTTAGTAATTGTGCAGGTAATTCTTGTGACGTTAGTTGCTCAGCTGATTTCTACTATCATACTGATCCAACTGACATTGGTACCTATGCGGGAGAAACATGGCGTGCAACTCTGAGTGTGAGTGACGACGGCGGCTCCACAGCATCAGGAACTGCACCATCGATTGATCTCCTCACGCTCCGCGCAATCAGCGTTAATAGTACAATCGGATATGGTGCTCTTGAGGTGAATAGTGACACAGGTGCAACCAATGCGTCGACGACAGTAGAAAATATTGGAAATGATGCACTTGACGTATCCATTCAAGGTACCGATCTCACGGATGGTGCTTCGTCGGTTATTCCTGCGACACAGGAAAAGTATGCTACCTCTACCTTCACATACAGTGCCTGTGTGTACTGTACGCAACTCACAACATCAGCGGTTAACTACGAACTGAATCTACCAAAACCGACGTCCACCACTCCACTCATTACTGATCGTCTCTACTGGGGTATTGCAATTCCGTCGGGGGTGGCTGGAGTTGCACACACCGGAACGAACATCTTCTACGCCATCGGTGATTGAGAGTGATAATGCCTAATCTACGGCGTTACTTTCGCCACGATGACATTCATCGTACAAAGAGTACGCCTCATATCATCGTGGCTCAGTGCCTTGTATCTCAGGCATTCTCATTCTCAATCAAGTTGATGTTAATAACGGAAGAAAGGAGGGAAACATGTAGGTGATACACTAATTACATGTTACGTTCGCTAGCAACGACAGCGCTGACGCTTTTTGTACTTGTTTCATATGTGCAGGAGCTTCCTAGTGTGCATGGGGCCGACACTGAACCACCAGATATTACAAATGTTCAGATTACGACTGTCGATGAGAGTAGTGTCACGGTGACGTGGGAGACTGACGAGGATGCTGATTCCTTAGTTAACTACGGTCTTCAGGAAGACTACGGCATTGTGCGTGTACCAGCAGTCGACAAAACTGAACACTCAATTACGCTCGACGGCCTTGAACCTGGTCGCACGTACTACTTCCGCGTAGTGTCTTCAGACCTTGATGGCAACCAGGGAATTTCTGCAAACTACAAAGTGCTGACCGAGGGAACTCCCGAAGTGGGCGCGGAGGCAGGTGAAGGAAAGGAAACACAAACACAGGAAAATCAAACGCTCCAGGAAGGCTCAGAGTCACAGTCAGAATCAGAGTCAGAATCACAGTCACAAACCGAAGCTCAGAGTGCCGAAGAAGTAATAGAGCAAATTAAGCAGATACAGTCTCCAGAAACTCTGCAGGAGATTTTAAATGAAACAGTGAAAGCCATTCAGGGTATTACTGAAGACCTTACGATCGTGGGTCCTCCTACTGTTGAAGTTGAAACGACAAGCGCAATCGTAAGCTGGACTACCAATCGTGAGTCAAGCTCTGAAGTGGTGTTTAGTCCTGCAGATTCGTACGTCGAAGGGCAGTATGAGTTCTCCCAGGCAAGTACTGATGGTGACACGAAGAGTCATTCAATTCGTCTCATTGGTCTAGAGCCATATACTGAGTACCACTTTAAGGTTCGATCGAAGGATTCCATCGGTATTTTGGGAGAAAGCTTCGACTATACATTCCGCACGAAAGCATCACTTCCTGAGATTCGAAATCTGCGCATTGTGAAAGTAGAAGAGAACTCTGCCACCTTGGCATGGGATACCACAGTACCCGCAAAAGCAACGATTGAATATCAGGATCTCACAACAGGTATCCAGAACTCTGTAGGTCGTCCTACTTTGGCATCTACCCATCAAATGCGTATTGCTGATCTTACGTTGGGTACTCGGTACGTCGCCTTTGTCATTGCGGAAAATGCCGGTGGAGATCGAGTAAAGTCGAGTCCGGTTACCTTTATTACCGTTAAAGACACCGAACCGCCAATCATTTCAAATGTCACGAACGAATCAACGCTCTTCCCAGGTGGCGAATCGCGTATTCAGACGATTGTGGAGTGGAGCACCGATGAGCCATCATTCTGTACCATGATGTACCGTGAAGGTATCGTAGGTGGAGTTGATCCAACAATAGTAGAGTCAAAAGATATAAGTTACAGCGAACAGCACGTGGAGGTAATTGTCGAGTTTGCGCCAGCAACTGTGTATCAATTCTGGCTTTCGTGTAAGGACGAGTCGGGGAATAAAGCCGATTCAGAAAACTTTGTGCTCTTTACTCCTATTCAGGAAAAGAACATTATTGATATCATTATTGAGAACTTTGAGTCGACGTTCGGATGGGTTAAGAACATCAGCGGTTAACGTGCAGCGGGGAGCCGCCATCTACGGCGTTGCTCTCACCGCGATGACACTCACCGTACGCCCTGTACGCCTCGTGTCATCGCGGCTCAGCGCCTTGTATCTGACGGCTCCTCGCCACACGCTTACGATATTGTGTACATCTACTTGAACAACGTGGAGAATTATGAAAAATAGAGAATCATTAGTATACAATAGGACAATCAGTCTTTGAGTGTATTTTAAGGCGCTCGTGAGGCTTGCGACCAAGCTGTAGTCAACCTACAGTGCGTGGAGCAAACGAGCGAGCAACGAAAAAATACGCCAAAGATGTTTGTACCATGGCTAAGCCTTTGATAGTTTGCAGAAATTTGGATATCACCTACAACAAAGGGAAGTCAAATGAGTACAAGGCACTTCAGAATGTAAACACGGACATCTACGAAGGGGAGTACATCATTCTCTTCGGCAGTTCTGGTTCAGGAAAATCGACTCTGATGTATGCAATCCAAGGCTCCCTACCTCCTGGCGGCGGCACTCTCCTTATTCGTGGTGACGATATTTACTCATATCCACCCCAGGAGCGTGTCTATTTCCAACGGTACATCATGGGAATTATCTTCCAGTCATTCAACCTAATTGGCTCGCTTTCTGTTCTCGATAATGTAGCACTTCCTATGATCTTTTGTGACGCGAATAAGGCAACGCGTGAACGCCGTGCGCAAATGCTTCTTGAACGGTTCGGGGTAGGTCATGTTTCTCATAAGATTCCCTCGATGCTCTCGGGAGGTCAACAGCAACGTGTATCCGTTGCACGTTCTATGGTGAATGACCCACAGATTCTATTGGCTGATGAACCAACAGGGAACCTCGACTCCGTCTCTACACAGCAAGTGATGGACAAAATTGACGAGATTAATACGTTTGATCAACGCACTATTATTATGGTGTCCCATAATGCCGCACACCTTTCTTACGCACATCGCGTGTATTATTTGAAAGACGGATTTATTGTTCGCGAGGTGGTAAATCCCCAGAGAAAACAAATTAAGCCTGTTATGGAAGGGGAAACTATCGTGACGGAGCTTGAGCAGCTTGCTCGCCTTTTTCCATACGACTCTGTTGATATGCTGCGGGTCCGTAGTCTCACCAATTTTCTAACCCAGAAATACTCGTATAGCCAACTCAGTCGTCTTGAAAAGGCGGTCAATCTTCTCATTCAGGGAAAAATTCATAAGAAACTATTTATTGATGCGCTCGTTAAAAGGTATGATGAGGGGGGAGCAGGCATCGATAAGGAAACTGCGCTAAAAATGGCTGATGTTTCAGTCCAGATCGTGAAGCAGGCAGATGACGTGCGACGCTTCCGAAGTGATAATGATTCAGACGCTGCATTTTTTGAACAGCATAAGTTTGCAGAGCGTGTTCGGGAGTACCTTCTACTTACTCATGATATAAAACTTACAAAACTTACGCGTGAGAATCTCACCGGGATAATTGCTGACAGACTCTCAGGGATAAATGGAGAAGTAGATTTCCACGCGCGACTTCAGGAAGATATTAAAGAGGGAGGACTATCACTTAAGGAAAAGATTGCCGATGAGGTGGCGAGGTATATGGAGAAGTTGATTGCACTTGGCGTTGACGTCAGCTACAAAGCCTAAACCTTGAAATCTTGGAAAATTTCTTTGTCGCTGCGTCCTTTTGCTTTTCACCGTACATGGGTACGGCTCATGCACAAAAGAACTTGCGCCTCGAACTTTTCTCAAGATTTGCATGTTTAGTGACTTCTACGTGCGCGCAACTGCAGATGGTTCTAAACTCGCATGCTATGATTTAGTCATGGAACAAGAAAATCTAATATTAGAGGCAAAGCCAAAAAGCCCTTTATTTGTTATTACTCCGCTTTCAAAATATCTGGCACTGGTATTATTTATTCTTATGCCATTTATTGGTGGGCTTATAGGTTACAACCATGCACCCGAAAAGGTTGTTGCGGTTCAAAGAATAATTGAGGTTAAAAAGCCACCTCAGTTAACAGAAATAAAATATATTCAAATTCAAGAAGGTCTCCCGGCTCATGGTTCGTATACATATGATTTAGATAAAGATAAGACTGACTGGGTTTTGTACGAAAATAAGGAATATGGGTTTGCATTCCAACATTCGCCCAGTTTGCAAGTGAAGCAATTAACTCAAGATGATTTTGCATCACGTGGGTGGGTTGATAAAACACAAGACGTAGCTGTTTTTTCACTTGAAGAGAAATGGAAGCCAAGTATTTTTGTATATACCAATACTCAAAAAATAAAAATATTGGAATTGTTACAGAAGTTAATTTACGAATATACTAGTGAAATTAGAACAACCGAAATTGATGGGAGGCCTGCCTTTTGGATATGTAGTGCCGAAGGGGAGAGGTGTAGTGGGTATGTAGTGACCGAGAATTACATATTTCGCCTGGATTCGATAACAAACATCACCTTTGACGAGAAGGTTGTAGGCGCAAGTGAGACAAATATCGTTTGGCCAACAAAAATTACTGTCCCAACGCCATCTGCTGTTATTGAAAAAACTGATGATGGTTGGAATACTTATACTAATACTCAGTATGGATTTCACGTGGAGTATCCTCCAGGTGTAACGAATTTAGGTGATTATGAGAATGGGCCTAACGATACTGCCATACGCTTCAGACCAATGGATGGGAAGCAATACGCACCTGGTTCATTTGTGATTAACGCACTGACAGAGGGGACACTAAATTGTTCTCGTGAAATTGCAGGACGGTCTACCCCATTTACTCAGATATTATTGAATGGCATAAGCTTCACAAAATACGATGCCACGAACAACACTACTCGTTTTACTAATTTTTGCACTATCAATAATGGAGTCATGTATCTCATATCTATCGTTCCTTCTAAAGGTGTTGACGTGACTGAGGACGCCATACTTAACAGAGTTATCTCAAGTTTCCGGTTTATTTAATTGCATTTAACAGATTGAACCAGTGGAGAAAGTAAGAGTTTGTTGAACTCGGTAGTTTACTATATAGAATATGCAAGTCGCTGATCTTGGGCACACACCAATTCTGTCTGTATGAGTGCAAAGTGTACTACGTGGTGGAGGAGAATAATTGATGGGCTTGTTGTACTCATGTTTGTTTGGCTTGCCTGGCCCTGGGTGCAGTATTATCTTCCTTTTGGAACGTATGAGGAACTCCGTCCGGATACTGTCATTACCTTGGACACGGAAATAAGCGAGATACTTGAAACACTCAATCCCGACCTTTTGTCGCTATATGAAAACAGGCGAGTAACGAAACGTCCATCACTTGTTCGTGCAGACGAGCCAGAAGCAATGGCTGATATTGCTAATTACAATAAGAATTCAAAAAGCGTCGTGTACATAACGACAGAAGATGAATTGGGTTTCGTCTATATCGCGAGCGGCTCGATCTTAACTGAGGATGGGGTTATTCTTACGAACGATCATGTTGCACATGACAAAGTGAAAGCGGTCGTAACAACATCTGATGGCACTCACTATCCCGTTACCGCAGTTCTTGCTGCTGATGAGGGTATGGATGTTGCCTTTATTAAGATTGATGCGACGAAGCTCCAACCTATACCAATAGGAAATTCAGATTCGATCCAGATTGGGGACAAAGTACTCGTCATCGGTCATCCTGAGGGCTACCTGCACACTCTATCTCTGGGTAATATTAGTGGAATTCGCACATTTGAGTCGCGTCAAGAATTACAAATCACCAATCCTATTTCTTCAGGGAATAGTGGTGGAGCACTATTAAACGATCGAGGTGAACTCATCGGAATACCTGCATGGACGTTTGAGTATGAAGATAATGCTATAGGAGTTCAGAACTTGAATTTTGCGGTACCTATTAACGCAGCGCTTAAGTTACTCGAAGGAGATCAAGCAAACTGGGGGATTGATCAATCGATGTAATCACTCGCTACTTATTTTTACTATATAGAGGATGCAAGTCGTTGATCCAAGTGTAACTAAATCCCTCGTGCAAGGAATAAGACTTTAAGCGTGCGTAAAATTATTTTTAAATCAAAGAGAAGCACCTTAGGCCACGGGTGTGTACGATAGTATTCGACATACTCTCTATCCATGTCTTCAGATTTTTTACCTGCTGTATTTTTATAGGACTGGTAGTTTCCCGTGAGACCAGACTTCACTTTTGCTTTGTCCGTAATTCCCAGTCCAAGAAGTTTCTGATAGACCTCGTAGTTTACTGGTCTTGGACCGACTACAGTCATATCACCTCTCAGAATATTAAAAAATTGTGGAAGTTCATCAAGGTATATCTGCTTGAGAATCCAGCCTATACACAGAGTTGAACCTTCTCGTTCAAGTTGTTTTGTATGAATAAATGCTCCTTGTGAACGCATTTCCTCTATTACCTCTTGCTTAAAGATATTGAATTTATAGAGTGTAAACGGTTCCCCTTGGGAATAGCGGATTTCACTATAGAAGAGTGGATCGAAAGGCCGCAATCGTATGATGTGCTCGAGAATAATTCCAAATAAGAAAAATAGGATGACAGGGGAAAGGATGATGAGTATTGAAAGGGAAAAAACTATATCGAATATACGCTTTGCCTTATAAAGAGGAATCTTTTCCATAGGGTAGACCGAATGTAACTCTATACGACTAAATAATCAATAGTAAGTCCTTCGGATACAACTCTATGCACACACATGTGCATGCCGAGCTTGCTAATGAACCGGATCTACTTAGGTAGTGAATCTAGGAATCAGTGGAGAACGTATGGGTTATGAGGAGAGGGTAGTTTACTATATAGAGTATGCAAGTAGTTGATCTTGCGCGTCTTTCGACGCGTATGTTTAAGACAAATCCACTTCGTACGTGGCTTACAATTTTGGGTATGGGTGTTGGTACGGGTGCGGTTGTGGTCCTTGTGGGACTTGGCTTTGGACTACAGCAGATTATTCTCGAACAGATCGTTTTCGGGGACAGCCTCCTTTCCTTGGGTGTTTCCGCTACTGGAGGGAAGAACATTGTTATTGATGACGACATAATCGGGGAGTTTGAAAAAGATCCCAATATTGAGGATGCAGCGCCCCTCGCACGTTTTCCTGCGCTCATTACTTATAAAGGGCTTACAGGAAACATCTTTCTTCAAGGCGCTGAACCTGCATACCTTCGGTATGCAGGTATTACCACCTCAGCGGGAGATGTATTTAAGGATGAAGATATTGGCAATACGAACGAAGTGATGATTTCACCCGCGGTACTCAAGCTTTTCGGTATCGCGGATGATCAAATCAACAATTTCATCGGACAGGAGGTTTCGTTCCGTCTCCTTATTCCGGCAAATGATGGTACCGATGCAATTACTGAAATTAATATTGCAAAGCAATACAAGGTAAAAGGAGTAACCAAGGAGGAGGGGGTTCTTAATGCGCTCATGATGCTCCCTGAGCTTAAAAACTATGTGGGAATTGAAGTCTATGATCGCGCTCAGGTTAAAGTGGTGTCCAGTGAGTTTCTTCCACTCATTGAAGAAAGCCTTATTAAGGCGGGATACCGTGTGACTGCACTTTCCAAGACGGTGGAGCAGGCCTCTAAGATTTTCGAGGGAGTTCAGGCAGTGCTGGCAACATTTGGTGGTATTGCGCTCCTTGTGTCTGCGATCGGTATGTTTAATACGATGACGGTGACTCTTCTTGAGCGAACGAAGGAAATTGGGATTATGCGCACTATTGGAGCCTCTCCTCGAGACATTAAGTTCTTATTTGTTTCAGAATCTATCATTGTGGGTTTCCTGGGGGGAGTGAGTGGGATAGTCATGGGGGTAACCTTGGGATGGGTTGTGAATTTACTCCTCAATCTTGCGGCAAGTCAATTCGGAGGGCAGTCTGTAGGCCTCTTCGCGTTCCCACTTGGATTCCTCACATTTATCGCTCTCTTCTCAGGTGGAGTTGGGTATCTGACGGGAATATTTCCTGCACGTCGTGCTTCGTTACTCAACCCACTCGATGCAATTCGCTATGAATAACGCCTGTGTATAACTCACTGATATTAGGCTGTGGATTAGGTACAATTAATGAAACAAGTTCATAAGTAATCCATGTCTTATAACACAGATAATTTACGTACGGCAGGTAAAATCACTGTGTACACCACGATCATCGGGGTTTTCGTATTTGCGATTGCATTCGTTTTTAATCTTGGCTCCCAAGAACTCCTTCAAGTAGACGCTCAAAGTCAGGCTACTACTTCAGTTACAGTTCTCAACACACCTCCCCTATGGACAGCCACTACCACAGAAGTTGTTGAATCATCTGCAACAAATCCTACGAATGCGGGGGATGTAGTTTCTTGGACGGCTATTGGTACTGATTCAAACGGGGAGCGATATTATCTTCTTATTTGCAGCACAAATGCTTCTCCAACACCAAACTCTGGTGCTGCACCCGCATGTGGTGGCGGTACGCAATGGGCAGTTTCTGCTTCAACAACAAGCGGTGTAGCGGCAGTTTCAGCAACGACTACAAATGCCAGTTGGGCTGAATCAAACCCTTGGTTTGCATTTATCTGTGACGGAAACGCGGGAACTCCACGTTGTAACACTATTTCAACGCAAGGAACAAACGCCACTAACTCCTCACCATTTGAAGTAAATCATCGACCAACATTTACTATTTTCACTGACAATTCACCCGCTGATCCTGGCCAGCTAGTTATTTTTAACAGCACATCTTCAGATTCAGACACTTCTGGTACAGCTGATAGGGTAAAACTGATTGTGTGTGCAACAGCAGGATTTAGTACATCTACTGATTCTTGTACTGGTACGCTGCTTGGAAGCACAACTATAACTGTTGCTGCAAACGCAACTGCGACATATACCATTGTTATTCCAACTCAAGATCAAAACTACGGCGCGTTCGGCTATGTTATAGACAACCATGGATTTGAAGCTTCAGGTGGATCGCAAGGCACTGACTCAGTTCTCACTGTAAGTAACGTTGCACCATCTGTTGCTAGTTCAACGATCTCAATTAATGGAGGTACTGATATCATACTTACGACTGAAGCAGGGCAGACAACTGGCTTTACTCTGCAGTTTACAGCCGCAGATAATAATAGTTGCATCAATGCAGCATCCTCGAGTGAGGTAGTAAGTTATCAGCTCAGCTTGTATCGATCCGGCGTTAGCTCCTCAACATGTACTCCTACAAGTTCGTACAATGCAAACAATTGTTATGTCAGTAGTGTACCAACGACAACTTGGAACATTTCATGCACAGCATCAACAACATCATGCACGGGTGCATCAGATACTGACAAAATGTGGAATTGTACATTCCCGCTTTGGTACATTGCAGATCCAACTGACGGTACAGCAACAACCACGCAGTATCCAACACAAAACTGGCTTGCACAGGTCCGAGCAGTGGATGATAATTCTGCCACAGGAAGCTTGGCAGAGGGCTCAATCGGAGTTGAAGTAACTAGTTTCCTTGCTTTCGCGCTCAATACACTATCAATTCCATATGGATCACTCGAACCGGGTCAGCAAATGGATCCAATTACTGCAACCACTACGATTGCTGCCACTGGGAACGTCGGGCTTGATAAGGATGTAACTGGTGAGTCAATGTGTACAACATATACTGGCTCTACTCTTTGTCCGAGTTTGTCTACCTCCACCATTCCAGAATCTGAACAGGTCTTTGCTACTAGTACAGTAACCTATGCTCAGGGAACTGCACTTTCATCTACCACCCCACAGGAAATTGAAATCAATGTTCCGAAGTCAACTGCAACTTCCTCACAGGCAACAAACAATGCGTATTGGGGAATCCGAGTTCCAGGCACGATTACCTTTGCAGGTGACTACACAGGTGAGAATACCTTTACAGCAATTGTTGGTGAATCCGCAAATTGGTAGTTAGTTAAAATCTATGTTCTGAACCACCGTTATCCTACGGTGGTTCTTGCGTTTATGGCTTAACCGTTTGATAATTAATTGTCGCCATTATTTTGGTGGTCGGTTTATATAATGAGATTTCTTAGCTCTCTTTTTTTAACATTTGTAGCGCTCTTTTCCCTTGCGCACACAGTTTTTGCTGGCTTCGGTATTACACCTCCCTATGTTACAAATTCCAGCCTTACTAGAAACTCCCAGTATGAGCAAATTATTTATTTAGTACGAAGTGATCCGACAACTGCTCTCAAAGCAACTATTAGTATTGATGTTCCTGAAGTCAATGATTGGTTTACTATTGTAGAGGGAAATGAATTTTTACTTCCTCAGGGCGCTCAGAAAGTTCCCATGACAGTGAGAGTTCAGGTTCCTGATAAGGCTGATTTTAGAGACTACACTGGAAACATTCGTATAAAGACAGGAACTCCTGATGATCAGGTTGCAGGTGGTGCAGTAAATATTTCATTAGGCGCTCAGATAGATGTAAAGCTTAGTGTTATTGATAAAGAAATTAAAGATTTCAAGGTACGAAAAATTGGGATCTCTGATTTGAATGAAGGACATAAAGTAGGATGGCTTTATTTCCCAGGAAGGATCCGATTCGAAATGCTTCTTGAAAATTTGGGTAATATCCCCGTAGCACCAAGTGACGTGGTATTTAGAATTTATGACGCATCCGGAAAAGTGCTTCTCGAAGAAACCCACAAAAAAGGAAAGATTGCTACTGTAAATCCCTTTAAAACTGAAACTGTCTTTGCAGAACTTCCAACGAGGCTTCCATCTGGAAGTTACCTAGCACGTTTCGAAATTAAAAATGACGAGGAAGTAAAACTGAGTGGGGAAGTTAATGTAAGTATTTTGCCGTACGGCACATTGCAAACTGCAGGCTTTGGCTTCACGGGACTCTCTCTGCCACACAAGCTTTCTTTAATAATTCCAATTCTTTTCTTTGCAAGCCTTCTCGGTTATGTGATTGTGCGCACCGTCCGTTCTCGAAAGAGACGAGCGTAGTGTATGGCTTTGAATACTCGTAATCTCATGAAAAGTTACTTTTTTGTTTTACTGTGTCTCCCTTTTTTCTTTGCTGGTGTTGTGCATGGGCAGACTCTGATTGCGACCACGAGTCTTCTCATTAGTATCTGTGGAGACGTTATTGTTAACTCAGGAGAAGATTGCGACGTCCCAACTGATACGGGTGCATACAGCACGACAATTTTAGGGAGACAGTGTACGGATGTGTGCCGTTGGGCTCCCTATTGCGGAGATGCTGTTTTGCAAACAATTTATGCTGAAGAGTGTGATGATGGGAACAATGAGGATGATGACTTTTGTGCTGCTGACTGTACTGAAGAGCGTGCAGATGCTGGTGGCGGAAGCTCTGGAGGTGGAGGTAGTTCTGCTTCAGGTGGAAGTAACGAGGCTCTTGGTGACACGCAGGTCACTCTGCAAGGAAAGGCATATCCGAATGCAACTGTGAATATACTTATGGACGGCGATTCAATAGGAAGTGTGCGTACGAATAGTAAAGGAGAGTTTTTATTTAATACTGATGCAGAACCAGGTGCAGCATCGTTTAGTTTCTGGGCAAATGATTCGCAGGGAACACGTTCTGCTACCTTCAACACAACATTTGATGTCACGCAGGGTGCAGTAACAAGTGTAAATGGGATTTTAATTCCGCCAACGATTCGCGCTTCAAATGCCTCTCCAAACCCGGGGGACACCATTACGCTTTCGGGTCAAACGGTACCAAGTGTGCCAGTCGAAGTTTCAATTGATAATAATCGTAAAATACTTACAGCGACCTCCGACACTTCTGGTAATTGGAGTGTTGCTTTTGATACGGGAGAAGTATCAATCGACACACATACTGCAAAGGCACGTTTCATCACAGGTACAGGCGCGTTGAAAACAGAAAGCACGTATGGCACTGCAATTTCACTCTTCGTGGGAGTAGAAGGGAAAGCAGTAAGTAATTCTGATCTCAATCGTGACGGAAAGGTAAATCTTATTGACTTCTCAATCCTTATCTTTTGGTGGGGTACACCTGGCGGCAACTCTAATCCACCTGCGGACATAAATCAAAATGCAAAAGTAGGACTGGAAGACTTTTCGATCCTTCTCTTCAACTGGACCGGTTGACCCTAAATCACAGAGCGTAGTTGAAAAGCAATTGTTTGCTTTTCAAAATAATTTCTGAGTCCGTTACTAAATCCTATTCAAAATGGATTATGTGACGCACACCGTCCAACGTTGAGTTCCAGTATGTAAGAGTGGCGTAGCGACTATAATTCCTGAGTCCGTAAAAACGTCAGCTCGCAGGGTCCTCGCCGCAAGCGGACGAGGTATCTCTGCGCAAAATCATACTCATACTTGATACTTATACTAATTTTTGTGCATAAGTACACTCATTAAAATAATGCGCACGCTACAATGAAGTTGCGGTGATTGGAGGTATACATTTCATACATGTGAGAGATGTATTTCTGAAATGAATACGCAAGTATGAGTTTCCAATACTTACAGCCGAGTATTGTCTGGTCCCCGTAATATGTTGAATGTGAATCAAAGAGGGGTGGAGACTCCCTTGATTACTAGGTATAGGGTGTTGCAAGAGCACAACGCCACAATGCCGCTCATTATTAGAGTCAACATATTCGATTAATACAACGTAAAGCCTATGATTCACACGGCAACGACCGTGCGAACTCTCCAGGCTGTCGCGATGATAGTTGGACTTGCAGTGTTCCTTTGGACTACTGGACTTCCAACAATCTTCCGCACTGCGGAAGCGTCATCAATCACAAGCGCAAGCGATACCTTGTCCAATTCTGCGCCTAGCGTAGCATCCAATCATACCGTCGCGTTTACATCGCCAAATGGTATGACTGCAGGTCAAACAATCACTATTACCTTCCCAGCACAGTTCACAATCCCAGCACTTGGTGTTGAAGATTTTGATCTCACTGCATCTGGTACAGAGCAAACAATTGCTCCTACAAACGGATCTGGAATTTGGGGTGTAAGTACATCGAGTCAAACGATCACTTTCACTTCACCCAGTAACGTCGGCCAGGCATCGAGTACCCCATTCTCAATTGAGATTGGTAGTCATGCAGCAGCTGGTGGTGCAGGTAATACACAGATTGTGAATCCTTCGGCAACGACCTCGTATCCAATTGATATAGACGGTACGTCACCGGATGACGGACAAATTCGTGTAGCAATCATTGATCAAGTGACCATGACAGCAAGTGTTGATACTTCTCTTACGTTTACCGTATCAGGAGTGGCTGCAAGTTCAAGTGTGAACAGCAGTCCTACAACAACATCTGCAACGAGTACGAGTGTCTCGCTTCCATTTGGAACGCTAAACATTAACGTATCGAAAACGCTTGCACAGGACCTTTCAGTTACGACAAATGCCTCAAACGGCTACAGCGTAACTGTTGAGCAAACCGGTGCATTGCAGTCAACGACTGGAGCAACTATTGATGGATTCATCGATGGAGCAAACACCTACACGCCAACAGCGTGGCAGGCGCCAGGCGCGGTCATCACTGATACGGCAACATACGGCCACTGGGGGATCACCTCAGAAGATGCAACAACCTCACGTGCTGGTATCGATGAATTCGATGCAAACGAGTGGGCATCTGGCAGTACAACACCGATTGTGATTATGGGTCACACGGGGCCAGCTGACGGCACTACTAACGGTTTTGGTAGGGCACGAATTGGTTACCAGGTCCAAATCTCGGCATTGCAAGAAGCGGGTGACGACTATACGACGACACTTCGCTACATAGCAACACCGATGTTCTAGCGACAGAATAAGAGTTGAGAAAAACCCTATCTCCCACCACGAGACGGGTTTTTCTTTTATCCAGGTTTCTGGATAAAAGAAAAACCCATCATGAAAATCTCAAATTTTCGTGACAAAAGGGTGGCCCGAAAATAAGGAGCGTAGTGACTATATTTTCGGAGCCCGTCTTCACAAGCTTTCCCTATGCCTTGTGAAGACGACGCACTCTAACGTTTAGTAACCGTTATAAGCATCTTGACTATATTTTCCAAGTCCGTCATAAAATCCTATTCACAATTGATTTTGGACGCACACCGTCCAACACCTAATGCTAAAGCCTACACAGTTCTCGTAAATGTGGGTAGCTATGCGTCAGGGTAGGTGCTCCACTGCTATACTATGTGCATTCGGTATGAGTATTTTTCGCTCTCTTTTTTCGCTTGCGAATGCGTGCATAGTAAGTGCATTAGTTTTTTTTGGCATTGTAAGCACCAGTAATGCAGCGCTTTTATATTTTGACCCATCAGAATTACAGGTGAGTCGGGGAGATACCGCAACGATTGGGCTACGCATCGATACGGACGAAGATGAGTGCATCAATGCAGTGGATATAGTCATAAAGTATGATCCGTCAATTCGCGCAGTTGATGTCTCACGAGGAAATTCAATATTAAATATTTGGGTTGAAGATCCAGTGATCGACGAGACGAATCATACGATTACTTTTGCGGGAGGACTTCCTGGTGGTTACTGTGGCAGGATTGCGGGAGATCCTAGCCTTACAAACATCATTGCCGAGCTGATGTTTCGGTCACCAGGTTTTAGTGTCGGCACAGGAGGGAACACTGCGAGTGGAAAAATTTGGGTTGACGGTATTTCTCAAGTGCTTCTCCATGACGGTAGAGGAACCCAGAGCAACTTACGCTTGCAGGATGCCACGATAGTCTTGCTCCCAAATGCAGGTGCAACCACGGAAGACTCTTGGAAGGATCTAGTTGCTCAAGATTCTGCTCGTCCATCAGATTTTGTTATTTCACTTGCTCGAGAAGAAAATGCGTTTAGCGGCCGATATTTTATTTCCTTCAACTCGCAAGACAAGCAATCTGGAATCGATCACTATGAAGTCATCGAGGAACCACTCGAAGATTTCTATGCGTTCAAATGGGGTGGAGCGGATGCTCCTTGGGTAGAAACAGAGAGTCCGTATGTTCTTAAAGATCAGACTCTAAATAGTACAATTCGCGTAAAGGCCATAGACAAAGCTGGTAACGAGACCATCGCAGTTCTCGTCCCTGAAGAGGCACTCCGTACAATTTCCAGGGAGCGCTTAACTTCGCTCTTCGTTAGTGTTGGGGGAGCACTTCTTGTCGTTCTTGTACTAGCATATATTCTCATACGCCGGAAAAAGGCACTCATAAAAAAAGCACCAGAGGAGCAACTGTATGAATAATATTCGCACCCTAGTTGTAAGTACTTTAATTTCGATTGTTGCCTTTTTTTCTATTATCCATATCGGATATGCAGCAACTCTTCGCGTAAGTCCTGACACAGGCGTGTATACGACAGGCAGCACATTTACTGCTAACGTAGTGCTTAATACACAAGGCAAGCCAGTTAACGCAGCTGACGGACAGCTTAGCTTTAATCCGCGCGAACTAACAGTCGTGAGTGTATCTCGCGCAGGTTCAATTTTTAATCTATGGACCGAGGAGCCGAGTTTTTCCAATTCAGCGGGAACAATCTCGTTTGGTGGCGGCTCTCCAACCGGATATACGGGCAGTGGCGGTACTATTCTTTCCATTACGCTTCGGCCAACAGCGGCAGGAAATCCAAAACTTACTTTTAAAAGTGGATCCGTACTTGCTGCAGATGGATTAGGCACAAATGTTCTCACCGCAATGAATGGAGGAGCCTACACTATTTCAGCGCAAGCTGAAAACCCCGAACCAGAGTATATTGCTCCAGCGAACACACCGAAAGCACCTGTAGTAACATCGACCACGCATCCAGATCAGACTGCATGGTACAAGGAAACGACTGCAGAGCTCACCTGGGGAGTACCGAGTGATGTGACTGCGGTACGCACGCTTCTCGACAATACTGCGGGAACAATTCCGACGATAGTGTACGAGGAGGCATTGCGAAAAAAGACACTCACTGATCTTCCTCAAGGAGTCTCGTATTTCCACATTCAATTTAAAAATGCTGAAGGTTGGGGTAAGGTCGCGCACGTAAGATTGGGGGTTGATACTGAGGCACCCTCAGCATTCACTATCGCTGAGATAGCACGTGAGAATCTAGATACTCCCACGCGAACGCTCGTATTTACCATTACCGACGTCTCGCCGATCTTAAAGTATCGCATTCAAATAGATGGAGGTGAGTTTATTGAATATGCAGATGAAAAGGGTACGAAACAGTACACGCTTCCCATACTTCCTCCAGGTCGACACACAGTAATCGTGGAGGCGTTTGATAGCGCTGGAAATAGTCGTGCTGCCACGTACTCATTTGATGTTTCGTCATTTGAGAAACCTTTTTTTACAGAATATCCCGAGCGAATAAGTCCAGAAGTTATTCCAGCACTTAAGGGTACAACGAGACCAAATGCTACAGTTGAAATATCACTTACTCGTTCTAACGGTGTAACGGAGACCTATATTGTCACAGCAATTGATAGCGGTGTCTTTACCTTTATTCCGGATTCAAGACTCGAGGTTGGCGTGTACGATATTTCTGCAGTCGCCACAGACTCATTTGGTGCAGTCAGTGAGCCGTCGGATACGCTTCGGATTATTGTTGAGGAACCTGGATACCTGCGCGTTGGATCCTTTATGGTAAGTGTCCTTTCAGTCATTGTGCCACTTCTTGCTCTTCTTGTTCTACTTGTATTCGGTTGCTGGTATTCATACCATAGGCTTTCGCTCTGGCGTAAAAAAGTGCAAACGGAGACGCATGAGATTGAGGACGTTGTAAAGTCTGAGCTAGACACGATCCTTACGAATCTTCATGCGAATGTAGCTGAACTTAAAGAATCGCGTAAGGGGAAGTTCACACGCGCAGAGAGCACATTCATTGAACAAATCGAAGAGGATGTTGCAAGTGCTCGTGCAAAAATTAGAAAAGAAATTATTGATGTTGAGCATATAGTAGAATAGTCATATGCAATCACTCTTAAAAAACCATTTGCTCATTGCCGTTCACCTCGTTTTCTTTGCAATTGCTCTTACAGTGAGTGCACTCGTTGCGCATCATGAAAAGGCCGCAGCTGCCACCACACTAATGGAGACAATAAAAAAGGAACATACGCACATGTCGAAACTCGCTGAAATTACTGATAGAAATGAAGCAGATGCTGTTACTGCAACTATCGTTGCTGATTGTGAGAGACGGACTGAATTTGAATCATTAATTAATACTCTTGGAACTCTTGGAAACAGGGATCTCCTCGTCGTCCAGCAGCTTTTTGAAAGTTGCGGGAGTTTTTATTCTGAGCGTAAGGCACTTATGGTTGCGAAACTTGAACGAGAATTTGAGATTTTAGAAACAAACGTACATTTGCTTGAAACACTTGGAATGCAGTCTGAAGGAACCAACTTGGATGCATGGGAGAAACTTATTGCACTTGAGCGTGATCGTAGTGCAAGCCTCCGGGACCTGACACAGATTCAAAGCGATATCATTACCACCCTTATAAAGGGTGAAAAAAGCTCTGGGATGGCACTCACGGATCTCACAAAGGACGCTCAGGCGCTTGGCGAATCTTTGAGTGTGCAAGACAAACAGATTGATAGTATTCGAGCCACGTTAACACCCTAGCTATGTTTCGAAGCTTGTGGAAAATCTTGTTTCCCGCATACCCGCTTCATGAAAATAAGACGGTGCGATATGCGTTTCCGGTCGTTCTGTTTGCGGCCATCTTTGCTGGAGTCGCATCAGTTGCAGTTAATCAGGGTTCGTACATTTCGATTACTACCACTCCTTCGACAGTGAAGGAAGGTGAGCAGATTTATATTGATGTCCGTGCGACAGCGCATGTGCCGGTGAACGCAGTGGATTTGGTCATCACGTATCCAGAATCACAGCTTACAATTGAGAGTATTGATACAGGGACGTCAGTTATAACACTCTGGACAGAACCCCCTTATGCGAAGAATGGAAAGATTTATCTGCGCGGGGGAACGTTTAGACGCGGTTTTGTGGGTGAGCATCCTATTGTGCGCATTCAGGCTAAGGCGCGAGCCGGAGGGCTTGCTCACGTGATAATGGATTCAGCGACTTTTATTGCGGGAGATGGGAAAGGAACTTTGGTAGATGTAAATGATATTGGTTCTCAAGAAACTCGTGTGTCCATTTCCCCAAGTACCCTAGGTAAGCTAGAAGGAGAGGCTAGAATAGGAATCGTTACAGATCTTGATGGGGATGGGAAGGTTGATCTGCGTGACATCTCTGCGTTCATGGCCGCCTGGTTTACGAAAGGTAAAACTTTTGATTTTAATGGGGATGGAAAAATGAGTTTTAGAGACTTTTCAATCTTACTTGCAGATTCTTTCTTTAAATAGCAAACACCCTCCATTGCTGGATTACTTGGAAGTGCGCCAATTTAGGTCTGATTTCATCAGCATATCCACCTTAATTTAGGACGTACTGTCATTGCTGCATACTGAGGATAACCGTACAATTACTGTTGATAAGGCTGGGGAAAGCACTGTAGATATTGGTAGGATAAAGGTACAAGGGAGTAATGGGTGCAGAATGGGTTAAAAGTACCTTATTCACTTGTACGTATGAGCAGATATAGGGAACATACAACGGCACATACACATGCACATGCACACGTTTTTGTGCACAGTGGTTTTTTGAATATATTTTGGAAACTCTGTGCGTCTGCTGCGCTTCTGACGCTCGCACTTTTGCCGCTCAGCCCAGTTTTTGCTTCTGAGGAGCAAGATGGAGCAATGATCGATACTGCCGCTGAATCAGAAGCAGTTACTGATGAAGGTAATAATTCTCTAGATACTGTAGAAGAGCCAGTTATGGAAATTGAACTCGAAAATGAGGTACCAAATGCGTTACCAGAAAATGAAGATGTAACTGATACATCGTCATCTGATGCGGAGGGAGAAAATCTACCTGAATCTGTATCTATCCCAGCTGAAAGTGATGGAGTAGTGGTTGTAGATACCACAGCAGAAACTTCTGATGAATCTGATACTACAGAACTACCTATACCAACAGGGGTGTTGCCAATTCCTGAAGTTGAACCCTCATCTACACCAGAAGTCGCGCCACCTAATGATGTTTTCCCTGATCAGGTGGAAACCGATATTATTCCTGAGACAGACCCTGACCCTGATACTAATACTGAGACAGACTTCTTGCCAGACTTACCTTCCGAGGCAACATCAACTGAGTTGATTGCTACCTCAACGCTAGACACGGTCTCCGTCAATACGCTTTTTAATGATGAAAACAAATTCATGTTTTCAAAAGATGAGTGTGTAAGCATGAGCGACAACTCGTTTTATTGTTCAACTGATGCAAGTCTAGCGACAGTGGATGGAACGGAAAGGGTTTTTTCTGCAATTGACGTAGAAGGAGACAGGGAAATATATGTTGAGCGGAAAGGCGAGTTAACTCAAATCACTTCAAATCAAGTAGATGATGATGCACCAGTCTATGACGAGCTGTCAGAATCAATCGTATGGCACCGACTCATTGATGAGCGGTATCAAATTATGTCCTACGATGTAGACAAAGAAGAAGAACGTCAATTAACCCAGGATCGGTACAATAATATGCAGCCCTCTCGCTTTGGAGACATTATCGTCTGGCAGGGATGGGTTGGAAATGATTGGGAGATTATGCTCGAAGAAGATGGTGAACTTTCAATGATCACGGATAATAACACTCATGATATATCGCCTAGGATAAACGGGAACTACATCATGTGGCAATCTTTTGAAGATGGTGCATGGCGTGTGAAAGTGTACGATCGACTGACGAAACAGGTAGATACGATTGCTGACTCTGAGGGTGCATCAGTTGATAATCCAAGATTTGTGCTCATTTATGACACAAAACTTCAAAATGGAGATGTTGAAACAAAGGGGTATGACCTCGAAAGTGGTGAAGTTGTACCACTTTCGTCGAAGCCAGGAGCAACTCCAGACAATATTCCAGATCCCGACCAGACCGGAGAAGACCGTGCGCTTGTAAATCAACTTACGCAACCTAAGCCGCGAAGTGATACTGATTCGAATAACGATTCAAACACCGGCCCGGAGCCCGAGCCACAGGTCGGAACTACGACACCAGAAGCAACTATGGGAGAGGATGTTGTTATCTTACCCTTTACTCCAGGTACAACCACACCGGAGCTTATCTTGGATGACCAACCTGATGTATCGCTCATTCAGGATCTAATCATTCCGGATTTAGAATCTAGTATCCAAGTATTACATCCAGATCTTATAATTGCTCCCTTTATTCCTAGCGGTGAAGAAACACTGGATTCACAGGAAGACGTCGCTTCGTCTACATAAGTGCGCGATAATGAAGGGGATGTCCGGAGGTTTTAAAAGGCTCGAAAAAGGGTGCAGATTTTTTGCGATGGTTCTCATTGTGTATTTTTTTTGCTTCCCACTTGAATCCATCGTTACCTTACAATTTTCCATACCTACTGCAGAAGCAGCCCAGGTATCGATTGATGCGGATGCTCAATCATTAGGAACTTCTCATCTTCGGGCGGGCTCGCAAACAGTGTTTACCGACGACCAGACAGGGTATAAGTTTTTTCGCGATTTTAACGGCTCATGTGTGTATCGAAAGACAACAAATGGAGGGTCCTCGTGGTCGTCGACCACAACAGTTGATGCGCAGACTGACTGCGTTCAGATCCAGGTGTGGTATGACAAGTGGACTCCTGGAATGGCTGCTGCCAGTTCAAGCATTCATATAGCAACACTCGATACGAGTGCTGATGACATTTTCTATAATAGACTTGATACTTCAGGTGATTCGCTGCTTATGGGTACAGCACCGGTGAGTATGGTTTCTAATACAGCGCAAGGTGGCACAATTGACGCACCAACAGTTGGTACAAATGCTATTTCTATTACAAGGGGCACGGATGGGACTATTTATGCTGTATCAAATGATGCTGGTGACTCATATGTTGTTGAATGTACGATAAATTGCAACCTCGCAGGAAGCTGGACTGAGACAGGAGCAACTCCACTCGATGCAGCAAACGACTATGATATTCTCGTACCACTTCTGGGAGGCAACATAATGGTTATTGACCGAGATATATCATTAGATGATATTCGCTCAAAGATTTGGGATAATACTGCATGGTCTGCCGCATGGACTATTATTGACGGTACAGCGGCAGATAACACGACGTATGATATTGGGATGGCAGCGTCAGTGAGTTCAACGACGGGAACAAGCACTGTTCACCTTGCATACATAGCGACAAACGATACGCTTGGTACAAACGACCAAATTCGAACAGCACGCTACAGCGGAAATGCTTGGACGGCCGGTGCAAACGTAACTGCTTCTACTACAATGGGTATGACAAATGTTTCGATTGGACTTGATGCGGCCAATGATGATGTGTATGTGGCATACACAGGGCGTACGGTTGCTGGAACAGTTGGTTCTGCAAATGTCTATTGGAAATGGGCAACAAGCTCTATGATGAACTGGAGTACTGAAAGCTTGCCCGTCAATACAAGCCAGGATGATCTGTACGGAGTAGACCTTAATCTGCAAAGCGACCAACGCATGTATGTGTCATATTTTGATAATACTGATGATGATATCTATGGAGACACGATTGCTGACATATTTCCTGGAGTGCATGCGTCTGGAGCAGGAACCCAGATAGCAACAGCAAATGCGAGTACATCAAATTTCTACGTGGGTGGAAAATTTTTACTTTACAATACCTACAAACCACTTGATGTAACGGGAGTTACTATTAGTGAAAGTGGAACTATTGATGGTTCAACTAATATTTCAAATATAAAATTGTTCTATGAAACTGATGTTACAGCACCATATAATTGTGCAAGTGAATCCTATGGTGGTTCTGAAGCCCAATTTGGTTCAACTGACACCAATGGGTTTTCTGGAGCAAATGGAGTGTCTTCATTTTCGGGTACGACTGTGAATGTTAGTACTACGACTTCGTTATGTCTGTATCCTGTTCTCACTATTCTTGATACGACGGCAAACAATGCAACAATTGAAATTGAAATTGCTAATCCTGCCTCCGATGTAACCGTGACGGGTGGTACGGCAGGACCTGCAACCACACAAAGCATTAGTGGAGCGACGACGGTACTCAATGACATTCCAACTTTAGCCCATTATCACTGGAGAAATGATGACGGTACAGAAACCACTGCAACTTCAAAAACAGGAGGAAATGAAGACACATCTCTCACCGCTCTCCAACAGGGAGTTCCCGCACGCCTCCGTATGGAAGTTTCAAATGAAGGGGGAAGCTCAACCCCTGCAATGCAGTACCGACTTGAGTATGCACAGACAACAGGTGCTTGTAGCGCCGCAACAGGCTGGACAGACGTGGGCGCAGCAAACGGAGAATTTGATATGTACAACACAACAAACCTTACTGATGGAGCAGATACGACTAACGTGGCTCTCGGAGCAAACGGCGCCGTCACTGACGAGAACACCACTTTCCTCAGTCCGAACGGCGCCGTGAAGGACACATCATCACAAACAGCAAATATCTTACTCACGACTACTCAATACGTCGAACTCGAGTATTCACTCATGGCTTCAACAAGTGCGGCAGAGGGAAACACCTACTGTTTTAGAGTGACTGATAAGGGAAATCCTCTTTTTGCCTATGATCAAATCCCGCGTGCGAATATCGCTGCAGACGTTCTTGTTACTGCAACAGGTACTCAGATTTCAACAACTAATTTACCCGCAACAAATTTCTATGTTGGAGGAGCCTTTGTTGTTACAAATAACATTGGTTCGCGTAATGTGACAAGCATAACTATTGCTGAAGATGGCACTATTGATGCACAAAATGATCTGAGTAATATTAGACTCAAGTATGACCTTGATACAACGTTACCCTATGATTGTTCGAGCGAATCATATGGTGGAAATGAACCTCAATTCGGGGCAACAACTACTGGTGGCTTTTCAGGGGCAAATGGCACGTCCACGTTTACCGGATCGGTTGGTATAACGACTACGGCGACCATGTGCGTTTACACTGTGCTTGATTCGACAGCGACCGCTCAAAATGGCGAAGTGGTCAATATAATTATGCAAAGCCCTTCGACAAATCTTGTTGTATCGGGAGGGGGCTCTGTGAGTCCGGCAATTACACGTGATATCACTGGAAGTACAACTTTTGCCGGTGCTGTCCTTACACAAACCCATTACCACTGGAGAAATGATAATGGTAATGAGGCGGCTGCCACATCCCTTTCTGGAGGGCTTGAGGATACTCCAATTTTAAATGTTGCAGAGACAACTCCAGTTCGCCTTCGTATGCAAGTTTCAAATGAAGGATCAGTCACTTCAGCTTCACGAGCTTTAACACTTGAGTATGGAGCTAAAATCACTACCTGTGGCGCCGTAAGTGCATGGATCAATGTCGGAGATACTGGAGGTGCCTGGGATATGTTTAATTCTACAAATCTTACTGAAGCTAATGACACTACAAATATTGCTGTAGCAACAGGAGGAGTCACTGATGAAAACGTAACTTTTCTAACTCCCAATAGTGCTGTCAAGGAAACCTCTGCAACAGTAGCGACGACAACGCTTACCTCTACGCAATATATTGAAACTGAACATTCAATTATACAAACTGCGAACGCTGGCTTTGATATCACGTACTGTTTTAGGCTCGTCACAACTCAAGTTGAACTTAATGCCTATACTGTGTATCCAGAGCTTACCACCTCTCCTGATCGTGATTTTGAAATTCAACGAGGAACGGCCACCATTACGGGAACTTCGCTTACTCTCACGGCCGGAGTCGATTATACTGCGCCAAGTGCTTCCACAAGCGCATTTATGCGCATTACAAATACTCATCATACGGGGGCAGGTAGCACATTAGCGGGGGCCACACAGAATGCAGACGATGTGACAGCATATATTTCAAACCCTTCTAATATTATGACGTCGGTAACTCTAAACAGAGCATCAACAGCAACCGGTAACTCACGTGTTTCTTGGGAAATAGTTGAATTTATTGGAGAAGTTGGGTCAGATAATGAAATGATTGTCCGAAGTCAAACTTCTCTTGCGTATGGTACAACAGCCACAACTGCAACAGGCACAACCGCAACAGTAAGCGACGATAGTGATGTTGTGGTATTTATTACAGGTCAAATGGACCCGGATATCGCTGCTACCAATTACAATTCGGGACAGTCAACTTCAGCATGGGGAGCAGTTGGTAATGTACCCGTTTTCACTCGTGGCGTTGCGGGTAGTGACGCTACAATCGTTAGTTATGCAGTCGTTGAATTTACAGGTCCTAATTGGATTACTCAACGAAGTGAGCATACGTACACCGCAGCAGGTACAGCGGAAACGGAAGCAATCACTGCAGTTGGCAGTCTTTCACGTACATTTATTCATACACAAAAAAGAATTATCACGGGCCTCACCGGTGTAGACGAGTTTGGACATGAGGTCTGGCTTTCAAGTATCGGCTTTGTTTCTTATTTTTTGGAATCGGGGGCAACCACCCCTTCTGGTCAAACCTCCGTTGCGTGGATTATTGAGAATATTCAAACCTCGTCGGGTGCAATGGATGTAACTCGTTCTTCAGGAAGTTCAAATGCAGGTACTGCTCCGCTAACCATCAGTGTGTCAATTGGAAAAACGCTCACTGACATTTCGAATGCATCAATTTTTGCTAACTCAAGAAGTGCTGGAACAGCCACAAACTACCCTCGACCGATTGCGGGAGCTACGATCGCTTCAACGACACACTATGAATTATGGAGAAGTAACACAGGAGCAAACCTGACATATCGTACAGAGATTGTGGAGTGGCCTACGGCTGGACTTGCTCTTCGTCAACATCACTTCCAGTTCTTTGTTGATAACAATGCACTTGATCCGACGGATGTGTGGCCACCAGGAGGGACAGATCTTGCAGAGGATGGCGTACTGGGTACGACTGATGAACCGCTCGGAGAAGGCGAGCATATTCGAATTCGCATGTCTATTCAAGCACAGAATGCGACATTTCCTGCTGGCACGAAGTCATTTAGACTCCAGTACGGGCAGATGATTTCAACCTGTACAGCAATCAGTGAAGGCAGTTGGATTACGCTTGGGGACGCTGCATCGAGCACTATATGGAGAGGCTACAATGCTACCGGCACCACCGATGGAACATTACTCTCGGGTGACCCGCCGACTCCCGGGGATCTTAATTTACCTTCAGGGTCAGATGTCGCAGGAACGCTCGAAGAAGAAAACGATACAGCGGTGAATACATACGCACTTCCTGTGGGAGAAGCAATGGAGTTTGATTGGATGATTGAGCAAAATGGTGCGAGTGCCGAAACGTACTACTGTTTTCGCATGGTTGAGTCAGATAATACACCACTTGATGAGTATGGCCCGTATCCACAACTTCTCACGGCGAGCTTTTCACCAAAGACACAGAATTGGAGGTGGTATGATGATGAACAGAATGAGACACCTACAGATGACCTTGCTCTTGAAAATGTCTCTCCAATTGATATCACTATTACGCAAGCACTGACGCTCAGAGTAACGGTGAAAGAAACTAAGAACATTGCAGAAGCGAATGCAAGGTTTAAGCTCCAGTATTCAGAGTATGCTGATTTTTCAACATCAACTGATCTTGTTGCATCCTCGACCTGCATAGCCACTTCGACCTGGTGCTATGCAAACGGAGGAGCTGTCGATAACGTTAAGATTACTACCGCAACGCTCTCTGATGCCGACAGTTGCGTCACGAGTGTGGGGAACGGGTGTGGGACGCATAATGAATCCTCAAGAGTCTTAACCGGATTTCGACATGAAAATAGTGCAGCTGCAGAATATTCATTTACGATTCAAGCTGCTGCGCCACGTGTTAATCGTGTCTATTATTTCCGTTTATATGACGTAGTAGAAGATGCACCGGTTCTAAAAAATACAGGGGAATCCTATCCGTCACTTGTTACTGAAGGTGCTTCTTTGTTCTTTACGATTCAGGGGGTGACCGCAGGCTCATCAGTTGAAGGTATTACCACGGATATAACTTCTGGTACGACAAGCATTCCATTCGGTTCACTTCCTGTTAATAGCGATATTGAGGCTGCACAACGCCTTATGGTTTCAACAAATGCAACCGAAGGATATCAAATCTTCATGCTCACTAATAGTGATTTTATAAGTGGTTCGGCCGACACTATTGCACCGATTACGGGGACCAATGGCACACCCGTCTCTTGGAATACAGGCTGTGAGGCAGGATTTTCAGGGTGTGTGGGCTACCATGCGGGAGATGATACACTCTTAGGTGGCTCAACTCGTTTTTCAGCGATTGATACATACGCGCGCCTCAGCACCACTACGCTTGATGAAATTATTTACAGCTCTGCTCCAGTGACGAACGAAACTACTGACATGGTATTCAAAATTAAAGCGAGACAAATGCAAGAGGCGGGTTCGTACGGCACGAGCATCAGGTATATTATTGTTCCAATTTTCTAAAATGAAAACACGATACGCATCAGTCACACATGGATTCATATTTGGGACGGCACTCGTGTTTCTCAGCCTTTTGCCCAGCGTTTCATTTGCCAATGTTTCATACCAGGTAGCACCACTCGTCATAGACGCGGAAGTGGAGGCTCGTGACATTATTTCGAAAGTAATTACAATCACAAACAACGGCGATCAACCAGTCACCGTGTACCCCTCGGTCAACAATATTTCAATTGACGCCGGAGGTACTATCCAGAAATTCTTTTCTCCAGTCGACAGTGATCGTACGGTATCGCTTACATCCTGGATTGAAATCAGTCGAATGGGCATTGATCTACCTATTGGGGGAAGTAAAACGGTGGATCTCACGCTTCGTATTAACCCAAATCCCGTACCGGGGGTGTACCATGCATTTGTAGGATTTGGGTACGGACGCAATCGTGATGAAGCAGAAGCACAGGTGGCAAGTGGACGTGCTCCAGGAACAATCCTCACAGTAACACTCGATGATAAAAAGCTTGAAATCCTTAAACTTTCACGATTTATCATTGATAGGTTTGTCACCGGCGGTGAAAATCAAGCTGCACTCTATACGATAAAGAATCCCGGGGACGAAGTGCTCGTTCCTTCAGGCGAGATCATTTTTTATAACAGCAAGGGTGCTGAGGTGGGGAATCTTCCAGTAAATGCTGAAGGGAAGGCCATTCCCCCGGGCGAAGAGTATCAATTCACCGCAGAAGTACCGGTACATGGCCTATTTGGAAAATACAAAGCATTTCTAAACGTTGAGTATGGGAACAACCAGCAGGCTTCCGTGCAAGATACCTCTTTTTTCTATGTGCTACCGTTAAAAACACTACTTCTGATTTTTGGTGTTGTTGCAGTCTTTGTCATCATTTCGGCCCTCTATATCCATAAGCGGTATTTTGATGTTGATGTAGAAATGGTGGATGATTCAGAGCACCTTCCCCTGCATCATAGGCCAACCTACTCGGATCCACTTCATCACGATATTGATCTCACAAAAAAATGACATCCCTATGGTTTAGAATTTTTGCCCCAGTACTCTGTCTCTTTTTTGGAGTGCAGAGCCAAGTAAGTGCTCAGGGAAGTCAGATACTCAGTGTTACACCACCCTTGTTCCAACTTTCGATTAATCCGGGTGAAATATGGCAAAGCTCACTTAAGGTAGTAAATGGAAATCCATATGAGCTTACCGTATACACTGAGGTGGTTAACTTTGAGGCGATGGGCGAAGAAGGGCGTGGAAAATTTATACCGATCTTGAATGACACGGAACGAGAAGCTACGCTCGCAGAGTGGATCGAAGTTCCGGGAGGCCCGTACGTAATTCCTCCAGAGCAGAGTAAGGAAATTCAGTTTTTTGTTGAGATACCTAAGGATGCAGCCCCCGGAGGACACTTTGCAGCAATCTTAGTTAATACCGAACCCCCAAAAGAGAAAGATTCTCCAATTGCATTTCACACCTCACAAACCATTACGTCACTGTTCTTCGTTCGAGTGGAGGGTGATGTTGTGGAATTAGCTGATATACGAGAATTTTCTGTAACCGAAGGGGTAACTGAGACACCAAGTGCTGAGTTCTCACTACGGTTTGAGAACAAGGGAAATGTATTGGTGCAGCCACGCGGGGATATTATTATTACAAATATGTGGGGGACAGAACGGGGTGTTATCCCAGTCAATAATCAAACACATTTTGGGAACGTGCTTCCCAGAAGTATTCGTGATTTCAAGTTTTCATGGAAAGGAGAGTCATCACTTACAGATATCGGCCGCTACAAAGCAATTGCAACACTTGCATATGGTGAAAATGGTGTAAAGAGCGCTTCAGCAACTTCGTATTTTTGGGTGATACCAATCAAGGCGACATTAATCACCCTAGGTACACTAATTGCCGTCGTCCTCCTTATCTCATGGATGATCAAACTGTACGTCAGGCGCATGCTTATACTTGCGGGTGTAGATGTAGAAAGGGAAGCTGACCTTAGGAAGGTAGATAAGAAAAGTTTGGCCGTTCATGACAAAAGTATCGTTTTGAAACCAAAGTATAAAACCGTAACTGCGCCGCTACAAAGCGGTGCAAGAGATCTTCGTGACCGCCTTAGTGAAGTAGATGAACTTATTGATGTGGTACACACAATCTTCAGATTTGTGGTGCAGTATCGTTTGTTCTTCATTTCTGTTCTAATACTCATTTTGATATTTGTTGGAGCAGTTTTGTATGTGAGCGATGCCTCTAAGAGTGGTAGAGAATATGAAGTTATCATTCAGGAGGGAGATCGCGACAAGGTCTTGACTAATGAAGAGATTGAGGCTGAAAGGGCTTTAAATGACTAGAATACCTATATTTTAAGCCATTGTGCTATACTAATCGACTATTAGTTAGGTTTTCAAATATATGAAGAACAATGGGATTATTGTCGCGGTAATTCTTTTCGTAGTCCTCATTATTGGTATGTTTGTCTTTGCATTTCTAAAGAAATCAGAGATGAATGAAACAAATACCCCTACAACGGAAACTCCTATTGCTGGCCCGTACGACAGCATCACGCGGATTGATGCAAAGCATTTCTTTATTGATGGTGTTCATACACTTGTAGGAACGATAACGATGCCAACTGCATGTGATCTTCTCAATTGGGATGTAGCCACGAGCATAACTCCCGACACTGCAAGTATTAATTTTGACGTAATTAATACCGCTGAAACTTGTGCACAGGCGCTTACGGACCAGCGTTTCAAAGTCGAATTTGCTGGAAGTGAAGCAGTTGATATTAGGGCAACCCTTGAAGGACGCGCAATTGCACTCAATCTTATTCCTCCTGGAGAAGGAGAGACGCCCGATGATTTTGAGCTGTTTCTCAAAGAATAGATTTATACAGAAGTGTATTGGTCTCTGCCTCTCGTGATGTAGAATATAGTGTGATTCAAAAGCTTTCTAAAAGTACGGTCATTACGAGTGGAGTACTCATTAGCGTGCTTATCGTCGTGGCGTTTATTGCGTATGAATTAACTTCACCACGAGGATTTTATGCACGTCAGCATTCTGACCTTCGTGCGATTCAAAATGAAGAGACTCCTGTGTACTCCGATTTGGAGGGTAATTCTTTTGATCTCAAATCGTATGAAGGGAAACCTGTAATTATTAACTCCTGGGCTTCTTGGAGTCCGCTGTCAAAAAATGACTTTGATGTGCTCGAACGAATTAAATCTGATTTTGGTAAAGAAATTAGCGTGATTGCAATGAATCGCATGGAGACTAAGGAAACAGCGAATGCATATCTCGATTATATCGGTCGCGGAGAGGGGATTGTGTATGCCGTAGACGAGGCGGACATGTTTTTTAAGACTATAGAGGGCTATGCGATGCCGGAAACAATTGTGTATGACGACTTGGGTTCTCTCAGATTCCATGAGCGTGGTTCACTACACTATGATGAATTGAAGGCGGAGATTGACGAATTGCTCACCAGGTGATGTATTTTAAAATATGAAATCTCCATGAAACTTTACAGTTTCCAGTTTTGTGATATACTACAGAAAGTTCGGGGTTCTTCCCAACTCTCCTAGCGACTGCGGAAATTATCCAGTCTTCTCTCGTCGGGGAAGGTAGCATTCGCTAAATCATATGTATGTGGAGAGCAATAGGTTTTGTGATCATACTTTGGTATGCGTCACATCTTTTTACTCAAAGTTTTGCTGCTCTCGATACGGCCGGTAAAGCCACATTTGAGACACTTGAAGCTGCAGCACTCGCTTCAAGACAGAATCTTGAGTAAAGAGAAAAGGGTCAAGCGCACACTGCTTGACCCTTTTTTAATTTCCTTTCCAAGGTAGAATACTCGTATATGCTTTCAAATAAACTCATTGAGTATATTTTCTTCTTTGCAATCCTTGGAGGTGTTGCATTTCTCACGTGGAAGCTTCTCGCACCATTTAGTGGCGCGATTGCGCTTGCAGCCATTATTGTAACTATCTGCTATCCGGTATATGAACGAATCCTAGCGCGTACCCCAAAACGCAACGCTTCTCTCGCTGCATTCCTCACAGTGCTGTTTGTAGTGCTCATTGTGTTCTTTCCGCTCGTTGTTATCGGTTCATTTATTTTACGCGAAGCACTCTCGATGTACTCACTCGTTAACTCAACAACGTACCTTTCATTTAGTGGAGCTGTTGAATATATTGAGGCACTCGTTGGTCGCTTCATTCCTGGGTTTTCTCTTGACCTCTCAAGTTTCATTGCTCAGGCAGCAGAGTTCATTGCGAGTCACCTAGTTAGTTTTTTTGCTGGTACTGCGTCAACTCTTTTTCTTTTTTTCATCGCACTTATTTCATCGTTTTATTTTTTTCGGGACGGGAAGACATTTACAAATTTTCTTATCCAAATTAGTCCTCTTAAGAATGTACAGGACGAACTAATCATAAAGCGCCTCTCTCGCTCGATACGCTCAGTTGCGCTCGGCACTGTACTTGTTGCACTCATTCAAGGAGTACTTACTGGTGTTGGACTTTCACTCTTTGGATTTGAGCATGCAGTGCTCTGGGGTGCTGTCGCTGCGATCGGAGCACTCGTCCCAGGGGTAGGAACAACGATCGTCTTTATTCCAGCTGTCATCTATCTTATTGTGACTGGCTCTCATTTGCTTGCTGGAGGACTTGCTGTGTGGGGCGTAATTGCTGTGGGTATGATCGATAACATGCTCGGGCCGTATCTCATGAGTAGAGGAAACTCACTCCACCCACTTCTAATCCTACTTTCAGTATTGGGAGGAATCGTGCTATTTGGACCAATTGGGTTTATTTTGGGACCAGTTATAATCAGTCTCTTTACAGTACTCCTTGAACTCTATGCCATTCAGGTGCGTAAAGGGCAATCCTAAGTATGGTTGCGAAACCATATGTTGAGAGTTTTCTCCGCATCAATGATATACCCGTTGCTGACAGTGATGATTCAATAATCCTTAAACTCAAAGAAGTGGGATGGACTGGCCTTGAGGCAAGGGAGGCAGTTACTGTCCTGCGAGGAACTGACTCAGGAGAGAAGCGCGAAAAATCCCTTTTTCGTGTTGATACTCTAAGTCCCGAATCAGTGCTCTCGTTATGCAATATTCATGTACACGCTCACGAAGATGCGCTACTGAAACACAGTGCATCAGGAAGAGAAACAACCTTCGTTAAAATGATTCATGGCGCCACAGTCTTCTGTGTGTCGTTTATACTTGCAGGAGTAAGTTTTACTTTTGCGCTATATATCCTTAAGATAGGACCGTTCGAAGTATAGCGAGTCAAAATGGGTATTATTTTCAGTTTTATACTCTCCCTTATCTGGGGGTTTATGCTTTCATGGCATCTGGGGTTTCCAAGTCCGGTTTTTCAAGGTGCGTGGGGCCTCATAGGTAACCGATATACAGAAGGAACAATGTTTTTTGCAGGAGATATCATGCTCGGGCGGAAAGTAGAAACATGGGGTAGAGAGCATGGTTCAGATTATTTCTTTGACGCAATGAGATCGCACATATCTGAATCAAATGTGTCTATTGGGAATTTTGAAGGAGCAATACCCGAAATACATACACAAACCCCTGAACTCACGTTTCTATTTTCAATAGACAAACCGTTCATGCAAACACTTTCCCAAGTTGGATTTGACGTACTTTCGCTTGCAAATAATCATAGCCTCGACTACGGGAATGAAGGATTCTTTAACACCAAATTGGTTTGTGCTGAAGTTGCGATGCGCTGTCAGGGGCACCCTTTCAATGAAGTTCCATTTATAATTGAAACGGTACAGGTGGGAAGCACAGACGTAGGTTTGGTATTCCTCCACACACTCTTCGCGTCTCCAGACGAAGCGGTGCTTACACGAGAGCTCCAAGCACTCGAAAAAGCAACTGATATTCAGATTGTATATGTGCATTGGGGAACAGAATACGAGGCAGTGCATAGCGTTGAGCAAGAAGCTCTGGCACATTTTCTTATTGACTCTGGTGTGGACGCGGTGATTGGTCATCACCCGCATGTTGTGCAAGATATTGAGGTCTACAAAGAAAAAGCAATTTTTTATTCACTCGGTAATTTTGTATTTGATCAGTATTTTTCTGAGATAGTTCAGAAGGGATTGGCACTGGTACTCACTTTGAAAGAGGAGAATATTAATTTCACTTTAATTCCGGTAACGAGTATAGAGAAAAAGGGCCAGCCGAATCCCATGTCAAGGGCAGAAGGGCTTGTGTTTGTTCAGTCATTTGTACCAGATGATCTCCTACACGTCGATGATGTTGGACGAATGCATTTTAGTACAAAACGCTGACTCAGTTTGCATATTTGTGAATCATGGCTATTATGGACGGGTTAACTAATTACATATGAATGCTGTCACAAAATTTGAGGCCCTGGGTATCTTCTTCAGTATTGCAATTATGGCGGTAGCGCTTGCAATGGTTCGGTTCAAGGGCGTTGAAAATTCACCACTTGCTTCAATTGAGCCAAATACGCAAGGCGCATTAGTAGTTGAGGGTGATACTACGCTTAGAAGCGACGGAGAGCTTGCACAAGCACTCGGTGAAGCAGCAACCGCAAGCGGGGAGCTTGTGCGTCTCGTAATTGATGATATTAAAGTTGGAACTGGTGAAGCTGTGAAGGAAGGGGATACGATCAGTGTTAACTACATTGGAACCACGCAAGACGGCGTGCAGTTTGATAATTCATACACTCGTGGAGAGCCATATACTTTTAGAGTTGGAGAAGGTAAGGTTATTGAAGGATGGGATAAGGGATTGATTGGCATGAAAGTTGGCGGCAATCGTATTCTCGTCATTCCCGCAAGCATGGCATATGGAAACAGACAGGTGGGGCCTATTCCAGCTGGCTCAAACTTGGTCTTTGCACTTGAACTGGTGGAGATTAAGTAATGGCTGCTCCAGTTACCTTTGAAATTCTAAAACGCGAGCGAGGAACACTCGCTCGCGTTGGTGTTATTCATACCCCACATGGAGACATTGAAACTCCAGCGTTCGTTGTTGTGGGTACTAAGGGCACGGTGAAGTCAGTGAAGTCTGAAGATATGCGCGAGTATGTAGGGAATCAAGTTGCGCTCGCAAACACCTACCACCTCTATCTTCAGCCTGGAGCGGAAATCATAAAAGAAGCTGGTGGGCTCCATGCATTTATGAACTGGAATGGTCCACTCATGACAGATTCTGGCGGATTCCAGGTGTTTTCGCTTGGAGCTGCATTTGGTAAAGGGGTAACAAAGTTTGCCAAGGAAGATGTTGACGAAAGCATAGCGCCTAAACAGGGTCTTAATGTATATTCGAAAGAACTTGCGGAGAGTCATGGGAAGCTCTGTGTTATCGACGAGGAGGGGGTTACCTTCACTTCACATCACGATGGTTCTATGCACCGCTTCACCGCTGAACGATCAATTGAAATTCAGCATGCTATCGGTGCAGATATAATTGTTGCATTTGATGAGTGCACATCCCCAGGAGCAGCGTATGAGTATCAAAAAGAAGCAATGGATCGGACGCATCGGTGGGCAAAGCGCTCAGTTCTGGCTCACAAACAAGATTACGGAGCACTGAAGAAACAGGGTCTCTACGGTGTCGTACAAGGTGGACGATACACTGATCTGCGCCAAGAAAGTGCACGGACACTGAGCGCTATGGATTTTGATGGTTTTGGTATTGGAGGTTCATTTTCAAAAGAAGACCTTGGTGAGTCACTCCGTGTTGTGAATGAAATTTTGCCGGAAGATAAACCCCGACATTTACTTGGCATTGGTGAACCGGAAGATATTGTAAATGGTGTACGAATGGGGTGCGACACATTTGACTGCGTGCTCCCAACGCGGCTTGCACGTACGGGCACCATCTATGCACATACAAACGATGGCACAACTAAGATTAATTTAAAAAATACCGTTTACCAGAGAGACTTTTCAAAACCAGACGAGGGATGTGATTGCTATGTCTGTACCCACTACACGAAGGCCTACCTTGCACACCTTTTCCGTTCAGAAGAAATCCTTGGAGCACATCTCGCTTCACTACATAACCTATACTTCATCGTGAATTGGACAAAAAATATTCGCGAGCGAGTTCTTGCAGGCAATTGACTTTTGATACGCTAGGTTGCAAGATTGAATCACTTTACATCACAGCAAAAGGAGAAATCCGTGCTTAAAGAGATTAAAGCGTTCTTTGCAACGCATCCAGACAAGAAGTCCTTTCAAGCTTTACTAGGCCAACGGTATCCGGAGTATAGCCCAGAATCGCGGCTCGTGATGAGGGGCTATGAAACCGCCAAGGAGATCTTTGCTGAAGACAGACGTCTCAGTGGTGAGCGGTATTTTGAGCATCTGAGGAGGGTTACTCTCGTTCTCATGTACTACAGGATTTACGATGCAAATACCCTATGTGCCGCACTTCATCATGACACTGGGGAAGACAAGCAACGCTGGCCGGAGTCAAGGCTAGCGCTTCAGTTTAATCCTGAGGTCGCTGAAATTGTCGGGTGGACATCAAAAGGAAAGCTTGAAGACTTCAACGGTGACAAGGATGCTCGGAATCATGCATTTTTTTCAACATTCATCATCATGCCTCGTCCGCCTGCTCTTATCAAAATTGCGGATCGAGTTGAAAACCTTATGGATGCATGGGAAGAAGAAAGAAGCGTCAGGTATCGTCAAGAGAAGTTTGCGGAAACACGAGCACATTATCTCCCTCTCGCTGAGCGCCAGGTGTTCATGATTCATGAGCTGGAGGAAGCAATGAGAAAACCTGTGTGACGCGAGTACCAATGTCGGTTTGCCAAAGCGAGCCGGCATTTTTTTAGTTCAGAAATTAAGATATACTCACTCTCATGCAATTTAAGCTCTCTACAGACAAAACTCCAGCAGGCGACCAGCCAAAAGCGATCGAAAAGCTCGTCAGAGGTTACGAAATGGGAATGAAACACCAGACTCTTCTTGGAGTAACTGGGTCTGGTAAAACGTTTACGGCTGCGAACGTGATTCAGTACGTGCAGAAACCCACGCTCGTAATCGCACACAATAAAACGCTCGCTGCACAGCTTGCGCAAGAGTACCGTGATTTTTTCCCTGACAATGCCGTCCATTACTTTGTTTCATATTATGACTACTACCAGCCTGAGGCGTACATGCCAATTTCAGATACGTATATTGAAAAAGAGGCAATGATCAATGAGGAAATAGATCGTCTTCGTCACGCCTCCACACAGGCGCTTCTTACACGAAAGGACGTGATTATTGTTGCATCAGTTTCGTGCATTTATGGTTTGGGCTCTCCAATCGAATACGAAAAGGTACATAAGAAAATTGAAAAGGGTTTTGTAATTTCCCGAGCGGATATGCTCAGACTTCTCGTGTCCATGTACTTTGAGCGTACGAATGCTGATCTTACACCCGGTCATTTTCGTGCTGTGGGAAATAAGATTGAGATTATGCCGATTAATGATCGGGTTATTTATCGTCTTGGATTCACTGGAAACAGTGTTTCAGCAATCACAAAGATCGATGCGATATCACGATCGATAATCGAGGAGAGTGAAGTGTTTTTTCTGTTTCCTGCAAAACATTTTGTGACACCTGAAGGTGAGCGAAAACGTGCGATTGAAGATATCAAGCTCGAACTGGATGAACAGTTACAGAAATTTAAAAAAGAAGAAAAGCTGCTTGAGGCGCAACGTCTGAAACGCCGAACAGACCATGATCTTGCACTTATACGCGAGGTTGGTTACTGCAATGGTATTGAGAACTACTCACGGCATTTTGATGGACGAAAGACCGGGGAAGCCCCGTATACGCTCCTCTCGTATTTTCCGCACACTAAGGACGGGAAACCCGATTTTCTTACAGTGATTGATGAGTCCCATGTGACTATTCCACAGCTCGGAGGTATGTACGCAGGAGATCGTTCAAGGAAGCTCACACTGGTTGAGCATGGTTTTCGTCTTCCGAGTGCAATTGATAATCGTCCACTTAATTTTGAAGAATTTGAAGAGCGTGTTGGTCAAAGGATTTACACTTCGGCAACGCCAGGTAAGTACGAATTTGCTCGAGTTGATGGAAAAAGAGGACAGCTTGTTGACCAGATCATTCGTCCAACAGGCCTTGTGGACCCAATAATCGATGTGCGACCAGTGAGTGAAAAAGGAAGTTATCCTGGGCAAATTAAGGATTTTATTGAAGAGTCTGTTAAAACAATAACCCAGAAAGGGCGAGTGCTAGTTACCACGCTTACAAAACAGATGGCAGAAGATCTTTCGGAGTTTCTTACGGAACGTGGCGTGAGTTCAAAATATATTCACAGTGATATAAAGACGATGGAACGCATTCAGATTCTGACAGATTTTAGAAAAGGAGTGTTTGATTGTATCGTTGGTGTAAACTTGCTTCGGGAAGGGCTCGATCTACCTGAAGTGGAACTGGTCGCTATTCTTGATGCAGACAAGGAGGGATTTCTTCGATCTGAAACAGCGCTTATTCAAACAATAGGACGTGCTGCAAGGAATATAAAAGGTCGTGTTCTTCTGTATGCTGACGAACTTACTAAGGCACTCACGTTCGCAATTACTGAAACTAATAGACGACGTGAAATTCAACTTATGTATAACAAGGAACATGGAATCACTCCGCAGACCATTGCTAAGGAAATTAAAGATATTACAGAGCACATGAAGACAGAGCATATGAAAACGGTGGAGTCACTTCTTATTGTGGACGCTGAGCTCTATGCTAAGGATCCGAAAGGAATGTTGAAAGATAAGCGTACACAAATGGAGGAAGCTGTTAAAGTTCTCGATTTTGAAACGGCTGCAATCCTGCGTGACGAGATTCGTGCACTCGAGGCTCTGAAAAAGAAACGAAAGTTATCGACAGATTCATAAAAATTCATGAATTTTTAGGGCCGTAAAATCGTATACTGGTTACATGCCCCGAAAGAAAGTTATTTCTCATGATGAGGTTGCCATTACTGTTTCTAAGGAAGAAGTGAAACCTAAGAAAGTAAAGCCAGTCAAAGCTGTACGTACCTCATCTAAACAACAAGTAGTAAAAGTGGAGTCGAGCGACGTACTGTCTGTTGTTCCTATTCATAGCTCGTCGAATGCACAGAAGAAAATATCTCGCACTCGACGTATTAAAAAGAAGAAACGGAGCGCTGAGGAAGCAAAGGAAATTGTGCCGATTATTTCACCGTCTGTTAAACTCGCACTCCTGTCACCCTTCCGTTTTCCTCTGGACTCTGCAAAGATGGCGTCTCAGATGGCCCGTGTTTCAGGGGTGTTTTTTGTACTCATTGGCGCGGTCTGTGCGTTGCTTAATATGAATATGGTGATTGGGGGTGAAGGGAATACCGCTCAAGTCGGATCTACGCAGTACAACTGCACAGACCCTGGGAGTCCTAATTACAATCAGACGTACTGCACTCTCGGAACGATTGAAGCTACGGCTACGATAAACCAAACACCTGCAATCGATGTGGTCATAGATACAAATTCACCCATGAGTGGCATAGTTCCTGTCAATGTCTATGTCGAGCGAGCGACCGCCGTTACCCTGCATGCGTATTATAAAAACGGAGCTACAAGCATGACGCTCGGAACTGCTGTGAAAGTCAATGAAACCATGTGGCGTTTTTACTGGGATACAAAGAGGGTGAATGATGGAGAGTATAAACTTAAAGTACTTGTGACCAATAGTTTTGGTAGCTACGATCATATTGAGTCTTCGTATGTGACCGTAGAGAATTATCCGGTAGAAACCACGACAAACTCGCAGACTGATGGAGTGGCTTCGACACAGAATGAAACAACCACATTAGTAAATTCGGGGACGGCGACAGGAACAGTGACAATCATTTCGACCACTCCCACAACAACCTCTACCGAATCATTGGTCACACTTCAGGGTGGCGGAGGCTCAGCTCTCACTGGGGTTGTTCCATTTACCATAAAAGGCGCTGGAGGCACACAGGCAAAATTATTGATGCGAAAGGAGGGGGACTCTTCGTTCTCTTTACTCGGGTATGCACCACTTGTGAGTGCAGGCACATGGCGTTTTTTACTCGATACTACCAAATATGCAAACGGGGAGTATGTGCTCAAGGCTCAAGTTGTATTTCCTCTGACATCGAAGACGAGCAATGTATTGCCTATCTTGATTCAACACGGAGGAACTCAATCAAAGACCACTGCTGAAACAACTGAAGAAGGCGATACAGCGAATGAGCTCTTAGAACCTACTATACTGACTGACAGCATCACTGAAGAGCTTGAGCCAGACATTATCGTAATAATAGCTGAACCAGACCCACTTAAGGGTGACGTTGATGTCAGTGTTGACGTACCTGGTGCTGCATTTGTTGAAGTGTATGCACTTCCTGAAAATGCGCTCACTCCTATTTTCCTAGGACTCGCACAAAAGCAAAGTGAAGTACGATGGAGATTTATGTGGCGCACTACGCAATCTCCAAATAATGTGTACATAGTCTTCGCACGAGCAAAACACAAATATGGTATTTCTGAGAGTAGTCGCATTAAGGCAGTTGTGCAAAATGAAATCGTCACAAAAGTAACTCCGGAGGAAATTAAGCAGATTGAAACATATCGAGTAGTTAATACAGAAGTTACTGACTCTATAATCGATCCTGACGACCCTACATCATCCCCGCCTCCTCCCGGTGTGCCTCAAATTACGCTTACTCCGCTGACTGCAATAATGAATGACATTGAGGTTACTCCGGAGGAATATGATGGAATTGTGCCAATACTTGAATCCTTCAAAGGTTTGATTGATGCAGATTTGGAATTACTTGCGCGAGCTGTGCGAGAAAATGATGCTGAGATGATCGCAGAAATAAAGGCGCGTATTCAGAAAATCAAAGAAGAGCTACTTACAACGGTACCGCTTTCTATTGAGAGAAAGGAAATTCTTACCAAGATCGACGAACATCTTACTCGCATTGTGCATGAGCTTGAGGAACTTACCGTCCGCAACGAAACTATGATTAAGAATCGTATTGGTGACGCAGTTCTTAAAGACTCAGACTATGATGGAATTAGTGACTACGATGAAGTTAATCTCTATGATACAGACCCGTTTGCTGCAGATTCCGATGCTGACGGATTTACTGACGGGGCTGAAATAAGAAGTGGTTTTGATCCCAAAAACCCTAAAGGTGAAACACTCGTTGCGTTTGAATCTCCTCGCGAATCAGGAATCACAAATGAGAACCTTTTCCAAGTGACTGCAATTTCTGCGCTCCGACCCCGCACCGAAGATGAGGTTGTGGAAAGTGAAATAGCACCTGCAATTATTTCTGGAACCGGGCTTCCGAATAGTTTTGTAACATTGTACATTTTCAGCACACCGATCGTGGTTACTGTAAAAACTGATGATGATGGCGCATGGAGTTACATATTTGATAAGGAACTTGAAGATGGGGAGCATGAAATATATGTGGGGATCACAGATAATGCCGGACGTATTGTTGCTAAAAGTAACCCGTTCTCTTTTGTGAAAACAGCTGAAGCGTATGCACAAGGAGACGAGCGTGCGGCAGATCCTGTCATTGTGGAATCAGAAGCCCCATCGCTTCTCAGTAGTCACATGATGCTCGTCGTTGGATCAATCGCTGTTGTAGCACTTGGCCTCGTACTCATTCTCCTTGGTCTTCATGTAAATACGAGGAGGGTTCTTGAACCGCTCCCACAATGATCAGCAAACTAATCTCACTCGTGACGCGTGGTGGTGGATATGTCGGAAGACACCCACAGCTTGTCATGACGTTCGTGCTGGTTTTGATTGTACCTCTTGCGTTTCTTCTCAGTGGCCAGCAATTTTTGAATGCCGCACGAGAAAATCAAGAACGACTGGAGAAAGATCGAATTGGACTCCTCCATGATGTATTTACCTCATTCATACACGCAGCTTCGTATGATCCTGCACTTATACAATTAGAACTCAAGAAACTAGCAGTGGAGAACCTGGATATTGTTTCATTTAATATTGCAGTTGAAGAGCAGGGGTCTATCAAAATTATTGCATCACTCGATACAACAACGATAGGAACTACAATTGAAAATGAACTGCCATACCGGATTGCCTACACAAACCCTAATGAATCTCTAATAACGCCCTTTGCAGCTCATGGCGTGCGCTATTGGCAGAGTATGAAGCTGGTGCATGGAGTAGATGGGGAAACATATTTTATTAGTACAGAGACCTCACTTCTCCATATCGATACACTTTTCGCCTCTAGGATCATGACCGCGTACTACTGGCTCTTTGGTATTATTGTAATAGTGCTTTTTCTCATCATTCGTCATGTGCGACTCATTGACTATGCCTATCTCTATCAAGAAACAAAGCGTGCTAGTGAAACCAAAGATATGTTCACTAATATGGTCGCACATGAATTACGCGCGCCACTTACCGCCATACGAGGCTACGCAAGTCTTATTAGAGAAAAGAAGCAAATCGATTCTGAAACGCGCACACAGGCTTCACGAATTGAATCTTCTGCAGAACGTTTGGTAACTATTGTGAGCGATCTCCTTGATATTGCGCGACTCCAATCAGGGAAAATGAATATTGTTAAAAAAGATACTGATGTTGGATCGGTGATTGCTGGGGTTGTTGAAGCAATCCAGATTTCTGCTCATGAGAAAAATATTGTTATTACTGCAGAGGGGATTAACGCTGAGGTTTTGATCACAACTGACGAAAAACGTTTGTTTCAGATCCTTACTAATGTAATGAGCAATGCAATTAAATACACGGAGCGGGGATCAATTGTTGTGGCCCTGGAATCAAGAAGTGATCGAATAGAGATTCGCGTCAAAGATACCGGTATGGGAATCTCGGCAGAAAATCAAAAGAAGCTTTTTGCTCCGTTTTACCGAGTGAATTCAAAAGAAGTAGAACAGGTGACCGGGACGGGGCTTGGTATGTGGATTACCAAAGAGCTTGTCGAACTCATGGGGGGCTCTATTGGGGTGGAATCTATCAAAGGAGTTGGTACTCAAGTAGTGCTAACTCTCCCTAGGTAATAGCAAGTACAGGGTACATCCCTCAAAAACTCATAATTATCTCCCGTTCTCTGAATGTGATAAAGTAGGTATACCTTTGCCCTCATGCGGGGGTATATTTGTATGCAAAAGAAACCTATTAAAACTTCGTGGAATGAGAAAAACGATGAAATCGTAATACGCGGTGCTCGTACCCACAACCTCAAAAACGTGGATCTTACGATGCCACGGAATAAAATGACGGTTTTTACTGGTCTTTCAGGGAGTGGGAAGTCATCGCTTGCATTCGATACTATTTTTGCAGAGGGACAGCGTCGGTATGTAGAATCACTCTCAGCATATGCTCGACAGTTTCTTAAACAGATGCAGAAGCCAGACGTCGATGAGATTTCAGGTCTCAGTCCTGCAATTTCGATTGATCAAAAATCTGCTTCAAGAAATCCGCGCTCTACTGTAGCTACAATCACGGAAATTTATGACTATCTTCGTATTCTCTATGCACGCATTGGACAACCATACTGTCTTGATGTTGATGTAAAAATTGAAAAGCTCTCACAAGATGAAATCTTGGGAATTATTCTTAAATCAATTCAAGATAAGGAAATCAAAAAAGCCAAAAAAGATTCTAAAACTGAGGTGATGGGAGTTGAGGTCAGTTCGCATCGAGTTTCCATTTTCTCGCCGCTTGTCGTAGGTCGAAAGGGTGAGTATTACCAACTTCTCTATGATCTTCTTGGAAAGGGGTATGAGGCCGTGAAGATTGATGGTGAAATAAAGCAGCTCAGAGAAAAAATCATTCTCTCAAAGACACATCGACACGACATTGATGTGCTCATTGATGAAATCTATGTCAGTGAATTCTCGCATGATCCAAAAGGCTCAAAAGAACGACTTTCGGAAGCGGTGGAGCTTGCACTTAAGGAGTCAAACGGCATGGTTAAAATAATTACTCCTGATGGACACGAGCGAATTCTCTCAGCGAAATTTATCTGCCCAACGGACGGATCATCTTTTCCTGAGGTTGAGCCCCGACTCTTTTCCTTCAATTCTCCATATGGCGCATGTGAGGAGTGTAATGGACTCGGAACAGCTGGGATTTTTAATACAGACGTTTGTGGGAGCTGTAATGGGGCACGTCTCCGAAAAGAGGCACTTCGCGTGTACCTTGGCGGAGATGGAAAAAATGATTTGGGTAAGAATATTGTGGATTTCACGAGCATGACTATTAAGGACGCTGTTGCATTTATAACAACACTGAAGCTTTCAAAAAAAGACCAAGATATTGCGTGGCCTGCGCTCCGTGAAATCATTGAACGACTCGATTTCATGGTCAATGTTGGTATTCAGTATCTCACCCTGGATCGTCGAGCGAACACCCTTTCTGGAGGAGAAGCACAGCGTATCCGCCTCGCATCACAACTTGGATCAGGACTTGTGGGAGCAATGTATGTACTCGATGAGCCAACTATTGGCCTTCATCAGCGAGACAATGAGCGACTCATACAAACACTCACATCACTTCGAGATTTGGGCAATACCATTATTATTGTAGAACACGACGAAGATACAATTTTTGCATCAGATTACATCGTTGATATTGGTCCTGGGGCAGGCATTCATGGAGGAGAAATTGTAGTTGCTGGCTATCTTGACCCACTCCTTAAGGCAAAAACAAATACTTCAAACTCGATCACCCTGGATTACCTTCGCGGCAAACGAAAGATTGAGGTACCAGAGAAACGTCGAGAAGCTGAACGCGGAAGCATCAAGATTCGAGGTGGTAAAGCCTTCAACATTCAAAACTTACACGTTGATATTCCACTCAGCCGCCTGATAGCGGTCACGGGTGTTTCTGGAAGTGGAAAATCGACATTCATGTATGAGATTCTCCACAAGAATCTTCGCTCAAGATTAGAGAAGAAATTTCGCACACCGCATACCTACAACGCAGCAAGCTTTACGGGGTCAGAATATCTCGGCAGAACCATTCTTATTGATCAGTCGCCAATTGGTAGAACACCGAGGTCAAACCCCGCTACGTACACTGGGGCTTTTACGCACATTCGTGATCTTTTTGCCGCAACAAGCGAAGCTCGTGCTCGGGGATGGAAGGCCGGACGCTTTTCATTTAACGTGAAGGGCGGTCGCTGTGAAGCGTGCCAAGGAAACGGACTTATTGCAGTCGAGATGCACTTTCTTCCCACAGTCTTTGTGATATGCGATGTCTGTGATGAAAAACGCTTTACTAAAGAGACACTTGAAGTTACCTATAAAAAGAAAAATATTCACGAAGTACTCCATATGACGATTGAGGAAGCAGATGCCTTTTTTAAGGATGTGCCGCCTATTCATGAGCGATTACAGTCACTGCTCGATGTCGGCCTAGGCTATCTAGAACTAGGGCAAAGTGCTACGACCCTTTCGGGAGGGGAGGCTCAACGTGTTAAAATTGCATCGGAACTGTATCGACCACACACGCAAAAAACCATGTATTTACTCGACGAACCAACAATTGGACTTCACTTTGAAGATGTTAAAAATCTGATTCATATTCTGCAACAGCTCGTTGAGCGAGGAAATACGGTTATGGTAATTGAGCACAATCTCGATCTTATTAAGTGTGCTGACTATGTGATTGATATTGGACCCGAAGGTGGTGAGCATGGCGGCTCACTTGTTGCGAAGGGAACTCCAGAAGAAGTTGCAAAGAATCCTAAATCGTACACTGGACAGTATTTAAAGCGTCTTCTCTAACTACATGACGAAAGATCGATTTACAAAGCGAAATATCCCCGATACTCCTGGGGTATATTTTTTTCTCGGAAGAAATAAGGAAATTCTGTACATTGGAAAAGCTACGTCTCTTCGTCACCGCATTCGAAGTTATTTTGATCCAGCACTTCACGAGAAACGGAGCGAGCTTATTTCGCAGATGGTAAGAGATGCTCGCGAGATTAGTTGGACGATCACTGATTCTGTGCTTGAGGCGATGATTCTTGAAGTAAATCTCATTCGTACGCACAAACCTCGCTGCAATACGCGCTCGAAAGATGATAAAAGTTTTAACCATCTCATTATTACTAATGAAGAGTTCCCTCGCGTGCTTGTTATACGTGGAAAGGATCTCCACGAAAAATATGATGAGCTCGATTGCAAGTATGTATTTGGTCCGTTTCCTAATGGACTGCTGTTTAGGGATGCTTTAAAAATCATCAGGAAGCTTTTTCAATTTTATGATACGACAAAGTCAGTGCAAGAAAGCACAACTAAAATGTCGCGAGGGAAAATAGATTTTAATCGACAGATTGGCCTCTATCCAGGAGTACAAAGTAAAGAAGAGTACGCAAAGACGATACGACATATCAAGCTATTTTTTGAAGGCAAAAAGGGACAGATCATTAAAGAACTTACTCGAGAGATGGTGCTCCTTGCTAAGGCTGAGCGATTTGAGGAAGCTACTACCGTAAAGCGAAAGATTTTTGCGTTAACCCACATTCAGGACATTGCACTGATGAAGGAAGAGACGCGCGTGTACCGAGATGAAAAAGAGATTCGAATTGAGGCGTATGATATTGCACATATGGGAGGTGAACATATGGTGGGGGTTATGACTGTACTTGAATCGGGTACACTCGCTAAGGACAGTTATCGTAAGTTTAAGATCGAGAGTGTCCAAAAATCAAATGACACAGCGGCACTGCGTGAAGTCCTTGAAAGGCGCCTTGGACATCCTGAATGGCCATTTCCCCAAATTATTGTGGTAGATGGCAGTACAGCGCAAAAAAATGCAGCGGAACGCGTACTAAAGCGACACGCGATGGTAATACCAGTGGTTGGTGTAGTAAAGAATGAAGCTCATAAACCAGTACGAGTGATTGGGGCTACCAAAATTGTGCGTGAGTATCAAAATGAAATCTTGCTTGCGAACGCTGAGGCACACCGTTTTGCCATTACGTATCACAGATCAAAAAGGAAAATACAACGAAAGTAGCGCACTGCCAGTTACACCCAATGTGAAAAAAATAGCATATCGTGACCTGTATAAATATGCGCCGGCAGAAAAGTCTGCATGATAAACTTACGGTATGCATAACATACGGGTAGCAGTTTTGCGCGGCGGGCCAAGTGACGAATACCCGATTTCACTCGAAACCGGTGCAGGAGTTCTTGCTGCTCTCGATCGCTCGCGGTTTGATCCTATTGATATTGTAATTACGAAACGCGGAGAGTGGCTCATTGATGGACGGGAGCGTCTCCCCGAGCAGGTACTCCACGCAGTAGACGTCGTTTTTAATGCGCTTCACGGGGCATACGGAGAAGACGGAACTGTCCAGCGAATTCTCGATCGCTACAAGGTGAAATATACAGGGAGTAAGGCACTGGCCTCCGGAATAGCAATGAATAAAGGCCTTACGAAAGACATGCTGAAGGATACCGGGATCAAAATGGCTCCGCATATGATCGTGAGGAGGGACGCTCTCCATGATGTCCACGCCATTTCGAATAAGATCGTTGATAGATTTGGTCCACAGTATGTTATTAAACCAGTTTCATCTGGTTCTTCCGTGGGAACGATGATGGTCAAAAATCCTGCACTTCTACCACAAGCGCTTACCGATGCACTGAAGAACTTTGAAGAGGTCATTGTAGAAGCACGAATTGAGGGAAGGGAAGCAACTTGTGGTGTAGTTGAGAATTATCGAGATACGGCACTTTACGCACTACCACCAATTGAGATCGTACCACCGCCTCACGCTGAGTTTTTTGATAGAGAGGTGAAGTATTCGGGTGAAACAGAGGAAATCTGCCCTTCGAGATTTAATCATGAAACAAAAGCAACTCTGGAAGCGTGGGCGAAACTAGCACATGAAACACTTGATCTCTCGCAGTATTCACGGTCAGACTTTATAGTTGCCCCTGACGGAATCTATTTTCTCGAAGTTAATACACTTCCAGGATTAACACCTAACTCATTATTGCCAAAAGCAATTCTTGCAGTTGGTGGAACGTACAAGGATTTTATAACTCATCTTCTCATTGACGCACTAGAGCGCCCATAGGAACATGGTATTCTTACTGTATGAGTACACTGAAAGCACTTCTCGCAAAAGATATTGATAAAAAATTAAAGGCTCTTTCGGAGTGGCAACTTAATAAAAAGAAGACTGAACTTTCTAAGACGTTTCTTTTCCCTTCATTCATAAATGGCCTCGCCTTTATTGCAAAGGTGACTGTACATGCAGAAATCTTAAACCATCACCCAGTTGTGGAGCTATCGTATGGCAAGGTGAAGATCACACTTACGACGCATGATGCAAAAGGTCTGACGCATTCAGACTTTGAACTTGCAAAGAAGATAGATGGGCTGAGACTTAATTAAATTTCCTTTGTGTTTGTCGGGCTGCCGGGTGAGAAGCAGAGCTTCGCAAGACCTAGAGCATCCGCTAGCTGGCGGAGTGCGAAAGGTATACAGCATCTGTAGGATGTGAACCGGTCTACATCAGAAGCATCTCATGCTTCTGGAAAAATTAATTGTCGGGGTACCGAGAATCGAACTCAGACTATATCCACCCCATGGATACGTACTACCACTATACTATACCCCGACAATTATTTTTTCCCCGACATGGACGCGTACTACCGGTATACTACAGCCCGATGAATGAGTGTCATAGTATCACAAATACATTATTTGATACTGTGACCGAATGAAAAGGAGATGTATAAATGCTTTATCCAGCCCGAAGTCGAGAAAGAATATCATATTTATATGGATATTACTTTCGAGACGAGGGTTGAAAACTTTTTTACAGCCCGATGAACGAGGAAAGTGTAACAAAAAGCATTTGTTTTTAGTTAAATGTAAGTAAAGAGAGCCAGCAAATCCATCAGATCGGGCTGAAATTGGCTGACATTGGGGACATCTTCATAATATTGTGAGAACGGTGATATGCTAAGTGCATATTAATCTAAACTCATTCTGATGAAAAAACTGCTTCTAAGCTTTATATTTGCGCTTGGTTTACTTATGCCGGCAGTCTCATCCGCGCAGACTCCCTCAATTACTATTCTTACCCCTAACGGTGGTGAGACCATTTCTTTAGGAAGAAAAGATGTAAATCTTCTTCCTTTTACCTGGAGTGCTACCCATGTTCCCAAACAACCGGTTGCCTTTTTGTACAGCCCAATGAATGCGAGTGTCGTGTCAAAAATTCCACTCTTTACCAATGTAAAGAAAAAACAAATTGATTCACTTGCTGTTCCTGCAACTGTTGCTCCTGGTAAATATAAAGTTGCCGTCTGCGATAACGGGACTATTGATCCTGTTTCCTCTAAACCATTGTGTGACTATAGCAACGATTATTTCAATCTTGCCCAAACATCAGGACTTTCATACAAACCGTATATCGCATCAACAGAAGCTTATGCAGCGCAAAGTTTTGAAGCATATGCATCAGGGGACTTGGTTATTAATGGAAAGTATCTTGGAATTAATTCTATTGATGCAATTTCTGCTTCCATTGGAGGGATGCAAGCAAAAGCAAAGTGGGCGACAGACACTCAACTTATGATTACAGTTCCATTTTCTCTTACGCCTGGGAACACGTATCCTCTTTATATAACAAATGAAAATGGACAGAGTAATATTGTTACAGTAAAAATAATTCCCATCCCAGATCCAATTATTGATTTTGCAGATTCAAGTGCAGAGAGTAGACCCATAGGAGATTCGGGAGAAGTGCATGGTGTATATTCGATTGAGTTTGAGGTAACCGCTCCAGTAGTGGATGTGTACATTGGACGAAATTCAACGTTTACAGCCATGTCGACGAGTACAGGCTTGGGACTTACTTTTACTGCTAAAAAACCTGATGGAATAGTTCCTGGATATATTTCTGTCGTCAGTGCATCTTTAGAATCTTCTTCTTTAGAAGAGCCAGTGAATTTGTATAAAATTGCCGCAGGAACAACACGTTCGTTCAATTTTAACGGAGTTATGAAATTGAATGGTGCTTTTACGGAGTCAATAAGAGCTGAATTGACTAGTCTTAACTTCAGCACTACAACAACGCTTGGATATCAATATCTGCCCCTTCCTATCGGAGAATTTGCTACTAACTATCAAATGATTCGCGGCATTAATCAACCGGTACCACAACCCTCATATCCTACAGTGACGCTTTCAGCTTCACCAAATTTAATTACAGCAGGAAATTATACTGCCCTAAAGTATTCAAGTTCGAATGCCACTGCATGTAAGAATACAGCAAATGCAACGAACGCTACGACTGCAGTTCAGTTTTTCTATCCCAAGCAGACAACTACTTATAGCGTCACTTGCTTTAACTCTTACGGCTCAGCTTCATCTTCTGTAACAGTTGTTGTACAACCTGGCGGAACCACAACAAGACCAGACCTTATCAGTCAAGCACTCAGGTTGTCTTCCGGTAGTTTGGTAAAAGGACAATCAGTTAATTTCACTGCAGAAGTTAAAAATGACTCAATATATGCACAGGCTCCGAGTGGTTACATTGATACATTTTATTACAGGTATGCATCAGGAACTCCTTGGACAACAGTTAATAACACCGGCATGCACGGGACCACAGCAGAATCAGGTCGTTTCATGGACATTTCTGGGCAAATTTATCTATCGGAAAGTGGCGTACTAGAAGTGATGCACTGTGTAGACACAACCAATGTAACGCTTGAATCAAATGAGGTGAATAACTGCAATACCATATTTATGATTGTGACACCCGGTCAGGTACTCGGAACGTACAAATATAATTTTACTAAAACTTTACAATTTGGAGACAGTGGTACTGAAGTTACTGAACTTCAGAAAGTACTTACTCAAAAAGGATTTTTCTCTGGAGAGCCAACCGGATTCTTTGGTGAGGCTACTAAACTCGCTGCGCTTCACTTCCAGGGAGCCTTTCAGCTGCCTGCGGTTGGAATTATAGGTGCACAAACTCGAGCCCTCTTAAACAGGTAATCACCTTGGAATAGGGGAGAACTTCATATTTTTATCATGAAGGTGATATGCTGAAAGTATATAAATCTAATCACTTTTAATGAAAAAACTCCTTGTTAGCACTTTGCTTGTATTCGCACTATTTACACCCATTGTTTCGAAGGCGGCAACGATTGACGAAATGCTTGCACAAATTCAGCAGTTGCTTGCTCTCATTACGCAACTTCAGGCACAAGTTAATACTATGACTGGCAGAACTACTGGTGAGACATCCAGTGGATCGTTTTGTCATGAGTTTACATATAACTTGAATGTGGGTGATTCCGGCGCTGAAGTGATTGCATTAAAGACAGCACTTAAGCTTCAAGGTTTTAACTCCAATGATTCCACATCCTACGACGAGGCAACTGCGGCTGCCGTAACGGGCTTCCAACAAAAGTATGCGAGCGAAATCCTTGCACCGTATGGCCTTCTCTATGGAACAGGGAAGACGGGCCCAAGTACACGTGCAAAACTAAATGCATTTTACACATGCGAGTCAGACATACCTCTTCCAGTTGCTGAAACGCCAGCTATTACTGTAACCTATCCACAAGCAGGGTATAGTTTAGATAATAGTGGTACAAAAGGAACGGGTAATTCACCAATTGCAACTATAAGATGGACCTCGTCAGGATTAGGCGATCATAAAATAGGTATTGCACTTTTTTTTGCATCAGGAGAAAAAAACGGCCAAGTAGCAAAATATCTTGCTCAAGGCATCTCAAATACAGGTAGTTTTGTTTGGGCCCATGATCCGAACTTAAAAAATGGAGCATACGCCCTGACTGTCTACGATTACAGCACAGGAATCCATAGAGGTGGAACTGGTGATGGCCAAACTGGGCCTTTCACAATTGGGGGTACACCTTCATTGGATTCAGATTCAACTGTAGAAGCTTGTAACCTCGACATCGATGGTAACGGAAAAAAAGATGCGCTTACAGATGGCTTGTTAATTACTCGGTACCTTAACTCCTACCGAGGGAGCCAGCTCATTACTGGTGTGATTGGGGCAGGTGCTACGCGCATAACTTCAACGGCCATTGAAAACTTTATTGCAACTCATGATTACGACGCAGACGGTGATGACAAAATTTCTTCACTCACAGACGGACTTATAATCACAAGGTATCTCACAGGGCTTACAGGGAGTTCGCTCACAACTGGAGCGGTTGGCACTGGAGCAAGACGGACCGAAGCAAGCTCAATCCTCTCGTGGCTCAATGCGTGTGCACCCGTAACTGAAGTTACTACCGGATTGCCAGATCTCATTAGCCAAACCTTTGGTCTTAGCTCGGGCCCCAGTCCAGTGCTCACTGTCGGACAAACTATCTCATTTTCGGCAGAAGTAAAAAACAATAGCACTACCCAGTCTCCATCAATGTATGTTGATACATTCTCGTACCGCTACGGGTCGTCCGGTTCTTGGATTACCCTCAATACCACAAGTCCTCGCGGAACCACTGCTGCGGGGGGTAGGTTCCTCGATACCTCATCATCACTCATGCTTACTCAGGCAGGATTATTGGAAGTAAAACATTGCGTTGATTCTTCTGGGATTGTAAGCGAATCCAACGAAACCAATAATTGCACTATAGTCGTGTATAGTGTTAATCCAAATACTTTATCGACGCTACCAATAATCACAAATTTTGCAGCAACACCGTCAAGCATCACTGTCGGGCAAAGTAGTTCGCTAACACTTTCGTCCACTGGTGCCGATTATTGTAGCGCCACGAATGTTGGATGGGATTCTGGCAAGACTTCTGCGACAGCGATTGTAAATCCTACAGAAACGACAACCTATACTATTACTTGTTCAAATTCAGCTGGCTCAGTTTCTAAATCTGCAACAGTTTCTGTATCGGTTACGCAAACTAACGCAGCATTACCCGATCTTATCAGCCAAGCATTTACTCTCGTTTCAGGAAATAGCTCAGTTTATACAGTGGGGCAGACTCTTTCATTTACTGCTGAAGTAAAAAATAGCAGTACAGTAAATGCACCGTCAATGTATGTCGATAGTTTTTCTTACCGCTACGACACCATAAGTCCATGGGAAGCATTGAATACTACAAGTCCTCGAGGAACAACAGCTGCAGGAGGACGGTTCCTTGATACTTCAGCTAGTTTAGCACTTACTAAATCAGGGACTCTGCAAGTGAGGCACTGTGTTGATTCTTCAGGGATTGTGAGTGAATCAAGTGAAACGAATAATTGTACGGTTCTCACTTACACTGTAAGTACTTCAGGAACTGCTGCACCAACGTGTTCAAATGCCGATGTAAACGGAGATGGTTCTATTGACGCAAAAGATGTTGAATATGTTAAATCAAAGTCTGGGCTTATTTCTTCCAATTCTGGTTTCGATGACAAAGCTGATCTAAATGCAAGTCTTACCATTACTGCTTCTGATATTTCCAGTATTAAAATCCTCCTAGATCAGTGCAGCGACGCTCCATATATTGGATCAATTTCCGCAAGTTCAGCTGAAATCGGCAGATTAATTACCGTAGAAGGCATAAATTTGAGAGGTGTTACCTACATCATGTTCGATAAGAATCGACCAGCTCTTATTAACACTCCTTCTGAAAACCAACTCACCTTTTATGTTCCAGTAACAAGTATAGGGCTCCACAAAATCTCTGCACAGCTTCCGAACGGTTTATTGAGTAATGAAGTAGATTTAACCGTATTACAAACAGTATCTTCAGAAGTCATGGGTGCTTCTAAATACTTTTTTACAAAAGATCTACAACTTGGCTCTAGCGGAACCGAGGTGTCGGAGCTTCAGAAGCTACTTACCTCACTTGAGGTTTACAATGGAGACATAACCGGTTACTTTGGAGACCTAACTAAATCTGCCGTCAAATTCCTGCAACTAAAGCATGTAATTGAGCCCACAGGTACCGTAGGGCCAAAAACACGCACAATATTAAACCAATAATCATTGGTGCTGTTCTCGTCACAAGAGGTTTGCACTTACACAAAAATAACAAACACCCTGCGTAACAGGGTGTTTGTTATTTTTGGAGTCGCTCTAAGTTCGCAAGAATTTTTCGAAGATCTGATGTCAGTTCATCTATAGAGACAGTTTGCGAACTTTGATTGTGGATTTCGGGTTCTTCTGTGATTTCTTCCACATCTTCCTGAATCTCCTCAACATCCTCTTGAATTTCGTCTACGTCCTCCTGAATCTCATCAACGTCTTTTTGAATCTCATCCACATCGTGACTAATTTCTTCGATGTCTTCTTGAATATCCTCAACATCTTCACTAACACTTTCAAGATCTTTAGCTTGCCTTGTAACACTCATTTGAATAAAAATTGCAAGATAAATTGCCTCCAGTGATACAACGGTTGTTAGAATAAGGAGCATAATACTCCATTCCACAACACCAAAAAGCGCAAGGAGAAAAGCACTAGCAAAAAGACAAGTATGGATGAGGAGGGATGAGACTGACCCCACTGCACTAATCACTTTATCGATACCATGAGGTGACATAGGCACAGTATGCCACAGAATATCAAGCTGATGCCATAGATAGGCAGCTCACAGGAATTCTGCATTACATGAACGGTTCAGATTGTATGATATTTTAGTGTGACTGTAGAAGAAGATTTGCTAACGAACGATAAGAATGCGCCATCCGCTTGCGACGAGGGTCCTGCGAGCTAAGGTTTTAATTAAGAATTAGGAAAATTCTTTTTCTTAAGATCTACAATTTCCTTTTTTAGCTCTATCATTTTGAGTTCTCTATCAATCATAAACTTGTTGAGCTTTTCAACGGATTCATTTTTCGTAGTCAGATCTAGAGATAATTCCTTGAGAGCAGTATTAGTTTGCTCCAAGTTTTGATTTCGGCTTTTTAGTTGCTGTCTCATAACCTCAAGATCATCAGCAAGTAATCCCACTTCATCGTGTGAAGAGTTTGTAATTGGGTGATCTAGATTACCATCCCTCATTTCTAGGGCGGCTTTCTGAAGCGATTTGAGTGGCCTTGTAATGTATTGAGAAAAAATATAACTTGCAAGAGAGCCTGCAAGAATCGCAAAAATACTCACAAAGAAAATATACCACTGAATGCGGGTTAGCCCTTTTAGATAATCATCTTCGTTTGCACTCACTGCAATGATCCAATCCCATTCAGGAACATACGTTGCTGCAGTTAGTTGTTCTTTAGCACTAATTTCTCCCAAATTTTTCCATGCAAATTGAGTCGTATAGATCCCGTCTGCTTCGAGTGCAGTAACAGAAGCTATAAGATCTTGAATGATATATTGTCCCTTTGAATCTTGTGTACTATAAATATTTTCTCCATCGCGTAGTTTTTCCTTTGAGACAAGATAATCTCCTTGACTATTCAAGGCCCAAACATAACCATTATCCTTTATCGTTTGCTCTGACATCAGGGTACGCAGCTCATCTTGAAGTATCCATCGTAGATCTGAGCTTTGAAAATCTGAATAGAAAGAAAGAGCGCCAACGATAATATCTAGTTTTTCACTATAACTAAAAACCGCGAGTTGTTTTCGAGGTTCGTTTGATCCCTCTTCATACCATACAAATTGTGCGGTATACGTTTGACCATTACGAAGCTCATGGCTTTTCTTAAGAATCTCAGCAGTTATATCCTCGCCTTCATTATTTGTGACTTTTGAGAATTTCTTGCTTTGATTCGTTTGTGTATTTGTTTGAACAAAATTTCCCGCATAATCAAGCAAAAAAACATATCCATTACGTCCTAACTCAATACTATCAATAAGCTCAATTACATGTTCTGAAACGGTTCCAGACTCGTCTTCTTCGGCTTCAATGAGTGCTTTGACATGAAGTGAGATCGATTTAAGGCGTGTTTCAACAAGAGTTTCCTCACGACGCAGAACCCGCTCTTCTTGCTGTATATACGTCTCAGTAATGACTTTCCAGTCATGAGCAATGACTGCAAGTTCAGTAGCCGCACTTGTATTTGTTTCATTTTTAAACGTAAAGTATGTAAGAAGGCCAAGTGAAAGAGTGGGTATAGTAACCATGCATAGGAGCATAATCCCCAGCTTCAATCCAATAGTTTTCCTTCCTCCTTTCATGAGCACTGAATCTACTTATTCTCTATAATAACCGTTAATTTCAAATATATTCTCCCATTCCTCCGCAAGCGTATCCATTGTTTTTTGCGCGGTGACTTCATCAGTAGTTATGAATTTACTCCATCTAGCTTGTGATGCCTCAAGTAGTTCTGAATATACTGGGTCAGCCCAAAAATCTTTTAACATTCCTATAGACTCTGCAAATACGGGGTTGAAGCGAGCACCTGTGGTTAAAAATTCATCGGATGCAAGAACTTTCTTATTCACACTGAACCCACCCAATCTCGCCCATTTCTGCTGGACATCCTCTTTAATAAACCATTTCATGAATGTGAGTGAGGCATCCTTCTTGGTTGAATAGCTGTTAATTGAAAGTCCTTGCCCTCCAAGCGAAGCAACTCGATCACCAAGCGGACCCTTTGGCATAGCAAAATAGCCAGTATTTTCATAATGTGGATTTTTTGATGGATCTTCGAGCTCAGGAAAAAAAGCAAAATAACTAAAGAACATCGGCAATTTTCCTTTTTCAAAATCAACGAGCGGAACAGTGTAAAAAGCATCTTCGTAATTTGGTGGAGTAAATTTGTATAATTCCTTGTAGAATTCAAGTCCAGCAATGCTTTTGTTACTATTGAGTATTCCTTCAACTTTATGTGACTCATAATCACCAAGCTCTCCACCCATCGCCCAGATAAGATTTTCAACTCCCATAGAAAGAGTGTCATGAGCAACTCCTGTAGGAATGCCAATGCCGTAAAATCCACTTTCCGGTCGATGAAAAAATTCGGCTGTGTCTCGTACTTGTGCCCATGTTTCAGGAACATCAAGAGGGTAACCATATTTTTTCATGAAAGCAGCTTTTTCGGTTGCATCCTCAAAAAGATCTTTACGATATGCCCATCCAAACGCATCGCCTTCTAGTGGTACTGCCCAGTATCTATGGCTTCCTTTTGGATACTCCCCGTACCCCTCAAGTGCAACTGGATGCATAGACTCATTAATCTTGTTTGCTTTAACAAACTGAGTTAATTCAACATAATTCCCGTCACGTGAACCTTTTCCAAGCCATTGCGAATCACCTACTACCATGTCAAAATCTTGACCTTTCTTTTCAAATACATCAAAGGTTGTTTTTGAAAAATCAGCCCAGGGCACAGTAGCAACAGTTACATCAATGCCAGTTTCTTTTGTGAAATCTTTTACAAGTTCCTTAAGTGAATCAGCAGGAGCCCATTCTGCCCATAGGATAATTATTGACTCATTCGATTGTAGCTCCTTTGGTTCACTTGAAAAATAATAAGCAACACTTACTCCTCCAAGAATAACCAGTAAAATAAGTAGGATAACAACTTTTTTCATAATGTATTTAAATTTTATTAAATGTTATTCATTAGGACGTTCACCAATATCATTAGTAAAGTGTATCACTCTAATCAATTTTTTATTTCTTCACAGTGCGTGGATATACGATAGTAATGCCAGCTTTGGGCAATTAAATTGTGCCCTCGACAGCATTAACATGGTCAGTACACTTTTCGCACTCAGCCAGCTGGCGGATGCTCAAGGATTTAGAAAAATATCCCATACTTTTCTACCTTCTCTGCGCAAAATAGCAAAATCCGTCTGGGAGACGGATTTTGAATAGCCAACTATATAATAGGTTAAGCCTTAGCTACGTACCTACTTGTTTTATTTCAGAGTGGACCCGACAGGAATTGAACCTGCGACCTTCTGAGTGCAAAACAGACGCTCTAGCCAACTGAGCTACGGGCCCACTCTGAAATTAAACATTAAGCCCGCCAATCATACGCAAATTCAGCTTTTTGGTCAATACAGTCTATCCCAGAGTGAAGACTGCAGTGTCTAAGCCAGAAAGAGTTGAGAATGTGTTTTTATTTGAATTTAAGTAAATATGAAGAAATGTCATTGTATGTAGAAACTAGTACAGGATTAAGACTCTTATAAATAGAATACCAAAAGATAGAGTAACCATATTGTATACTGTTGACGTGATGGTAATGTTGCCGTTATTGTAGCCATATTAGTTTTTAACAAAGTATGCTTAAAGGAAATAACAACACACAGGGTTTCACTCTTATTGAAGTACTTCTTGTTATTGCAATTCTTGCAATTCTAGCTGCCGTAGTGATTGTTGCGATTAATCCTGGAAAGCAATTTAGTGAGGCACAAGATGCCCAAAGAAGAAGTGATATTCGATCAATTCTTGATGCTGTGCACCAATATGCTATTGATAATCAAGGTACATACCCAGGAGATATTCCTACTGGGGCATCGTGCATTGAAGATGGACTTGATATTTGTAAAGTAGGTTTTTCTTGTGATGGTATTAGAATTGACGATTTGATTACCGACGAGAAGTATTTGACTAACATTCCAAGTGATCCTGCTGAGTCTACTGACCAAGGAACTTCATACAGGATTATTAAGACACCAGGGGGTCGCATCAGTGTTTGCGCTCCATTCGCGTACACTGAAGATGAAGAGATGGTCGTGACTCGCTAAAACACATTTTTGTACAAGATTTTGTATTTTCATCTTGCAGGACTTTTTCAGCTAGAATCTCTGCAATCAAAAATAATAGCGACAAGGTATATAGCTCACGCATGAAGTTTCAAGGACTGATACACATAAAAATATGAGACGGTGCGACTGGGTAAAAAACGGAGATGAGCTGTATATTCGTTATCACGATACTGAATGGGGTGAGAAAGTCTGGGAGACTTTCGCAAGACCCTGTCAGATACTCCTTGAGGAGACGAAAAGAAATATCGACAGGGTGTACAGCGTCTGTAAGACGGACCAGTTAATTGGTACTCTTTGCATATGAAAAGATGCAAATGGACAGAAGGAGGTGACGATCTCTATGTTAAGTACCATGATGAAGAATGGGGAGTACCAATATACGACGATCAAAAACTCTTTGAATTTATAGTGCTCGAAAGTGCCCAAGCAGGGCTTTCCTGGAGAATCATTTTAAATAAGCGAGAAGGGTATAGGAAAGCATTCAAAAATTTTGAGCCAAAGAAAGTAGCAAAAATGACTGGACAAGACGCTGAGAGGCTCTGTAATGAGGCATCTGTAATTAGAAATCGTCTTAAAATTACTTCGACGATTACAAATGCTCAGGCATTTCTTAAGGTTCAGAAAGAGTTTGGAAGTTTTAGTACGTACATGTGGAATTGGGTTGCAGATAAACCAATTGATGGAAAAAGAAAGACGGGGAAGAACATTCCTGTGATCACCGATCTGGCTATAGCAATGTCTAAAGATCTTAAAAAGCGAGGTTTTAAGTTCTTGGGACCGACAGTTTGGTACGCGCACATGCAAGCTGTAGGAATGGTAAACGATCACATCAAAGATTGTTTTAGATATCAAGAAATTTCTTGCTAGCTTCAGATTTTCTGGGTACAACTCGACAAAACTAAAAGAATGAGTTGTTACAATGAACTAGTAATCACCTAAGAGCATTTTGCATGCGAGAAATTTTACTTGAGGAACTATCATCACCGGGATGCACACACTGCGCGGCTTTTAAAGCGTTTTGGGAGACGATAAAAGCGGATTGGCCGAATGTAAAATTCTCAGAGGTAAGCCTTATGGATCCTGCAGGACAAGAACTTGTACAAAAGCATCAAATATTTGCCTCTCCAGGAATTATCATAAATGGCGAGCTTTTCTCAACCGGAGGGGTGAACGAAAAAGATTTTATAAATAAGTTAAAGGAACTTTCATAAGCGTATGACAACAGAAACCCCATCCTCATCTCTAGCGTCCCCGGGCGGAATGTCAGGGCTTCGGGGTTGGCTCATCAGTGGCACACTCTTTGTGGCAGCAGCCATTATTTTCGGGCTTCTCTATCTTTTTGTAATTGCTCCGTCAGTACCAGATGGCAGTATCGGCTGGTATTTATTTTCATTTGCAACAGGTCTAACAATGATCGTAATGCCATGCACACTGCCGCTTGCGTTCGTTATTGTTCCGCTCTCTATGGGAAAGGGAATGATAAAGGGCCTTAGTATGGCACTCGCATTCGGTTTTGGAGTTGCTTTTACACTCAGTCTCTATGGTATTGCAGCAGCTCTTCTCGGTGGAATTGCAGTAAGTTCACTTGGGGCTGATCTGGAAGCTATTAAGAACTGGATTTATTTTGGTGCCGGTACGTTTGCGCTTCTTTTTGCGCTCTCGGAAATAGGACTCATGAATTTTCATATGCCGACCTATTCAGGTGCGGCGCCGGCATTTATTCAAAAAAGACAGGAAATTCTCAAGGCGTTCTTTCTTGGCGCATTTTTAGGAAATGTAGGGGTTGGCTGCCCGCATCCAGCAACGCCGCTTATTTTGATTGAAATAGCTTCGAGTGGAGATGTACTTTATGGATGGACGATGTTCCTCATTCACGCCGTAGGACGTGTGCTACCACTTCTTCTTCTTGCATTCCTCGCAATTCTTGGAGTAAACGGTCTTAACTGGCTCATGGCTCGTAAGGACAAGCTCGAACGTGCAACGGGTTGGGCTATGGTGTTCGTTTCTGGGTTTATTCTTACGCTTGGACTTTTCTCACATAAGTGGTGGGTGAACTCAGGCATTCATAGTGCGCTTGAATCAGTGACGCAGGAAGGGAAGGTGAACGCCATAATGAACGATACGCTTGGCACAAATGTTGCTCATCTACATGGAATTGAAGCAGGTACTGGTCTTTTCGGGCTTCCACTTGAACTCGGAAGTTGGTTCCTCGTGTTTGTGTGGCTACTTCCGATTTGGTGGTGGTACGCACGTCGACGACGAGAGATGCATAATAGTCCTGCGTACAAGGTTGCAGCACTTGAAGCGCAAATAGATCGTCTCGAAAGGGATCGACGTCAAGTCGAAACCATGATGAATGTCGATGAGCTCGAGGTAACCTATGACCTTAAGCATGCCCGTGAAGAAATTGATGCACTTGAAGCAACTCGAAGAGCCGAAGAAGCTAAGGTTGCATATGGCGAGACGGGTGTCTACAAAGATCCAGTTGCTCGCGGATACGAAGAAAAAATACTGGGCATTCAGCGCAATTATCTTATTGCGATTTCTGTATTCTTGGCAATTCTCTTCATTTATTTCCTTCCACGAAACTTCTATCTTAAACAGTTTGATCCCGCAGCAACAACACATCACGTCGCGACACCCACTACGCAAGCACCAGTACTAGAGCGCCCTACATTTACAAAAGACATTACAGGTCTTCCAGAAGCTACTGGCCCGCTCTTTGTGGAGCTTGCAAATGGAGATACGTATAACATCACAGCAGGGTACGTAAAGAAGGAGATTGGTAACAAAATGGTTCGCATGCTTGCGTACAATGGTTCAGTCCCTGGGCCTTTCATTAAAACAACTGAAGGTTCTGTGATTACTGTTAATTTCAAGAACAATACTGATGTTGATCAAACCATCCACTCACACGGTCTCCGCCTAAACAATCTCATGGATGGTACTCCTGATCTTTCCCAAAACGTCGTAAAACCTGGGGAATCATTCACCTATACGCTCTCATTCCCCGACGCTGGTGTTGCCTGGTATCACCCACACACGAGAGATGATTATGGCCAAGAAATGGGTCTCTACGGAAGCTATATTGTTGCATCGAACAACCCTGACTATTGGTCGGAGGTGAACCGTGAAGTGCCAATCATGATTGACGATGTGCTCATTGAGAACAATCAAATTGCTGACTTCTACAAAGACACGGTTGATCACGCACTACTTGGTCGCTTTGGAAATATGTACCTCGTTAATGGAGAGTCCGATGCACTTCTCGATGTAAAGGCGGGAGAGGTAGTTCGATTCTTCCTTACCAATGTTTCTAATGCACGTACCTATAAGCTCGCTATCCCTGGGGCGCAAATAAAAGTAGTAGGAGCTGAATGGGGAAGACTTGAACAAGAAGTGTATGAGGAAAGTGTACTTCTTTCGCCAGCAGAACGACTGGTTGTCGAAGTGTATTTCCCGGAGGAGGGTCTCTACAAACTCCTGAACATGCTTCCAGATCGCCAAATTGTGGTAGCTCAATTTGATGCACAGGAAGAAGAGGCATTACCATCGTATGTTGAAAACTTCAATGTGGCCAGGCGTAATATTGAAGAGAAAGCACTTTTCGATCAGTATAGACAGGCGTATTTGGCACAAGAACCTGAAAAGCGCGCACTGCTCACAGTCACACTTACCGGTGCTGTAGATCACAACGCACACGCACACGGAGGAGCTGCTTCGGCCACATCAGTGGATGAATCAATGCCACATGGGCATGGCGCTGGAACTGCAATGCCAATGATGCAAAGTGGTATTGAGGCAATGCAATGGGATGATGCACAAAATACTGACAAAGTTAACACGACTGAAAATGTGGCGTGGAATATCATTGATCAGACAACCGGAAAGATCAATATGGGTATCAATGACTGGACCTTTAAACAAGGTTCACTCGTAAAGATCAGATTTACGAATGACATGATGGCCGCGCACGTCATGCAGCATCCAATCCACTTTCATGGGCAACGGTTTGTAGTTCTCTCAAATAATGGCGTGCCGAATGACAACATGGTGTGGAAGGACACAGCGCTTGTGCCACCAAGTGAGTACATCGATGTTCTAGTTGAGATGAGTAATCCTGGTGTATGGATGGCACATTGTCACATTTCGGAGCACCTCCATGCAGGCATGATGTTCTCTTTCCGTGTTGAAGATCAGAATGGAAATGCAATTGGGGATGAATTTCGCGCGACTGTGAAGCCAACCGCTTCAGGATCAACACCTCCACCAGCTGGTGCAACGTCCGGTGGACCAGTTACCCCAGGAAGTGTTGAACCACTTGCATATTCCTATACTGATCAAGTAAGTGATAGAGAATACACAGTCAGTGCTGACACTAGGTTTGTGGAAGTAGGAAAGAACACGCTATTAGCACTTACATTTTCAGATTCTCAAGGTGCAGCAATGGTGCTCGACGATGTAATTCCCCGACCGATTACCATTACCTTTGTGAGAAGTGACGGTTCTGTACGTTTCGTGACCTACCCAGGCAACACTACATTTCCAGAGCCGACTACGGTTCCCGCTGGAGACCAGAACGTACCAGGTGCTCCCGGATTTAATGAATCGATGCCACACTTACACTCAATGTTGCCCCCTTCATTATTTAGTATTCCGGTAGCATATGCACACGGGGGCATAGCAGATGGGCATGAGGTCGCCGCAGGTGGACGAACCTATTCAGTACCCACTCAGTTTCCGACTGAAGGACAGTATCGCGCTTTCGTCTCGTTTGTCCTTAAGGGGGAGAGTGCACCACGCATTGCAACCTTCGATATTGAGGTTGGCACACCATCATTTAGTGTAGACAATTTTGGATGGTCACCAAACAAGAAGTGGTGGATTCTCCTTATCATCTCCCTACTACTCACGGTGCCACTCGTCCTCGTCGTTAAAAAGTATCTTAAAGCTGAAATTAAATAACATGAACAAATTTGTAATTATGGGGATCGTGCTCGTCGTACTTCTTGGAGGCGGGTTTATCTTTAGTCGCACTACTGATACCGATGATTGCTCAGCTAACATGGGTATTGCACGCGATGTGACTGTGGTTTCAAAGAAACTTGAGTGGAGATTCGACCCAGAAAGCATCACTGTAAACAAATGTGATCGTGTGCACATTACCGTAATTAATGAGGACACATTCGACCACGGGTTTGCAATCGATGCACTCGGTATTTCTCAAAGACTTCCGGCGAGCGGACGCATTGAGGTTGATTTTGTAGCCTCAAAGGAGGGTGAATTCCCATTCTACTGTTCAGTCTCCTGCAGTGACAGTAAAGCGACAGGAAATCTCCCAGGAGGAGTTGTTCAAGAGGGCCCTTACACGGGAATTTTTCGTGGGCATTTTGAGCATCTTGGAAAATTTGTTGTGAATGCACTTTCAAACCTCGTAAATTAATCAATTAGTAATTATTCGTCATGACAAAGCTTGTACTTAAAGTAAAAGGAATGCATTGCGCCTCTTGCGCCATTCTGATCGACAAACTGCTTTTAAAACAGGCAGGCGTTGTCGCGTCGAATACAAGCTATGGTGCTCAGAAAGTGGCACTCGAGTTTGATGAATCCAAGATTTCGATTAACCAGATCGATGCATTTGTGAACAAGCTCGGATACGATGTGATTCGTCCGGATGAGGAGTCAAATTCGATTGAAGACGAAGAGAAGGCTGAGGCAAAGGAAATGTTGCTTGCAAAGCGTCGCGTTATCGCAGCGTTCGCAATTGCAGCGCCCATCATTGCCTATTACATGGGTGTACACATGTTCAACCTGCCTCACGTACACCAGGTTTTCGGTATCGATCTCAACTATATTTACTGGGTTCTTTCTACACCAATTCAGTTTGTTATCGGATGGCCATTCTATCGCAATGCGTGGTCTGCAGTCAGAATTGGAGCTGCAAACATGGATGTGCTCGTGGTATTGGGTACTACAGCTGCGTACCTCTACAGTGCGATTGGCTTCTTATTCTTCAATATCGACCATCCATTTTGGGAAAGTTCAGCTGCGCTTATCGCCTTTATTCTTCTAGGACGCTACGTAGAAGTTGTTGCAAAGGGAAGGGCGTCTAGTGCTATTAAGGAACTTCTTAAGCTCGAAGCTAAAGAAGCGCATGTTGAACGTGATGGAAAGGAAGTCACCATTCCACTCGAAGAACTCGTTGAAGGAGACATAATCATCGTAAAGCCAGGAGAAAAAGTTCCTGTTGACGGTGTCCTTATTGAAGGGGAAACACATATTGATGAAAAAGTAGTTACTGGAGAATCATTCCCAGTTAAACGTATCGCTGGAGACAATGTGATCGGTGCGACCGTAAATCTAGAAGGTCGTTTCAAATTTAAGGCAGTAAAAATTGGTAAGGATACACTGCTCTATCAAATAATCCGTATGGTGGAGGAGGCGCAGGCGAAGCGTGCTCCTGTACAGGATCTTGTCGATAAAGTGAGCGAGTACTTTGTACCAGCCGTTGTTCTGCTTTCAGTACTTACCTTTATTGGCTGGGTATTTATTGCTGATCTACCCGTACGTGCGGGACTTTTACGTATGATTGCGGTACTCGTGATCTCATGTCCGTGCGCCATGGGTCTCGCAACGCCGACCGCACTCGTAGTCGGTATTGGGCGCGCAGCGAAGTTTGGCATCATCTTGAAGGGAGGAGAAGCGCTTGAGAAAGCATACAAGGTCAATACGATTGCACTCGATAAAACCGGAACCCTCACAATAGGTAAACCAATTGTCACGGACTTCGTAATGCTTGACCAGAGTGTAAAAAGCGAAGAAGCTGCGATCCTTGCAGCCTCTGCTGAAATGGGTTCGGAGCATCCACTTGCGCGAGCAGTTATTGAGCATGGAAAGACGTTTGGTGAGGTTATTATGCTAAAGAAATTTGAAGCGATGCAGGGTATGGGTATTAAGGCAATGATTCCTCACAGTGGAAAGGTAAAGGAAGTCATCATTGGAAACCTTACCTATATGGATAATTTGAAGATTGATACAAAAGGTTACCAGACTAAGCTCGGAGAACTTCAAGAGCAGGCAAAAACCACAGTCTTCCTTCTCATCGATGGTAAGCCAGTCGCACTCATTGCAATGGCGGACGCACTAAAACCATACGCAAAGGAGGCGATCGCTGAATTTAAGCGCATGGGGAAGGAAGTTATTATGATTACTGGTGACAATGAGAAGACTGCGCAGGCAATTGCAAAACTAGTTGGTATCACCCGCGTGCTCTCAGAAGTATTGCCGCAGGACAAAGCAGCAATGGTAAAGAAGCTTCAAGCGGAGGGCAAGAACGTAGCTATGGTTGGAGACGGTATTAATGATTCACCAGCGCTCGCACAAGCAAACTTGGGTATTGCTATTGGTTCAGGAAGCGACGTGGCAATTGAAACGGGAGAAATCATTCTTGTTAAGGACGATCTTCGTGATGTTGCGACAGCTATTCAGCTTTCACGAAAGACAATTATTAAGGTCTGGCAAAACCTTTTCTGGGCATTCTTCTACAACGTGGCAGCGATTCCTGTCGCTGCGGGAGCCCACCTTCTCATTACTCAAACCTCGTTCGGTATTGCGGCAGGTTGGGTCGTTGCTATGCAGGCTAATTATGGTTCATTTGGGCAAATGCTCTTTAACCTTTCACAAGCAACACTTCGCCCTGAAATTGCTGGATTTGCGATGGCGTTTAGTTCCGTGTCAGTAGTATTGAATTCAATGACACTCCATTCGTATGTTCCGCCTATTGAGAAGCAGATTAAGAAAGGCGAGAAGGATGCATTGGCTGCTTCAAAGCCGAAAGTAGGATGATATAATCAATAGAGAGCTTCCTCAAAGTTTAAATTTTGCTGGAAGTTCTAGGCATGAGAAAGTGTGGGATACTTTCGCAAGGGCTTTGCTACTAAAATGTAGAAATCTACTTTGCAGCAGAAAGTCGATCGAGCAACACAGAAATTACGTAAATTTAAACCTTGAATTATGTCTACACTAAATATGAACATCGTCGGAATGCACTGTGGCGGATGCGCAACAGGTATTCAGATGGTAACGGAACAAATGGAGGGTGTTTCGTCAGTTTTCGTTGATCTCGAAGGTAAGAAAGGTACATGGGAGATTGATGATTCAAAAATTAAAGCAGAGCAGATTATCGAAGAAATTGGAAAGTTAGGCTACACCGCTTCTGTAGCAGCTTAATTCTATTTTCATGGACTTTCACGTATTTCTTCTCCTGGCACACCTCATCGGAACCATTTTAGGCGTTGGAGGAGCTACGTTTATTGAGATCAACCTCAATACTGCGCTAAAAGATGGAAAAATGGATGATACTGATAAGCTCTTTCTGCATAAGAGCTTTTTCATAACTCGTCTGGGAACTATTATAGCTATTGTTTCTGGCCTTGGCTTTATCATTGAATATTGGATGAACAATCAACTCTTTAGGCTCGTAGACGGAGTGTTTTGGGCGAAGATGATTATTATTGTACTTATCAATGTGAATGCATGGATGCTCGCGAAGCGTAAGATTGGCCTCTACTGGGGAAGCGCACTCTCATTCATTGGATGGTGGGTTGCATTCGTTCTCGGGTTTTTCCTTACAAACGGCATCAAATTCTTCCCTGCAGATATGTGGCTCTCTATGGTTTCAATTCTTGCAGTGTATGCAGTCACGGTAGTTGCTGGTGCCTGGATACTGCATAAATTCCGCCCTACACCCCCTCCAAAACCTCCAGTTCAGCCCTCTGCACCCACTTCAGTTACGTAATAACGGTCTATTTACCAACTGAAATAAATTTATACTCCGAAAACATAAAACCAGATCAAATCTCATAGTGGAATTTTCAAAGAAATAATTAATAAAGAAATTTCAATATCGTCCATACAACAATCTAGACATGTTAAAAAATGATGTTGTCACAGTGTTGTCACAGTGTTGTCACTGGGTAACCCTGTGGAGTTAAATTGACAAACAAGTCAAACTAGTGTGATTATAATACAATGGAACAGCATATTAATGCCCGAAGCTATAGGACATCTAAAGAAAAATTTTATTTTATGGGCAGTGTTCTGATAAGCGCTCTATTTTACGGCTGGATAGTTTGGTCAGTGTTTAAAGGTAATTATGGAGAACTTTTCTGGCTTGCAATTCTTATTGCAATCACTTGTTTTTATATATTTTTTCACTTCCTCGCAATGGCCGCGATTCGTATCAATAGCGTAAAGGCTGGCCCCAATCAATTTCCAGAGTTATGGGAGGCCATGAGAGTTCTTTCAGAACGTGTTGGACTTAAAACACCGCCCGATCTTCATATAATGCAAGCCGGTGGAGAACTCAACGCCTTCGCAACCCGCTTAGTTTCAAGAAAAATGCTTGTAATCTTTTCTGACCTGGCAAGCGCGCTCACAGAAGGGAACGATAGAGAACAACTAAAAGCAGTGGTTGCACATGAGCTGGGACATCATGTTCTCAATCATACTCATTTTTATAATTGGTTTCTTGTGCCCTTCATTCCTTTTCTTAACTCAGCGCTGTCGCGTGCGCGAGAGTATTCAGCTGACCAAGTAATGAAAGCACTCGTTCCTGATCAAAATACCTGTGAACGTGCCCTCGTCAAGCTTGTTTCTGGAAAGACGATGGGCAATCTTGTAAATATCGAATCATATATCGAACAAACAAAAACAGAGAAGGGATTTTTTGTATGGCTTTCTGAAGCACTTGCATCTCATCCTCATTTACCAAAAAGGATTCTTGAAATCCAAAAAAATTAATACTTATGTATGCCACCTGAAACAAAGAGGTGGCCAAACGTAGTCCTTCGTGAGAAGCGACATGAGTATGGGCATATTCATACGTTTATCTTCGACAAACCCTCTGATTTTGAATTTGGGCCAGGATATTACGTGCATATGCGCATTCATTCTGTTCCTGCGCCTCACAAAGCAGTGCGAGACCTCTCCATAGCTGCTGCACCTTCAGACCCTCACCTTATGTTCACGACGACGGTGGAGTCAGGTTCTCCGTTTAAAACTGAAATCCTAAAACTGGAACCAGGTGACAGTATTGAGCTCTTCAAGATAAAAACGTATCTCGAAGTTCCTAGAGACGGGGAGCTTATTATGATTGCAGGTGGAATAGGCATTACCCCATTTCGATCCATCATCCGTGAGCATGCCGCAGGAAGCCTGGGCTTTAAACCAACATTAGTCCACATCGCGAGAGAAAACTATTTGTATAAAAATGAGTTGGATTATTTCCCAATTGAACAGCTTCACATTACTCGAGAGGAGACTGAGGATACATTACATATTCTTCAGGAACAAAAACCAAATGCTATCTTTATGGTCGCCGGCCCACCATCATTCGTAGATGCTATTGTTGTTTCACTTAAAGAAAAGGGAATTCCTGAAGAAAGAATCCAGACTGACTCATTCGACGGGTTACAGTAAGCTAGACTTATGTAGAGCTGCAAAAGCATCCGATTTAAAAGTTTTTTCCTGTTAGCAGAATAGAGTATAATTCCTTGAATGACTTCAAAATATAAAATACTTATTGTAGGTGGCGTAGTAGCAATTCTCTTAATAGGGGGAATTTTGTACAACCTCTTGTTTGTATCTAAAAAAACAACAGATCCTGTGCTTGCTGAACAAGCGACCTCAACAGATGAACCCATCGACATTGCATTAGATTTTTATGCCTCATGGCTTGATGCGGTGAAATCAACAAGTACCAATCCATATCAATCAAATTTGGACACCAATCCGCTTTTAAGTAAAAATCTGAGTGCGGCACTCACTCGTGCAAAAGATCGTCCGACATCCGAAAAGGATCCTGTAATTTGCCAAACAGTGATACCTGATAGAGTTGGTGGAAAAGTATTGGTTTCTTTAGCAGACACCACTCAAGTAATTGTTAAATCAAGGGATAAACTGGTTACTGACCAAACAATCATTACACTGAATCGCCTTAATGACGGTTGGTTTATTGACAACATCTCCTGTTCTTCGGGCGAAGTAGCACCTATTACGGAATTTAGCTTTGATAAAGAAGGATTTCTCCTTAAATCAGTTCCTCCACCACTTGATCCTAACTTCTGGTACATCATATTTGAAGAGAATAACCAGCAAGGTCACCATGTACCACTTAATTTTACAAGTGAAAGTACATGTATAGAGATTGATGGCACATCTGCACCATGTGACACAAGTAAATTCTATGATGCTCAAAAAGTACATGTATATGGTGAAATGTCTGAGAGTGGTGCGACTGTAAAGCGCCTTGAATCCATTAAGGAATAACTCAAAAAGTTATATGAGAGAGTCCAGACGTTCATGCCAGGCATGTTTGCTGCTGGTGATATCCGTCTTTCTCAGGGGGAGCGTGTTGCGGCAGCAGAAAATATGGCACAAGCAGCACGCATACTCTCAGCATCAGATGGGGCACTTCATCTACGCACGCTTCAGGTATTGAATGATATTTCGTCAGACCAGTCGAACACGGTTGTCTTCGCTCTTCCGCTTGAAATTATGAAGTCATTTATTGGGTACAAGAAGGATCTTTCCAATTAGTGCCTGAATGAGCTCGGTAAAAGTGTTTCCAGAGCGTGGAAGCCCCTTACTGATATACTAATCCCCATGAAACACCTTATTGAGGCTCAGCAGTTTGATCGTGAGGAGCTTACGGATTTGTTCAGTGTAGCTGATGCATGTCAAACCAATACAGAAAGACCACTTCAGGGGAAAATCCTCGCCTCACTATTTTATGAGCCGAGTACGAGAACAAGGCTTTCATTTGAATCAGCGATGATGCGCCTTGGGGGAAATGTACTTACGACAGAAAATGCGAAAGAGTTTTCCTCAGCGATTAAAGGGGAGACACTTGAGGATAGTATTAAAGTTGTAGGAAATTATGCTGACGCAATTGTACTAAGACACTTCGAAGCAGGAACAGCTGAGCGTGCTGCTAACGTCTCTTCAGTTCCCATAATTAATGCTGGAGATGGGACCGGCCAACATCCTACGCAAGCACTTCTAGACTTGTATACGCTCGAGCGCGAGCTTGGGCAGATAGATGGGATTCATATTGCACTCATGGGTGATTTAAAGAATGGAAGAACTGTGCGCTCACTTTGCTATCTTTTGGGTAAATATGAGAATATTCAGATCCATCTAGTTTCTCCTGATGAACTCAAAATTGGTGATGATATTAAGGAGTATCTCACTAAGCATGGAGTTTCATATAGTGAGCATCCTCACTTTGAACATTTAGTCACAGAGGTAGATGCTATTTATCAAACAAGGATCCAAAAAGAACGATTTTCTTCAGAGAGTGAGTATGAAAAATTCAAAGGGAGCTATATTTTAACCCCCAGCAATACTGAGCATATGAAAGCAGGTGCAATCATACTACATCCACTTCCTCGTGTTGATGAGATTGATCCAGCACTCGACGTGTTGCCCAAAGCAGCCTATTTTAGGCAGGTTCGTTATGGGGTTTTGGTGCGCATGGCCCTGCTATTAAAACTCTTGAGTTAAATACATAGTAGAAGTGTTGAAGTGTTACCTTTTCTCTAAACCCTCGTAGAATAGTATATAGCGATGTTTAGTATAAGTATTAAGTATGAGTATTGGTATAAAAAATATGCAAAAAGGTTTAATAGCAATTGGTCTTGCACTTATGCTGTTCTCTGGAGCAGGAAGCGCACACGCGCTCAGTTGTCTTCCGGTTGAAGATTATCTTAACTTGGTTGTTACTGACGAGGAAACACAGGTATTTATTGGAACAGCGACAAAAGTCACTTCCAATCATACCCAAGTAGTTACCGTTACCAAGGCATTGAAGGGATGGGTCGCTCCTAAGATCTGGGTAGAGCACCAGTGGAGTCAAGATTGGCAGTATTTTTGCAGCAATGGTCCAGCTGCAGAAGGGAAGTCAACTGTATTTCTTACAACAATAAATGAATTTGGTGTACGTACAGTAACTCAGACACTTCCAGCAGATTCGCAAATGGCCAAGGACTTTATCGCGGATCTTGAAAAGGCTGACCCAGATGCTGGCATTACGGAAGCAACTGGTACTGATCGTGCTAGCGAGCTTCGTGACTCGATCTACAACCTTCTTAAGACTCTCGTGAATATGTTCTCAGAGCTGAAGTATTGGGAAACTCAGAAGTAAGTTTTTTTATTGATCAAAAAGTAAACCCGCCAAGTTACTCTGGCGGGTTTACTATACATACACACAATCTGCGCTTTATCTTATGGTGTTTTTCTGCTATTATTCGGGCGCATTTTCTATGAATATTGCATACGCAGCAGCCGAAGAAGGCATTGCCATACACCTTGCACCCCCCATTTTGGGGCATGCATTTGGGGTACCGATTACGAGCACTCTTGTGACCTCGTGGCTTACTATGTTCGTGCTCGTTCTGGCAGCACTCCTCCTTAAGCGCAAGCTCGCCCTTATTCCTGGGAAAGCCCAAGTTATTGCTGAAGCTCTTGTGGGTGGGGCGTTCGACTATGTCTCTGACGTTTTTGAGAATAAGGATCTTGCAAAACGTTTTTTCCCGCTTATTATGACCATTTTTGTGTTCATTCTCGCGATGAATTGGATTGGTCTTATTCCTGGAGTTGATTCAATCGGAATCTACTCCACTTCACACGGTGAAGAGACGCTTATTCCATTTCTTCACCCAGTGAATACTGACCTCAATATGACGATTGCGATTGCAATCATAGCGTTTGTTGCAATCGAGCTCTCAGGAGTTCTTATCATTGGACTTTGGAAGTACGCAGGGAAGTTCATTAACTTTAAATCACCGCTCGCATTTCTTATTGGTATTATTGAGCTCTTTAGTGAGCTTGCGCGACTTATTTCGTTCTCATTCCGTCTCTTTGGAAATATTTTTGCGGGAAAAACACTGCTTGTTATAGCCATGTTTTTTGTACCGTTTATCCTTCCTGTACCGATTCTAGCTTTTGAGATGTTTGTAGGGCTCATTCAAGCGTTCATTTTTGCTGTTTTGACCCTATTTTTTATTAAATTGGCGATCGAGGAACCACATTAATTAGTGTATAACTGGGAGTCTGGAAACAACTCTCGATTCCCAGTTATCCATTATTAGTAATACAGATAACATTTAAATTTATGGATTTAGAAGCATTCAAAGCACTGAGTATGGCACTTGCTGTCGGGCTCGGTATGATTGGGCCAGGTATTGGTATCGGTATTCTCGTATCAAAGGCACTTGAAGCTATCGGGCGAAACCCTGAAGCATCAGGAAAGATTCAAACTACCATGTTTATTGGTATCGCCTTTACTGAAGCGCTTGCAATTTTTGCGATTGTTATCGGTTTCATTATTAAGTTTAGCTAATTCACTATATGGAGGAAGTACTTACAGCATTTGGCATCGACTGGCGACTCATTGTCATCCAGATGTTTAATTTCGCGCTCCTTGCGGGGCTATTGTGGTATTTCCTCTATACGCCGGTACTTACACTTCTTCAGGATAGACAAAAGAAGATTGAGAAAGGTGTGAAAGACGCTGAGGCGGCGGGACGTGAGCTTGAAAACGCGAATGCAAAGCGTGGAGAGATTCTTACGCATGCTGAACATGAGGCAAAGGACATTGTAGGAAAGGCGAGTGAGCGAGCCGAGGTCAAAGGAGCTGAGATTCTAGGAGCAGCTGAGCAGAAAGCTACAAGGGTTATGAGTGATGCTGCAGAAAAGGCTGAGGAACTTAAAAAGAAGGCAGAACGAGAAAGTGAAGCCGAAATCGCAAAGATCGCGATTCTTGCGGCGGAAAAAATCTTAAAAGATGCAAAGTAGTATGCTGACTGAAGATTACACAACAGCCGTTCTAGAACTCCTTGGGGAAGGAAAGACCCCAGAGAGCGTCATCAAAAGACTCAAGGAAAGTCTGACTCGAAAAGGGCATACTCGTCTACTTCCTCGAATCCTAAAGCGTCTTTTGATACGCATAGAGGCAGAAGAGGGCGCCCTTGTGCCACAAGTTACACTTGCCAAAGCAAAGGATGAAAACGCACACAAGGAAAAAATCACACATCTTCTAGAATCTCTTTCAACTAATTCGGACTACACCCTAACCATCGACGAGACAATCGTGGGAGGAGTAGTTGTGAAGCACGAGGACAAAATTATTGATGCAAGTTACAAAAAACAATTATTAACGCTTTACCGCACATTAACGAGTTAATTATGAGCACTGCACTTATTGAACGCATTAAAAAAGAGATCGCATCCCTTGATGTAGCAACTAATACTGAAGAAGTTGGCTCAGTAGTCGCTGTGGGTGACGGAGTTGCAGAAATTGAAGGCCTCCGAAGCGCACAGATGATGGAGATGATACTCTTCGACGACACCGAAGGGCGATCACTTAAAGAAGCGATCGAACATGCAGATGTGCTCTATGGACTCGTCCTTAACCTTGAGGAAGAAACCGTGAAAGCAGTGGTGCTTGGCGATGCCACACGCATCAGGGAAGGTATGCAGGTAAAGCGTACTGGAAAACTCCTCAGTATTCCTGTAGGAGACAGCATTGTAGGACGTATCGTAAATCCACTCGGTGAAGTGCTTGATGGTAAAGCAGCACTTACTACGGATCGTGAGATGGCGATTGAACGTGTTGCGTATGGAGTTATGGATCGCTCGTCGGTAAACGAGCCAATACACACTGGAATTAAGGCAATCGACTCGATGATTCCTATTGGACGTGGTCAGCGGGAACTCATCATTGGAGACAGAGCCACTGGTAAAACTGTTGTGGCGATTGATACCATTATCAATCAGAAGTATGAACCGAAAGAAACGCGTCCTATTTGTATATATGTTGCGATTGGACAGAAGGAATCAAAGACTGCTCGTATAGTTGCTGAACTCGAAGCTGAGGGCGCAATGGAATACACTATCGTCGTATCAACTTCAGCGGCTGACCCTGCTGCGCTTCTCTTCCTCGCTCCGTTTGCAGGTGCTGCAATTGGAGAATATTTCATGGAAAAAGGAAAAGATGCACTTATTGTGTATGACGACCTTTCCAAACACGCGGTTGCGTATCGCCAGATGTCACTACTTCTCCGCCGTCCACCAGGACGCGAGGCGTACCCAGGAGACATTTTTTATCTTCACTCAAGGCTTCTTGAGCGAGCGGCAAAACTTTCACCAGAACTTGGTGGCGGTTCTCTCACAGCACTTCCGATCATTGAGACACAAGAAGGGGATGTGTCAGCGTACATTCCTACGAATGTGATCTCGATCACGGACGGACAGATCTTCCTTGAGACTGACCTCTTTAACAAAGGGATTCGCCCAGCGCTTAACGTAGGTATTTCAGTATCTCGAGTGGGTAGTAGCGCGCAGACAAAGGCAATGAAAAAAGTTGCTGGAAAAATTCGACTTGAACTTGCACAGTTTCGTGAGCTTGAGGCTTTCATGCAGTTTGCAAGTGATCTCGATGAGGACACAAAGAAGCGAATTTTGAGTGGACGTAAGTACACAGAGCTATTGAAGCAAAATCAGCACGAGACAATGCCATTCTACAAGCAGGTTGTATCTATCTATGGTGCAAACAACGGTCTCCTTGAAGGAGCTCGCGTTGAAGATGTACGAAAAATTGAGACGGCATTCCTCGAAATGATCGAACGTGAAAAGATGAGTATCTTTGATTCAATTAAAAATGAACGCGCGATTTCGGACGTTACTGAAGCTGACCTTAAAACTGCTATGACATTGTTTATTGAAACTCATAAGGAATTCTACCAAGCATAACTACATGGCGCTTAAGCATATTAAAAGCAAAATAAAGTCGATCGGTCGCACGAGTAAAGTGACGAAGGCGATGGAGGCTGTTTCTGCTGTAAAAATGCGGAAAAGCCAAGAACGCGCACTTACTGGAAGGCCATATGCTGAGGCAGCACTACGTATTTTAGGGCGTGTTTCAGGAAGCCTCGAAGCTAAAGGAAGCGCCTATATGCAAGAAGGAAACGGAACACACGACTGTCTCATTGTTATTACATCAGATAAAGGACTTGCAGGTAACCTCAATGGAGCTGTGCTCAAGGAAGCCACTCTCCATCTTTCCGGAATCGATACAGACAAAGTGGAGATTTTTTCATTTGGGAAAAAGGGATTTGAGTTCTTCTCGAGACGTGGATACACGATCAAAAAAGAATATCTGAACGTACGTGATGAAATCAGCCTCACAGAGCTTGAAGAAGTAACAGAACAGGTAACTGAAGGGTTTGTGAGTGGGAAATACCATACTGTTTCAATCGTCTTCCAAAACTTTGTCTCAACATTTGAACAAAAAGCAGCTAAGCGAAAGCTGCTTCCAATTGCAAAAGAAGACCTTGAACGAATGATTGAAGATATTCTTCCAAAGAAAGGTAAGTTTAGTGCTTTCGAGCAAAGCCTTGGTACTACCACGTATACAGTAGAACCTTCTGACGAAAGCGTCCTTAATACGCTTTTTCCAAAGCTAGTACAAATTATGATTTACCATGCGCTCCTAGAATCAAAGGCGAGCGAGCACTCAGCCCGCATGGTTGCAATGAAGAACGCCACAGACAAGGCAAAAGAGGTAGGTAAGGCGCTCACCATCCTCTATAACAAGGAACGACAGAGCGTCATCACAGCAGAAGTTTCAGAAATCACCGGAGGTATCGAGGCCATGAAGCAAAAATAGAATTGTCCATCAATTATCATTCACCATTAATCACACAGTATGAAAAACACAGGCATAATCACACAGATCATTGGACCCGTCATCGACATCATGTTTACGGGTGCAGTTCCGGCCCTTCAGAACGCCCTTACTGTTTCCTTTAATAAGGATACAACCATTACACTCGAGGTTGCACAGCACCTCGGCATGAATCGCGTACGTGCGGTAGCGATGGAGGACACTGCAGGTCTTACGCGTGGAATGGAAGTATCAGATAGCGGTGCACCAATTACCGTTCCTGTGGGAGAGAAAACGCTTGGACGTCTCATGAATGTGCTTGGGAATACTCTTGATGGACTTGGTGATATCACAGCAGAAAAATCACTTCCGATCCATCGTAAACCACCAAAATTTATAGAACAGTCAACAAAGACTGAGGTTTTTGAAACTGGAATTAAGTCAATTGATCTCTTAGCTCCATTCATTAAGGGAGGGAAGGTAGGTCTTTTTGGAGGTGCTGGAGTAGGTAAGACCGTTCTTATTCAAGAACTTATCCGTAACGTTGCGACTGAACACGGGGGGTATTCTGTGTTTGCTGGAGTTGGAGAGCGTGTGCGTGAAGGAAATGACCTCTACCACGAAATGAAGGACTCTGGAGTACTCGCAAAGACGGCTCTCGTCTTCGGACAGATGAATGAAGTACCTGGTGCACGTGCACGCGTAGGACTCACTGGACTTACCATGGCTGAATATTTCCGTGACGAGGGAGGAAAAGACGTACTATTCTTCATGGATAATGTGTTTCGCTTTACTCAAGCAGGACAAGAGGTATCTTCACTCCTTGGACGTGTCTCATCAGCAGTGGGCTACCAGCCAACCTTAGCTGAGGAAATGGGACAGATGCAAGAACGTATTACTTCAACTACAAAGGGCTCTATTACATCCGTACAGGCGATTTACGTACCTGCGGACGACCTTACTGACCCTGCACCTGCCACCACGTTCTCACACCTCGACTCAAAAGTGGTTCTCTCAAGAGCGCTTGCATCTCTTGCTATTTACCCTGCAATTGATCCACTCGAGAGTAATTCGTCTGCCCTCGACCCACTCGTTGTAGGAAAGGAGCATTACGAAGTTGCTCAGGGTGTTAAACAAGTACTTCAGCGATACAAGGATCTTCAGGACATTATTGCGATTCTTGGAATTGAAGAACTGTCTGAAGATGATAAGCAGACTGTATACCGCGCTCGAAAAATTCAGCGTTTCCTATCACAACCATTCTTCGTGGGAGAAGTTTTTACAGGAACTCCTGGTAAGTATGTGCCACTCGCAGAAACAATTCGTGGCTTCAGGGAAATTCTTGAGGGTGTACATGATGATATGTCTGAACAAGACTTTTATATGAAGGGAGGTATCGATGAAATAGTTAAGTCCGGAACAAATTAAACACTATGGCTTCATCAGCACATTTTGAGTTAACTATCACACGAGTCGATGAGCCTGTATTTAGAGGTCAAGCTCTTTCGGTGACTGTTCCTGGAAGCGAGGGTGCACTCACTTTGCTTGCACACCACGAACCCTTTATCTCGTTGCTTACAGCAGGTACTGTCGTTGTAAAAAAGGGAAATACAGAATTAGAGCAATATGAAATCTCAAATGGCATTCTTGAGGTAAGTCAAAATCAAGTTACAATACTATTGTAGCCACCAAGAGTCTCGATGTGGACAAAAAAAACCGCGCTCACCCAGAGGATGCTCGCGGCAAAGTTGCTGTCGATTCGAGAAGGGAGGCCTCGACGCGACGTGGGCGCACCATGCGATAATGCGACACGACAGCGCACGACAACAACATAATATACAATAGCACGATAGTTAATTTTAGTCAAGTATAAATTTCATTAGACCATATGTTTGGAAAAGCAAAAAATTTTATGATGAAAAAGCTCCTCGAGCGGCAACTCAAGGATGCTCCAGCAGAACAAAGAGAAATGATACTCACTATGCTTGAGAAGAAGCCAGAACTATTTGAAAAAATTTCAACTGAAATGCAGGCGGAGATGAAAAAGGGAAAGGATCAAATGGCTGCAGCTATGAAGGTAATGCCTAAATATCAAGCTGAACTCCAGGAAGCAATGGGCAATAAGATCCCAACGCGCAGTGGTACACGGTTTAATCCAAACGGAACGCTGCACCGATAGCTCGTTCGGGTTTTAAACAGCAAACTGTATTAGTACTTTCTCTCCGTGCTAAAATGGTGGCTGTATTTACGACATGAAAAAGATTCTTGTATTTCTCGGACATCCTGATGCAGCAACGTATTCAGGAAAATTAGCTGATACCTATGCAGAGGCTGCGCAAAAGGCTGGACATCAGGTGGTGCGACTCAACATCTCGGATTTACAGTTTGATCCAATTCTTCATCAGGGATACAAAGTTATTCAGGAGCTCGAACCTGATCTGAAGATGGTTCAAGAGAAAATCAATTGGGCTGATCATGTGGTGTTTGTGTATCCAAACTGGTGGTGCACAATGCCAGCGGTACTGAAAGGGATGTTTGATCGTATGTGGCTTCCTGGTTTTGCATTTAATTTTGATAAAGTAACAAGAAAGCTCATTCAGCGTCTTAAAGGGAAGACTGCGCGTGTCATTATTGTGGCTGGTACTGAGAGTCCGTTTAAAACCTGGTGGAAATTTGGAGATTTTACGAACGAAATCTCTCACGGTATCCTTGGTTTTGCTGGATTCAAAGTTACTGTTTCGGCATTTGGACCTTCTGAACATGTGCAAGAAGTAAAGCTTGTAGCCTGGGCAAAGCAAGTGGAAGAACTCGGAACAAAGGGTGTCTAATTAAGGAATCCTATGGAAATTGAGTTAGTAAACGTACATCTTGCAGTACTTTGCTTAACGACGATTGCTATTGTCATAGCAGATCATGATGGAATTCAATATCTATTTGGAAAAAAGCTAACGCTTTCGCGTTCACGTACACTCAAGCTGCATTACACAGTATTTGTTGGTTTGAGCTTGATGCTACTTACTGGTGGTATGCTTTTTTATCGAATGTCTGAGGAGCTTTTATACTATCCTCCATTTTATTTGAAGATTTGTATGGTTCTAGCACTTTTCGCTAATAGTTTTGTTATTGGACGCCTTTCAAAAATTGCTTCTGAGACACCATTTGCTAAATTGTCATCTACACAAAAGACACAGCTTTTTATAAGCGGGACTGTTTCAGGCATAAGCTGGATAGGGGCAGGTGTTATTGGATGGTTCTATCTTTAAATTTAGGAAGCTCCTGTTTCTACAGCGTTCAGTTTCTTAGCTTTTTCATCTTTTCTTTTTTCAGCGCGATAGAAGAGTGTCGGCACAAGTACAAGTGTAAGAATCATCGCAAAGGTAAGACCGAACATAATCGCAAAGGCGAGTGGGCTCCAGAAGTCTGAGATAGTAGAAAGCGGTATCATACCCACAACAGTTGTGATTGTGGTGAGAAAGATTGGACGTAGGCGAGATACCGCTGAATCAGCTACAACATCAATGAGTGACTCCCCAGGCTTTCTATTGTCACGATGATGGATCATTGAATCCATGAGTATAATTGCGTGGTTTATGATGACTCCAGCAAGCGCAATTACACCAAGCAGAGAAGTGAACGAGAGGGCGAGTCCAGTGAGCGCGAGCCCTGCAAATACTCCAATGAGCGAAAGCGGTACTGCAAGAAGTAGGTAGAGAGAATAGCGAACTGAGTTGAATGAAAGTACGAGAATCGCAAGCATCAGGAGGAGTCCCGCAACAAATGCGAGTCCCATTTCTGTGAATGACTTATTAATATCCTCAGTCTCACCACCGTAAGAGATACGAACAGTAGATGGGATATTGAGTTCAGCCTCACGTCGCTTGAACTCAGCAATAACCTCTGCGGCTGTCATTGGAGCAACCGTGTAGGCTGAGACTGATTCGATGCGCTCCTCGTCTTCGTGGTTTATGAGAGCATTCGCCGGTGCAGCACGCTCACGTACCACGGAACCAAGTAGCACAGACGTACCAGTTTGTGTTGGCACTGAGAGATTTCGAAGTGCGTCGAGAGTGATATTTGGCGCTGCAGTAACGTCAGGCGCTTCAGGATTTACTTCAAGCTTAACAACGATATCAATGTCATTACCTTCCTTAGTTATCGTAGTCGCAGTAAGTCCAAATACTGCTGAACGAAGTACCTCACCGATTGTAAGTGGGGATACTCCTGCAGCACTCGCCTTGTCTGTGTCTACTTCGAGCACAAGCTCTGTTGCATTACTTTTTGTACTTGGTGTTACGTCTCTTGTACCCTGTATCGTTGTAAGAATTTTTTCTGCACGCTCAACTATAACAGCTAGTTCTGAAAGGTCACCGCCAAAGAATTTGATGAATACTGGTGCACCTGAAGGTGGGCCATTCTGTTGCTCAGTTATCCGCACGTCTACATTCTTGAATACACCAAGAGATTCGCGTAGATCAGCTGCAATTTCAGCACTTGATTCCTCTCGTTCTTCAGGAAGAGTAATTGAAAAATTACCAAATTTTGAACCGCTGATGCCTGTACCAGTAAATGCGGAACCTGAACCAGCTGTAGAAGTAAATGCGATAACGTAGGGCTTTTCATACAGCACTTCTTCCATAGCTCGAAGAGTTAGATCAGTTTCAGATACAGGAGTTCCTTGCTTTGCTTCAATCTCTACGAATACGAAATCAACGTCTTCTGGTGGAAAAAAGATAATCTTAAGGAGTCCAGTAAAGGGAAGAATACAGGTGAGTATAAACCCTACTGCAAGAGAAATGAGAAAGAAACGCTGAGCTTTCTTGTTTGCGAGGAAATGCACTAGTTTTTCTCTGTACCATGCCTGTGCTTTGTGCGTATATTCTTCCTGAAGCTCTTCAAACCTATTTGAGTGCGAGTGCTTGGTAAGGTAAATAGCAATAAGGGGTACCATTCCAAGTGCAACGATGATGGAGGCGATCAGAACAAAAATAATAGTGAATGGAATTGATGCTATGAATTCACCAGTGATTCCTGAAAGGAAAAAAAGTGGAGCAAATACTGCAACAGTAGTGAGTGTACCAGCAATGAGAGGCCACGCGTATTCTTGAATTGAAGCACGAGCTGCTTCATCCGCATTTCCATAAGTACGAAGACGCGTATGAATAGCCTCAGTGATCACAATACCCGAGTCGACGAGAATACCAATTGCAAGAATGAGTGCAAAAAGTGAAACGAAGTTAATAGTATTCCCAGATGCGTACAGTCCAATAAATGCGATCACAAATGAGAGCGGGATCGATAATGCTGCGACGAGGGATTCGCGCCATCCAATAGTAAGGAGGAGACAGAGAATAACGAGGGCCACTGTTTCAAAACCCGTAACTATTAGGTCGTTCAAGTCCTTCCGAACATACTTTGCTTGGTCAAACACAACAAGAACCTGCGAAGAGGCAAGTATTCCGCCTTCACTCTGTAGTGTGGCGAGCTTTGCATGAACAGCATCACCCATTTCGGTAACGTCGACACCAGCACGCTTAAAGATCGAGAGTGTGATAGCGGATTCCGAAGGCTTGCCCTCCACAGATACACGAGAGATGCTTGCTTCCCGAGCAACACCATCAATGACGGTTGCAATATCTCGCACGTACACAGGAATACCCGCGACGGTACTAATTGGAATATTTTGAATCTCTGCAATATCAGTAATCTTTCCTTCATAGCGTACTGCGTACTCCACATTGTCAGTAATTACATTTCCAACGGGAATAGTAAGGTTTGCACCTGCAAGTGCCCTTGTAACATCACTTAGGTTCAATCCAAATGTCTGAAGCGCTGACTCACGTACAACAACTTGAATCTCACGCTCTCTTCGTCCATCAATTGACACCTTTGAAACACCAGGAACACTTTCAAATTCGTCAGCAAGTGTTTCAGATAGTTCCGTAAATTCGAGTGCTGCTAGATCTGATGAAATAGAAAGAACAAGAATTGGTTGATCAGCAAAATTTACCTTAGTTACTATTGGATCATTAGCATCACGGGGGAGCTCACCCTTTACAGTATCAACAGCATCCTTGAGATCTTGAATTGATTTATCGATATCGGCATCAGCATCAAAATTTACCGCAATCTGAGAAAATCCATCGCGCGAACTTGAAGTAAGGGAATCGAGGTTATCGAGATTTGAAATTTCCTGCTCGAGCTTGTTCGTAATAAGCTCCTCAATGTCAATTGCAGAGGCACCCGGGAGCACTGTAATTACGATACCAATAGGTACGATAACCTCAGGGGAAGACTCCTTAGGAATTGCATTCAACGAGAAAATACCTATTGCAATGAGGGTCAAAATAAGCAGCGCACTAAATTCCCGTTTGCGAAGCAAAAAATACCAGACTGAATGCATATTACTGTTGCGTAAGTGTGACTGCGTCACCCTCAGAGAGGCCTCGCGCATCGGTGATAATCACTGACTCATTCGTAATTCCATCAGAGACAACAACTGCGTCACCTATAATCGTACCTAGTGTTACAGGGTGCGACACGAGCGTATTCTCAGAATTTACGCTAAAGACAACCGGCCCTGACGCGAGCATCTTGAGTGCTTTAAGTGGAAGAATGACTGTGGTGTTTTCGGTCTCTCTATTTGAAGCACGAACAAATGCCAAAGAAACTGTGCTACCATTTTTTAAATCAGTTGCGTCATCAACACTGATCTTAACCTCACTCTTTCCCGTAAGTGGATCAATTGCTGGTGCAATCCGTGTAACTGAACCAGTGACAGTATCATTGATGAGAACTGGGCTTCCAACTTCAATAAGATCTAAATCCTGTTCACCAAGCGCTGTTGTTATTTCAAGTGCACCGTTATTAGCAACAATTGCAGCTGGCTGCCCCTGTGAAATGTACTCACCCAGAGTTACGTACAGCGCATTTACACTACCGCTAATCGACGTTCGAATATACGTTTTTTCAAGATTTGCCTGAGCACTCCGAAGTACTCCGAGAGCACTCTTAATCATTGCATCTGTCTGAGTGGGAGTTGATTTATCTTTTGCACTTGCAAGTACTGCTTGGTCATACCCAAGTCTGGCACCTGAAATAGACGAGAGCGTACCATCGAGTGAAGCTCTAGCTGCTGCAAGACGCGTTTTATAGCTTTCACGGGTTGTAGATAAGAAACTTTCTGCCTCGTCTTCGTCAGAAATAATAGCTGCTATAGAAGCAGTAAAATCACTCACGCTTTTTATCGTAGTCTCGGCTTCAATCAAGATTGCAGCTTCAGTCATTCCAGCAAAATCTGCATCAATGTTTGACTTCCATTTTGTAAGGAGTGGTTCGACTGCTTGCCGCTCAGAGATATATGCATAAGCGTTACCAGTACCAGAAAGGCGAAAACCTACGATTCCACCCCCGGTCGGGTTGGAGAAAAACTCATCGAGGAGGTTGCGTACGACGTTCTCAGAAGTACTGAATGCATCTCTTGAGGCATTTCGAACTGCGACCTTAGCTTCCTCAAGGCGGGAGCCACTTTGAAGGGAAGATGCCTGTGCTGATTCATACGCACCCTGCGCTTGGAGGAGTGCTGCCTGTTCACGTGAATTTTCAATTGAAGCAAGGACGCGTCCAGCTTGTATGCGATCACCAAGCTTCACGTTTACCGCAGTAATTCGGCCACTCGCTTCTGCCTGAAGTGATGCTTCAGATACTGCTCGGACTGTTCCTACAACCGTAAAATTGCTTTCGCTTCCAAAGTCCTTAACGCTTTTCACGGTTACCACAGGAAGCTTTGTTTCAATTGCGACTTCTTCAGTAGCGCCATCCTTTGAACTCAGAAAAATCCCTGCGCCAATAAGTAAAACAAGCACGATGAGTGCTCCTCGGACAACACGCTTCCCATACCAGCCATACAGACGGTTTAACATACCCAGCGAAAATAAATAGTACTAATGTCCATACAATACAACATATTTGTCAAGTTGTCCATACATCTTGTTTTGATCAACTTACATGTGTCACAATGATAAAACCGTTATGAACGGTGGACATTACTCGGCATGAAGCATACTTATGGATATTATTTCGCACGGTTTATGGAGTAGTGTAGCGTTGGGACGCACTTCGAAGAAGAGTTTCTGGCTCGCATTTGCGTTTGGAATAGCTCCAGATCTATTTTCGTTTGGCATATTCTTTATAGAACGTGTTATTCGTCAGGGCTATGCATTTTTTCATTTCGCACCCTCGACGCTTACACTCACAATCCCTGACTACGTATATCGCCTCTACGATATTTCGCACAGCTTCATCACCTTTACCATTGCCTTCATGCTCGTATGGTATTTCATCGGTCGACCGATATGGGAAATGGGAGGATGGGGACTCCATATACTTCTCGATATTTTCACCCACAGTTATGCATTCTTCCCGACGCCGTTCCTCTGGCCGCTTTCGGATTTTAAAGTTGATGGCGTAGGCTGGGGAAATCCTATGATCTTTTTTCCGAACCTCGCGTTCCTTTTAGTTGCCTACGTTTGGTACTTTTATGCAAAGTACGCAAAAAAATCTAATGCAGAGGGAGCTTAGACGGTGTACGTACCATTCTCAAAGATAATTTCCTCGTCTGCAAAAACGGTATCAACAGCAGGGAAGAGGTCAACGTGAAAACGAGTTTTGTCAGCACTAATTCCAGGTTTTTTAAACACACTGTGCTTTTCTCCTAGCGAGACATGGAGTCCTAAATTACGTTCAAACGCAGTAATGTCTTTAAGTGGACGTTCACGACTAATTGCGCGATTCATTCCAAATCCAATTTCACGGATGAGTGCCCGCTCGTGACTTCGAACCTGTTCTACTACATCAATAAATGACTGAGGGGTGTCCTCGCTCCAGCCTGTAAGAATCCCTTCAGTGATATGAATAGTAAAAGGTTCGAAAAAAGTAATGTTGAAATCTATATTTGCAAAAGCGTGAATGCGAAGCGAGCCATTCATTCCACCAAAATCCTTGGCTTCAGTAAATACTTCCCCTATAGGAAACGTTCCTCCAATATTTTTCATACCAGTGTAGTCTCCGACGTTCAGTTTTGGCTCCTCAAGTCCTTTTGTAATAGTGAGCGTGGTGTCGCGGCCAATGATACGGAGCTCTTCTGTTTTTTCTAGTATACCTTTGAGCCTTCGACCTACACCGCGATACCATGCGCTATCGTACGCAAGCGCATCAATGTACGTCTCGTAAGAGTCGGGAGTATTGCGGTAGAGGTGGAGGTGATCAACGACCTTAAGACCTTTTTCAAACAAATAAATCCGTATTCGAAACTCATTCAGCCTGAAATCTGATGTTTGGATGAGCACAACAAGATCTTTAGGGCTAAGTGAATTGAAAAGTCCAATGATCTCATCTTTGTGTGACTGTCCGAAATCAACAAACCGCGCATCTGGAAGCGCGTTTTTATATGCTTGAACTAAAATCTGTGCAAGTTCCGAATCCGTGTCATATACAACGAGCGCCCTTTCTGCTGATGTATAGAGAATCGCCTCACTAAGAATATCACGCACATTTTGAGTTGCCTTTTCTACAAGGAGTGTATCCATACTTGATGTAATACCACAAAAACCACGTATACGACAGGTATTCGTATCGTATACTAGTTCATATGTCACATCCCTTTACCACTTTTTTTGAGCGAGCATTAAAGAAAAGTCTTATGACTGAGGAAAATGAAGTGCTTATTGAAGCAGAGAAGCTATTAGAGCGTGGCTATCCTGCAAAAGAAATTCATGGCGTACTCAAGACACTTGCAAATGGTCTTATTAATGCTGACGACGAGGCGCTGGTTCGTGAGGCTGAAGAAGCTCTCGCATCATATCTCAAGTGAGATTAGTGAGTGCTATTATTCCGCAGTTTGTACTCGAAGACCACTTTCAAAAGATGTGAATGCCTTCATCTTTTTGAAATACGGTAAGAATCTGATAGGCTAACAGCGTATGTCACTATCCGTTGGAATTGTAGGGCTGCCAAACGTAGGAAAATCTACGCTTTTTAATGCACTCACGAAGAATTCTGTCCCCGCTGAAAACTACCCTTTCTGTACCATTGATCCTTCAGTGGGGGTTGTTGCTGTTCCCGACCCGCGACTTCAAACACTCGCAGCGATCTCAAGTTCTGAAAAAGTCATTCATGCAGTCGTTGAATTCGTTGATATTGCCGGAATTGTAAAGGGAGCATCTGAAGGTGAGGGGCTTGGAAACAAATTTCTCTCAAATATTCGAGAAGTCGATATGATTGCAGAAGTAGTGCGTATTTTTGATGATCCCGATGTCATTCACGTAGGTGGTGCAGTAGATCCTCTTTCCGATATTGAAGTCATCAATCTTGAACTAATTCTTGCCGATGGTGAAACCGTTGCGAAGCGACACCAGAATGTCGAAAAAGATGCACGAAGGGGCGACAAGTCAGCAGTAAAGGAAAAAGCGCTTCTTGAACGACTTCTCCCTCACCTCGAAGGTGGCAAACTTGCAAACACACTTCCAATGGATGAGGAAGAACTCATGCTTATAAAGCATCTTCATCTGCTTACGATGAAGCAGTTTCTCTATGTCCTCAACAAGAAGAATAGTGGATACAATTTTGATGAGACAAATGATGACCGGTGGACTGAGCTCATGGATTTTATGGAATCAACTCACTCTGAGTACGTACTCATTGATGCAGGTATTGAAAATGAACTTAAAGATTTAGAAGAAGAAGAAAAAACGGAGTTCCGTCGTGAGTATGCAACCCTGGACTCTGGAATTGATTCGCTTATTAAGGCCTGCTACCATCGCCTGGGGCTCATGTCTTATTTTACAACTGGTGAGAAGGAGACCCGTGCATGGACAGTAAAGCAAGGTGCAACGGGACCTGAGGCAGGTGCTGCTATTCACACTGACTTTAAGGAAAAGTATATCCGCGCGCAGGTCGTGGCATTCGACGACCTTGTAAACGCTGGCTCAATCGCAGTCGCACGCTCTACAGGAAAACTCCGTACGGAAGGGAAGGAATACATTGTGAAGGAGGGTGATGTGATTGAGTTTTTGATTTAAAATATGTAAATGAAGAAATTTGGTGATCATTTCTTCATCACGTATACTAATGGGATTAGTACATTCAGAATATTCATATGAGCGAAACCATCACATTTTTTACAAAGTTTCTTTCAAGCTTTAAATACTTGCTTCTTACGACCGTGCTTGCGCTTCTTGCACTCCTCATCGCGCAGGACTTGTTTAACTTCACCTTTACCCACGTCAGTCTCCTCAAAAACAATCTTCCAATATTCTTAGGAACGGCAGCAGTTTCAATGGCAGTGTCCCAGCGGTTGTCGAAGACAAAATGATGCAAAAGTGGTTTGTATATATTCTTAAGTGCAGTGATGCATCTCTCTACACTGGTGTCACCACTGATGTAGACCGGCGGTTCAGAGAGCACAAGGAAGGGAAGACAGGTGCTAAATATACACGAGGTCGTTTTCCGATTGAGATTGTTTTTAGGGAAACCTGGGCTTCGCGAAGCGAGGCCCAGGTACGTGAAGCAGCCATTAAGAAACTCACGCGAAATGAGAAAATTGCCCTTATCCGAGCTAAAAAGTTGACGAAACGTTAATTTAAGGTTATTTTAATCCACACATCGCGCCCAGGCTGGCGCATTTTATTTTTTTACTTATTTATGCACGGAAAAGAAACACGAAATATTGCGATTATCGCTCACGTTGACCATGGAAAGACAACTCTTACTGACGCCATCATGCGACAAACTGGTGCCGTAACTGATGCTACTGCGACAATGGACTCAAACGCTCTTGAACAGGAGCGAGGTATTACTATTTACGCAAAAAACACCTCTATTGAGTACAAAGGTACAAAAATCAATATTGTAGATACTCCTGGACACGCCGACTTCGGTTCTGAGGTAGAGCGTGTACTTCGCTCAATCGACTCTGTGCTTCTCATTGTAGACGCTCAGGAAGGCCCCATGCCTCAGACACGGTTCGTACTCAAGAAGTCTCTCGAACTCGGCCTTAAGCCAATTGTGGTCATCAATAAGATTGACAAGCCCGCTGCTGATCCACACAAGACTGAAGAGCAGGTACTCGAACTCTTCCTTGAACTTGGTGCAAATGACGAACAGGCCGATTTTACCGTGGTATACGCAATCGGGCGCCAGGGAATTGCGAAGCGCAAACTTACTGATGAATCTGCTGATCTTACTCCGCTTCTCGATGTTATTTTAGAAAAAGTGCCCCCAGCGCGTGTATTTACCCCAGGAGAAGGTCTCAAGGCTCAAGTGTTTAACCTCGGGTATGACAACTTTCTCGGTCGTCTCGCGATTGCTAGAATTTATGAAGGAAGTATTAAAAGTGGCCAGAATGTTTTTATTCTTCACGAAGGACAACCAGTCCGTAAAGGAAGGGTTACTAAGCTCTTCACCTTTAAGGGCATTGAGCGTGTGGAGTCTGACACTGCGTATGCAGGTGACATTATCATTGTCGCTGGATTTAATGATATTTACATTGGGGAAACGATTGCTGACTCGGAGTCTGCGGTGCCGCTCGCTGCAATTGCTGTTGACCAACCTACCATTGCCCTTGATTTCGTTGTTAACAACTCCCCATTTGCGGGACGTGAAGGTAAATATGTAACCACACGTCAAATTCGGGAGCGACTCGAGCGTGAACTTGAAATTAACGTTGGACTCAAAGTTGATTTTGACAGTGGTGATTCATGTAAGGTGTACGGGCGAGGAGAAATGCACATCTCAATTTTACTCGAGAATATGAGACGTGAAGGGTATGAACTGCAAGTTTCTCAGCCACAGGCAATCATCGAAGAACGAGCAGATGGCAAATACGAACCGTACGAAGAAGTGACTGTTGATATTCCAAGTGAATTTCAAGGTGCGGTGATCGAACGACTTGGAAAGCGCGCATTTATTATGACGGACATGATCATGCACGGAAATCAAGTTCGCCTTCTTCTTGAAGGTCCAACTCGTGGACTACTGGGTTACAAAGGACAGTTCATTATTGATACAAAAGGTGAAGGAATTCTGTGCTCTCGAGTTCTTGGATTTAAGCCGTACGCAGGTGAAATTAAGAAGCGCCAAGCTGGATCAATGGTTTCAATGGCCGCAGGAAAAGCACTTGGATTTTCTCTTTGGAATTTGCAGGATCGTGGACAGCTCTACATCGGCCCGAGCGCTGAAGTATACGAAGGCATGGTTATTGGAAATACATCAAAAGGTGAGGAAATGATGGTAAATCCGACAAAAGGAAAGCAGCTTTCAAACGTTCGCTCGTCTGGAACTGACGAGGCGCTTACACTCACTCCACACCGACCACTTTCTATTGAAATTGGACTTGAAATCATGTCTAACGATGAGTATCTTGAAGTCACACCACAATCTACACGTCTTCGAAAACAGGTACTGAAAGAAGGGGAACGATCTAAAACACGCAAAAACTAGGAAAAAGCACCTGTGAAAGCAGGTGCTTTTTTGGTTGACATATTAAAACTTTCTTGCATAATCCTTGCGTAGCCTCTCGCCAGGCAAAAGCGGGAGTGGCCGGTGTGATAAAAGCTAGATCTCGGAATTTGTTCCGGTCCAGACTTCCAGAAGTTTGTACATTGCGCTCGGATGTGCGAACGAACCAGAGCGGCCCCATGGCAACATGGGGTTTTTTCTTTATCTACTTGAAAAAAAATGATATGCTGTTTTTTATGAAAATGACCTATATATATGTGATTTTGGTAGTAGTACTCGTTGCAGGACTTATTTTTGTACGTAATACGGCCAGTCGCGAGAATATCGCAGCTGCGAGTGTGTATGACGGGTTTGCACAGTGTCTAGCCGATGCCGGCGCAAAGTTCTATGGAGCATTCTGGTGCCCGCACTGTGCAGATCAGAAGGAACTCTTCAAGAAATCTACGAAATTGCCATACGTTGAATGTTCTACACCAAACGGACAGGGGAGGAACCAAGTCTGTACTGATGCCGGTGTAGAGAGCTATCCTACCTGGATTTTCGCCGATGGTAGCAAGCTTGATGGTGTACAGCAGTTTGATGCGCTCGCAGAAAAGACAAACTGTGTAGTTCCGACTGAACCAACGACCGGTGCATAAGCTATGTATGGCTGAAATTATTGCGACAACAGACCTTATCCTCGCCATTCTCGGCATTGGTGTAGGTATTGGAGCTGCTCTGCTCCTTATTGATTTTAAAGGAAAACAAGTGCTCGCAGGCCTTGTTCGGACCTATGGGCTACTCTCAGCATTCATACTCACAACTGGCTCAACAGTAATGGGGTTTGTGTATTCTGATGTGTTTGGGTTTGTGCCCTGCGGCCTCTGCTGGTTGCAACGGGTATTCCTTTTTCCGCAGGTCATTCTTCTTGGAATGGCAATCTATTACAAAGACAAGGCAGTTGCGCGTTATGGAATTGTACTCTCATCACTGGGTACCATAATTGCACTCTACCAACACTATCTTCAAGTGGGCGGTAGTTCATTCCTTCCATGTCCAGCGTCTGGAGGAGACTGCGCAAAACGCTATTTCTACGAATTTGATTTCCTAACGTTTCCGTTAATGTCTGCGTTCGTATTTGTCTTTCTAATTATTCTGTATATGTACATTCTTAAAACACGTACTTCAGTCAGCTAGGGGCTTAGGTCGCCGCAGATTCAAGGGTGAAATATATTGGGAGCATATTTCACCGGTATGAGAACGTGAGCCGTATCTCTATACGGTAAGCGTTTGAATGTTGCAGTAAACACAAAAGATGAGGTATTTGCACCACTAGCTCTTAGGGTTGGGTTTATTGGCCTTCTGTACCGGACTCACAATATGTGGACTCCATTCTGCAACAATCTTGCCATGTGTTTTTTCATATTGGGCGATTTCGTGGGAAAGATACTGCATAAGTCGCTTCGCATGCCCTGGCGTAAGTGAATAAATCGTTGCCTGACTTCCTGAACTCAAGCCCATAGCGAAATACTCAGGTGTGAAGGCGAGTTTTATATTTTCACAAAATAGTTTAGGTGCGGTTTGAAGATCATCAGCTTTCATAAGGCCTTAAGTATAATACAGGCAAAAAATTAAATACAGCTTTTTAGATTTCTAAAGAATCTTGGGACTACTGGACGTTCTTTACAAAAAGACAATTAAAGCGCACAATTTCTTCATATGGAAAATACAGCAAAAAACTTCGCTCTGCAGCTCGGGTCACTCATTTCGCTCTATATCTCATTAACAGCTCTGATAGCATTCTTATTCGGTGTCATTACCGTACGATTTCCTGATGTTATAAATGGATATTACGAATATGAAAGCGCTGCGCGCTCAATTCGGTTCTTCGGGGCAATGCTAATTGTATTTTTCCCAACATATCTTCTCCTCACGAGATTGGTGAACCAAATCCGCCGGAAAGAACAAGGCACATACCTTTCACTCACTAAGTGGCTCATTTATTTATCACTCCTCATCGGGGGAGCGGTGATTCTAGGTGACCTGGTCGCTGTCATCAATGAATTCCTAAGTGGTGAACTGGGTATTCGATTTATATTAAAAGCACTCGTCGTTCTTATCGTAGTTGGCGCCGGTTTCGTATACTATCTACTCGATGCGCGTAACTTTTGGCAATCACACGAACGTGAATCTATTCAGTATGGAGGCATCGTTCTGGTATTAGTTCTTGCTTCGCTCGTCGTTGGATTCATGAATACCGAAACACCGAGTGAGGTACGCGAGACGCGAATCGATCAAACTCAAATTAATGATCTCATGATGATTCAGTACACAGTAGAAAATTACTACCGAATCAATGAAAACTTGCCAACGACACTTGAAGAAGCCTACGGTGAACTTCCTATACCCGCTGCACCAGAGGGACGAGAAGCATACTCATACAAAGTGAGTGATGTAGATACCTTTGAGCTTTGTGCTGTGTTTGCAGCACCATCGATTCAAGCACAATACGCTAACACACCAATGATGGATGTAGGTATGGTCAAGAATCCATACGATTGGGAACATACGAGCGGAAATTGGTGCTTTACACGGGTTATTACCCTACTACCTACGCGCTAAACTGAAACATTCCCAGAGCGCACACATACGCTTAGTCGGTACTTCTTCACATGCATAAAAAATTCGATCACACGGAAATAGAAAAAAAATGGCAGAAAAACTGGAAGGAATCTGGCATCTATGATGTTGGTCCGCGTGATCTAAACAAAGAAAAGGAATATGTGCTTATTGAGTGGCCGTACCCATCAGGCAATCTTCACATTGGCCACTGGTACACCTTTGCAGTTCCAGATATTTATGTTCGCATGAGACGAATGCAGGGTATACAGATATTGTTTCCCATGGGGTTTGATGCTTTTGGTCTTCCTGCAGAAAATGCAGCGATCAAGCGTAATCTTGATCCAGAAGATTGGACTGATGCCAACGTGAAATATATGCTCACACAGTTTGATAGCATGGGAGCTTCCTACTCATGGGACAAGACAGCAAGCTCAACTGACCCGGAGTACTACGCTTGGACACAGTGGATGTTCACACAATTTTTTGAAAAAGGAATTGCTTTCCGTGGTAAAGGAACTGTGAACTGGTGTCCGGGATGCAACACAGTCATAGCAAACGAGCAGGTATTAAGTAACAACACCTGTGAACGATCAGGGGATGTTATTGAGAAACGTGAGATGCCTCAGTGGATGCTCAGAATTACTCAGTATGCTGACAGGCTTATTGATGAATTGGACGCACTTGATTGGCCCGAGCACATAAAAGAGGCACAACGACAGTGGATCGGACGATCCAAAGGCGCTGAACTTAGTTTCCTGCTTAACTTTACCTGGAACGTAAAAGCAAATGAAAACCGCGGCCCAAATGGAGAAAAGGCCGCACTTACAGTATTTACCACGCGCCCCGATACGCTTTTTGGTGCTACCTACCTCGTGCTTGCTCCAGAGCATCAATGGGTCACTCTCGCGCTCCAAGATGACCACGAAGTACTAGAAAACAAAGGAGAGGTGCGAGCATACGTAGAAAGGGCGAAGCAAAAGGATGAAATTGCACGAACAGACAACAGTAAAGAAAAGACGGGAGTCGAACTCAAGGGAGTTAAAGCAATTAATCCTGCGACGGGTACGGAGATTCCAATCTTTGTTGCCGATTACGTGCTCGGGGGATACGGTACCGGAGCGATTATGGCAGTTCCTGCACATGATGATCGTGATCTACAGTTTGCAATAAAATATAACCTGATTGTTCAACCGGTGGTCGTTAGTGCAGATTACATTTCTAATATTAATGATGAAGCTCTAACTCGTAATTTAATTAAAAGTTGTATAGAATCCAAATTCGCCATTCTTGGTAATGGTCTTCTTATTAATTCCGGTGAATTTGATGGAATGGATTCGGAAACCGCCAAAGGGGAAATTACTAAAAAGTTCGGAGGAAAACTTACAAACACGTACCGCCTTCGTGATTGGTCTATTGGTCGCCAGCGTTACTGGGGTGTGCCAATTCCAATTGTGTATGACCCGGAAGGTAACGTACACTCGATTCCTAAAAAACATTTGCCGTGGCACTTGCCAACTGATGTGGATTTCAAACCAACAGGAGAACCACCACTTGCCAAAAGCGCTGAATTAAAAGAACGAGTTGAACGAATATTTGGTAAAGGTTGGACACCTGAATACGAAACGATGGATACGTTTGTTGACTCCTCATGGTATTTCCTTAGATACATTGATAACGCCAATTCGGGGGAGTTTTCGAGCAATGAAGCACAAAATGAATGGATGCCCGTTGATACCTATTTTGGCGGTGCTGAACATACCACCATGCATCTTCTCTACTCACGGTTTTGGCAGAAAGCACTCTTTGATCTCAAGTTAGTAAAGGATGCAGAACCATATGTGCGGCGTATCAATCGCGGCCTTATTCTAGGCACCGACGGAAATAAAATGAGTAAATCGAAGGGCAATGTTATCGATCCAGATGAGCAAGTGAAACTCCTTGGCGCTGATACGGTAAAAATGTACCTTGCATTTATGGGTCCATATGGGGAAGTAACTAACTACCCTTGGGACATGGGGGGAATTGCAGGACTAAGGCGTTTTCTTGAGCGTGTGAATGGACTTTCTGCACACATATCTTCTAAAGCAACGGAAGTGAACAAGCTTCTTCAGAAGACAATTGCAAAGTTAACGAGTGATATGGTTGATTACAAATTCAATACTGCAATTAGTGCGTGTATGATCTTCTTGAATCACGCAGAAAAGGAAGGGCTTTCTGAATCTGATTATCTAGACTTTCTAAAACTCCTTGCACCATTTGCACCACACCTTACAGAGGAGCTTTGGCACAATGCAGGGAAGACTACTTCTATCCATCTTGAGAAATGGCCCACATTCGATGCTGCTCAAATCGTCGATGAAACAGTAACTATTGGAGTTCAAATTAATGGGAAGATTAGGGGAAGTGTGACCGTTTCTCCAACTGCATCAGAGAGTGAGGTTATGGATTTTATTCGAAATGTTCCGGAACTTTTGTCACGTATAACAGATACACCCACAAAGGTTATTTATAAGCCGGGAAGAATAATCAATCTTATTATGAGAGAATGAACTTGACGTTCTTTGTTTATCGTGATAGAAAGAGTAATACTTTATATAAACCACCACCTGAAGCCATATTTTAAGCCCTATGATCACTTTTAAACCTAAAGCAGTCACAAAGAAACTTCTCTCCGTACTTCCGGATCGAGCTAGGGACGTACTCGAAAAACGATACGGACTCGGTACTGCAACTGCCACTCAGACACTAGAGTCTATTGGGACAACGTATGGCATCACACGGGAACGCGTTCGACAAATCGAGAACTACGGCATCCACAGTATTCAAAAGTCAGAAGTGTACAAAGAGTTTAAAGAAGTTTTTGATGAAATTCGTGAAGTTATTCATTCATTTGGTACAGTTGTAAGTGAAGAGGCACTCCTCAATGAGCTTTCAAATGACATTTCTGTGCGCAACCATTTGTATTTTCTCCTTGTCATTGGTGATCCGTTTTATCGTAGTCGGGAGGATTCGTACTTCACACATCGTTGGTATGTAGAGAAAAAAATTGCTGACACTGTTGAAAAGGCTCTTCGAAGTATTTTTGATTCACTTGAAGAAGAAGAACTTATACCTGAAGAAGATATTATCAAGCGACTTAAAGAAGAAGTTAAAGATCTTGAAGAGCGGTACCATGATGAAGCCGTGCTTAAGCGATGGCTTAAAATTTCAAAGGAAATTGATCGTAACCCGCTCGGAGAATGGGGACTTGCTACAAGTCATAATGTACGGGCAAAGGGCATTCGAGATTACGCATACCTCGCTGTTAAGCGCCATGGTTCACCGATGCACTTCAAGGAAGTTGCTGACTCAATTAAGAATTTGTTCAACCGAAAGGCACACGTAGCCACAACACATAATGAACTCATTAAAGATAAGCGTTTTGTTCTGGTGGGGCGTGGTCTCTATGCACTTACTGAATGGGGGTACTCTGCTGGTGTGGTGAAGGATGTCGTCCGCGATATTCTTGCACGCTCAGGTCCCCTTACTCGTGAAGAAATTATTGATAAAGTGCGCAAGGAGCGTTACGTGAAGGACAACACAATTATTGTAAATCTCCAAGACACCACTCTTTTCAAAAAACTTCCTGATGGGAACTACATGGTGATCGAATAAATACGGGTACTGGAATATTGGGAGTTTTGCAAATCTCTTACAGAGACTGTACACTTTTCGCATCAACTGGCCCAGGCCAGCTTCTCTATCTTTGATATTCACCTCCTTCACCTTGTGCTCAAAGTCTTGCAAAGTACCCGGCACTTTATCACCCGGAAAGACGTAGTCTTTCCGGGGGTTTACGATAGAATATACATACATGTCATCAGCGGGACCAGTTGGTAAAACCTTAGGCTTCTTTGAAGGATTTGGAATTAATAGCGCCTGGATTCTAGTTGCTCTCGGAGGGCTTCTTTTCTTCGCTGTATTTAGGTACATCGAAATGCCTTCACTCACTACCTTTAAGTGGATTTTTGCGACCGCACCTATTTGGCTTCCAATCACTACTTTTCTGCTTTTTTTTGAATATTGGATGTACTACGTACGACGGGTGTACGTCATTGCTCAAGGTAGGGTAACGCTTGAAATTAAAATTCCACAGGACGTATTTAAATCTCCTGAAGCAATGGAGCAGGTTCTTATTCAACTGTATCAAACAGCCTCACCTGATAATCATTTTCAAACGTATCTGGATGGAAAGCACCCCCCTACGTACGGGCTTGAAATAGTCTCACGAGGAGGAGACGTACGTTTTTATATGAACGTGCCTCGTAAGAAGTTTAAAAATATTGCAGAGATCCATCTCTATGCACAGTATCCAGGCATTGAAATTCGAGAACTTGAGGTTGATTACACTGCAGAAATTCCATGGGATCCAGAAAAATTCCAATACTTTTCAATTCACTTCGGACTGAAGAAGGCAGATGCACTCCCAATTAAAACGTATGTTGATTACGGGCTAAATGACATGCCAAAGGAAGAGGAAAAAATTGATCCCATCACAACGCTTATTGAGTCCTTTGCAAATATCAAAGAAGGTGAGTACGTATGGACCCAAATCCTCATTAACGCGCACCGCGAATTAAATTTCAAAGTAGGGTCTCTCCGAAAGCACGCAGACTGGAATGAGGAGGCGCGGAGTGAAATCAAGAAAATCATGGATACTGCACAAAAAAGGTCAGGGAGTGAGTTCCCATCCATGATGCAGCTTACGGACACTGAAAAAGAGACAGTAAAGGCAATCGAGCGTAGTTTAGGAAAAAACCCTTTTAACGTAGTTATTCGAACTATGTACATCGCTCGAACAGAAGCCTACTTACCAGGTGAGCGGATTGGTCCAATTATCACTGGCTGGAAAGCGTTTGATGATCTCAATCGGAATGTGATTGGCTTTAAATGGCGTACTGATTTTGACTGGAACATGTGGCAGGACCGACACGGACATCATAAAGAAGCCCTAAAGAAACAAGAGCTTGATGAATATAAGCGGAGATACTATACAAATCATTCTGCAAAAGATATTTGGAAAATTATGACTACTGAAGAACTGGCCACTATATTCCACCTACCGGGCAAAGTATTACTCACACCGGGTGTTGGGCGCATTCCTTCAAAACGAGCTGAAGCTCCGCCAAATCTTCCTGTCGGCTAAACATGGATACGGAAATTTTTACGTCAGAAACAGAATCAGGCCTAAGGAAACATCGCTTTCTAAGGATTTTAATCGTTTTAGCACTTCTCGTGGCTCTTTTTCTTATCTTTTCCCTTCACCGACTTGAGCAACCCCCGTATGGCTTTCCAGTAGATACCGATGTTCAAATCAAAGAAGGAATGACTGTTTCAAGTGTCTCTGATCTTCTCAAAGCAGAGGGATTTGTGCGTTCAGGTGTGTACTTTTATATTACGTTCCAATTACGTCTTAAAGACTCGATAGTGCAGGCTGGCTCCTATCGCTTTCCGCATCAACTCACGGTGACAGAGCTGGGAAATGCCATTGCAAACGGGGAATACTCCTCTCCACTTATTTCAATAACGTTCCCCGAAGGATTTCGAGTGAAGGACATGGAAAAAATACTTCCCGTAAGCTACAGAAACGATATAGAAAAGGCAGCACGTGAATACGAAGGATATCTTTTTCCCGATACGTATTTTATAGAAGAAGATATGCCTCTCCCTGATCTCATCGCGATGATGAGGGACAACTACTCAGAGAAGAAAAAATCTCTCAGTGATCTTTTTGCATCCTCAACTCTTAGTGAACAAGAAATTATTACACTCGCATCAATTCTCGAACGTGAAGGGAAGACTCCAGAGTCTATGAAACTGATCGCAGGAATTCTCTTGAATCGACTCGAACTGGAAATGCCACTCCAGGTCGATGCGACCCTCGATTACCTCCTCGATAAAACCAGCGCTGAACTCACTACAGATGACCTAGCACTTGATTCGCCCTACAACACCTACCTATATCGAGGAATTCCACCAACACCGATAGCCAACCCGGGACTCGAAGCAATCCGTGCAGTACTTATTCCGACACCATCGGAATACCTTTATTACCTGACTGGGTCCGATGGTACATTTCATTACGCAAAGACGTTTGAGGAGCATAAACTGAATAAAGCGCGATATCTGGAGTAGATCACGGATTCATGATAGCTTTTTGTCATGGAAAAGAGCGAAACAATATTTGTAGGACTTTCTGGAGGCGTTGACTCAGCAGTGTCAGCCAAACGCCTCATTGATCGCGGACACACCGTTGTTGGTGTTTTTATTAAAGTCTGGCAACCTGATTTTTTAAAATGTAATTGGGAACGCGAGCGTCTTGATTCCATGCGTGTAGCTGCACACCTCAATATTCCGTTCCTCACTTTTGATGCGCAGGATGCGTATAAAAAAGAAGTCGCAGACTACATGATTCGTGAATATCGAGAGGGTAGAACCCCGAACCCAGACATTATGTGTAATGAACACGTAAAATTTGGCGCATTCCTAACCTTTGCCTTGGAGCAAGGAGCGGATAAAGTCGCAACGGGTCACTATGCACAAATCGAGAAGCGAGGTGAATGTCATGCGCTTCTCAGAGGGAAGGACGCATCAAAAGATCAAAGTTACTTTCTTTCCACATTGACGGAGGCGCAGCGTTCAAAGATATATTTCCCGATTGGGGACACGAATAAATCTGACGTGCGTAAGGAAGCAGAACACGCAAGGCTGCCCATTTTTGACAAAGAGGATAGTCAAGGGATTTGTTTTTTAGGCCAGGTAGATATGGAAACATTTCTCTCGCATTACATAGAGACGAGCGAAGGAGCAGTGCTAAACATAGAGGGTGAGCGAATCGGAACCCACGGTGGCGCACATTTTTACACGCTGGGGCAGCGACATGGTTTTAGTATTGATACAAAGGAAAGTGAGAGCAGACCCCACTATGTAATTGCCAAAGACATTGAAAAAAATACAATAACCGTGAGTGAATCACCTCGCGTTTTGGATACAAAAAATGAATCAATCACACTCACACGTGTGAATCGAATGTGTACCAGTCTTCCCAGACGTCTTATGGCACAATTTAGATATCGTCAAAAACCATTTGAAATAGAAATTACAAACGATACAAATGAGTGTGTTATGCTTACCGTGCTAACTGCCGGAATAGAACAGCCATCCGCCGGACAATCATGTGTCTTCTACGATGGTGAGGTTTGCATGGGCGGGGGCATCATTTCATAATTATGCAGATAAAAAAAGCTGACGGAACACTTGAACTCTTTAAGCCACTTAAACTACGGAGCTCGCTTAGGCGCGCTGGTGCACGTAATTCCGATATCGATGAAATTGTTTCTAAAATAGAAACTACGCTCACTGATGGCGCGAGTACACAGGTCATTTACCAAAAGGCGTTTGAACTGCTCAGAGAATACGAGCACAATGTTGCAGCGAAATATTCCCTACGCAGAGCCGTGTATGGTCTTGGACCTACTGGTTTTCCATTTGAGGATTTCTTAGGACGGCTTTTTGAGGCCGAGGGATTTAAAGTAAAGAAGCGCCTACTTATCAAAGGGAAGTGTGCACTTCACGAGGTTGATCTTGCGGCGTACACACCGGCAGAGAGTTTCGTCGTCGAAGCAAAGTTCCATATGCGTCCAGGCACTAAGTCTGATTTACAAGTAGTGATGTATTCGTACGCGCGTTTTCTTGATCTAAAATCACATCCCGTATGTAAGGGAGATGAATGCGGCATTGATAATGTATACGTAATCACAAATACGAAATTTACGACGGCGGCAATAAAATATGCTGAATGTACAGGACTTAAGCTTCTCAGCTGGGATTACCCAAAAGGAACTTCGCTCCATGAAAGAATCGAGCGAGGGAAACTGTATCCAGTAACTGTCCTCACGAAACTAAGTGTTGCCCAAAAGCAGCGACTTCTAGCAGCAGGGATTATCCTTTGTTCTGATCTTATAAAAACCCCAGATGTGCTTCAAAACCTCGGTTTTTCACGTGTTAAGATTACGGAAATCTTAGAGGAAGCTACTTCTCTTGGGGGTCTAACATAGGCTCTCTGCACTGTACATTGACATTTTTCCCTAAAATATGACGTATTTGACGCTATGGCGCCATTGTAAAAAAATGCATGCTATAATCGCCCCATCATTACTAGGCATTATAGGAAGATTTGAAGATAAGAAATTATGTCAGAAACAGAAAAGCAGGAAGGGCAGAAGACCGTAGTAGCGTTTATTGCTGGACTTCTCATTGGAGGTCTTCTCGTGTGGGTATTTTCATCAGCACCTGAAAAGGAAGTTGTCGATACACTAAAGGATAACGATACTGAAGCCACATCTACTGATGATCGAACACCAGTTACCACTAAGACTACTGCCGACAAGGTTGTAGCAACCCCGGGAGCAACTCCGAATGCGAGCACAGCGACAGCAGGTGATGCGCGACTTACAGTCGTTAATCAAAAAGCTGGCACGAGTGTTGCCCTTGGTAACACGACATACCCGAGTAACGCAGGATGGATTGTAGTTCGTGATTATGTAAACGGTGTAGCAGGAAAAGTTCTTGGTGCAGCACGTTTTAACACTGCAGACGGACTTACACCAACTTCTGTACCACTACTCCGAAGCACTGTAGCTGGAAGCACCTACCAAGTAGTCTATTTCAGTGATAACGGTGACAAAAAGTTTCTTACTGCAACTGACAAGGTTGTGGAAGGAGTTTCCGCATCATTCAAGGCAGAATAGCAACTCAATCGAAAAGACAAAGCAAAACCCTTAAGAAATTGAGGGTTTTGCTTTGTCTCTCTCTGAAGTGCTACACTGTGTGACATGTCAGAGTACGTGAAGAAATATAATCCCACGAGAAGTGCTGAGTGGAATTATGGCGGTGCAAAATGGCGACTCTCACGCTCCAAAATTGATCTTTTCCTCGAATGTCCTCGCTGTTTCTATATTGATAACAAACTTGGTACCAAACGACCTAGTATTCCGTCGTTTAATCTTAATATTGTCGTCGATACACTTTTTAAAAAAGAATTTGACCTGCATCGCATAGCGAAGACGCGTCACAGAATTATGGAAGAGCATGGACTGAATGTAATTCCATTTGCTCATACAGAACTAGATAGCTGGCGAGACCCATTCCAAGGAATTTCGTGTACGCATGAAAAGACTGGACTTGTAGTTTCAGGTGCAGTGGATGACATTTGGCAGCAAGACGATGATTCACTCATTATTGTCGACTACAAAGCTACGTCTAAAGCAGATCGGATCGTAAGTCTTTCTGATTCACCCTGGGAGAGTCAGTATCGAAGGCAAATTGGCGTCTACCAGTGGCTCTTTGCACAGAATGGATTCAAGGTTGCTCCGGTCGGATACATTCTCTATGCCAACGCACTTACTTCAAGTGAGAAATTTGATGCAATACTATCTTTTGATGTAACCCTCATTCCCTGCGAAGGAGACGCATCCTGGATTCCAACTACGCTTGAAACCATCCACACATGCCTTAACAGTGATGAAATACCTCCAGTTGGTCAATCTTGTGAGTTTTGCCCGTACCGAGAAGCGTGTGGGAAGAAATTACAAGCTATACACTTGGCAGAATCAAGTAAGCGAGGAGTGAAAAAACATGCTACAAAAGCAATCAAGAAATAAAAATGTGTCGTTTAGTGACGCAGTGCGTGCTGTGGTGCGTAGCATTCCGCTTGGAAAGACACTTTCCTACAAAGAGGTGGCTATACAGGCCGGGAATCCTTTGGCCTTCCGAGCTGTTGCACGAGTTATGGCTGCAAATTATGACCCTACCGTCCCTTGTCACCGGGTTATTCGTGCAGATGGCAAAATGGGAGGCTATAATAGGGGCGGCATTGTAGCAAAAGAAAAATTACTCGCAAAGGAGAAGCAGGCTGCTAATATTTAAATACTGTACCGTATATGAGCAAAGAAGATGATTTGAAAAAAATTGATGGAGAGCTCGATAAGCTCAATCAAAAACTTGAAAAACTGACGAGTGATGAGCGACACTTACATGATGACTTGACGAAGGCGACCCGTGATCGTGAAGGCGAGGAGGGGGAAGTACAGAAGGCTAATCAGAAACTGAATGATGCGGAACGGAAAGAGCACGACCTACGCAGCAAACATGATGAAATTGCTGATGAAAAAGCAAAACTCACGAGTGAGCGAACTCGCAAAAGTGCCGAGCGTAGCAAAATATCTGAAAATATTCGCTTAGAGCAACAAAAAAAGAAGTGAATCTATAATGAGTTACTCATACCGTATCGAACAGGCCATCCGTGCAGCTTCTGTCCTTCATAAGGGGCAGGTGCGACGAGGTCAAACACCGTACCCATACGTCACGCATCTCTACGCAGTTGCGTTCCTTGTAGCTGATTACACGAACGATGAAGATACCATCATTGCAGCACTTCTCCATGACACATTGGAAGACACCGATTACACGGAAAAGGAATTGCAAAATGATTTTGGGGGTACGGTGCTGGACTTAGTTCGTGCGGTCACCGAACCAGAACCGGAAGAAGGTGCATCGATGTCCTGGAAAGAACATAAAAAGCGCTATGTGAAGCAACTGAATGATGCGAAGGAAGCTTCGCTCATCGTTGCGACGGCAGACAAGATTCACAACATGCGTTGTATCGTAGAAGAGTATTACGACAACCACTCGCAATTTATTGCGGACTTCGGCGGCTCATTGGAAGAACGCTTGATGATCTATCGAGAAATGAGTAATATTCTCAATCGCAAGCTAAAGAACACTATCCTCGCTGAGTTTAATCATGTATTTAAGGAGTATTGCAACTTTATTGAAGATGTCCAAAAAAGCACCAACAGATAAAACAAAAAAACGACAGAAACCACTCTCAAGGCTTACGATGATTGATCGTGTAGAAAATATTACTGAATACCGCCTTGAAACAAATGATCTAAAGGTGCTCTTTGCGCATGTCCCTGGAAGCCCAACAGTTACGAGCTGCCTCGTCTACCACATCGGTTCACAGCACGAAGGGAAGGGTGAAACTGGTCTCGCGCACATGCTCGAGCACATGCTTTTTAAGCAAACCGGCACTGAGGGTCCAACGTGGCGTATGCTTGAAGAGAAAGGGGCGGTTTACAACGCGACCACCTGGCTAGATCGCACGCTGTATTACTTCAATCTTCCGAAACAGTACCTCCCTGAGATGCTATTTGTAGAAGCAGACCGTATGCGAAATGTGAAGCTCACGAAGAAGGAATTTGAACCAGAACGTGCAAATGTCCTCAGTGAGTATGAGATGTATAACAGCAATCCTGAGAGTGCGCTCGACTGGAATCTTGTTGCATCCGCCTTTCAGTCTCATGGCTATAAGCACGATACTATTGGTTTTCGTACAGATATAGAAGCATACACAACAAAAAAACTTCAGAGTTTCTATGATCGATATTACTGGCCAAATAATGCGACGCTTATTATTGCGGGGGATGTAAGTGAAGTTGAACTTATTGAAGCAATTTCTGATAGCTTTGGGAGCATTCCACGAAATGGACAATTTGCACACGATGCGGGCATCACGGATGTTCCCCAGGAAGGAGTGCGCCGTGTCTCTCTTGAGCGCAATACACCACTTCGTGTTCTGTCTCTTGCATTCAAAGCACCTAGAAGTACTGATCGAGCCTGGAACGCACTTCTTATTGCGCTCCTTCATCTTACCGATGGGAAGACGAGTATCCTGTACAAGAAGTTGGTTGAGACTAATCTCGCAACGAGTATTGATGGAAATATTTACCCCACAAAGGATCCGTATCTTGCACTTTTCCAAGTAAGCGCTGCAGAGAAATCTTCATATGAGGAAATTGAGCGTATTGTTCGTATGGAAATAGACAAGCTAAAAAATAGCCTTATTTCAAAGAATCGACTCGAAGAACTCATCGCTCACGCCTATGCATCTGAGCTCTTTTCGCGCGATGGCACGCTTAATGTTGCGCTCCAGCTCGCTGAGTACGTCGCATGTGGCGATTGGAAACGGTACACGGAGAGCCTTGAAGAATTATGTAGCATTACTGCACTAGAGATTCAGCAAGCAGTTCGAACATATCTTAGAACAAGCAAATCAATTGTTGGGACTATAGTACCAATTTCACAAGTATGATTTACACCACGAGACTACAAAAGGGTGGGGTCGGTGTGCAAACAATTGCGCCACTCGATGCACGTATCGTCAAAGCAACCTTTACCTCCAAAATTAAGGACTACCACACTACTCACTCCGACATCATCCTCGATGCCTATAACCACCTCGCTCTCTCTGGCACAAAATCAATGACCGAAACAGAGATTGATGCATACATACGAAAGCATGGCATTGTACTCACGGTTTCAGCATCCGCGGGATTTGTGCACTATCAAGTCACCGCGCAGAAAAAAACTTTTAAGAAGTGTGCAACGCTTATTGAAGAATTGGTCTTTAATCCTAAATTTAAGCTCGGGGATGTGACCAAGACGAAACGGCTTATGCTCGAAGAAAACCGAGAAATGCATGACAGCACGAAACATATAGCTGAAATGCAATTTATGAACCTTCTCTATCCAAAAAAATCTTTCCTTTCCTGGGATACGCTCGAAATGCAAAAGAAGCAGGTGAGCAAGATAGATGAACCTAAACTGCGCACGCTTATGAAGGCTATCCAGGGAGGCGAATGGTATATCTCTATCGTAGGAACCCCAGACACAGCAAAGAGCATCGGGAGCACGCTGAAGCGATTTGAAGCGAGCGCCACAATGGTATCGCGAGTCTTCAAAGAACCCGCCATTCCAAAAAAACAAACTCATTTCACCACAATACCAGGCAAAACAAACGTTGAAGTGCGAATCGGTAACCGGTTACCTTTTACACCTTCTGATGCAGAATATCTACCCTTTGTCTTTGGACTCAGCGTTTTAGGTAAAGTTGGTGGATTTACAGGCCGCCTCATGAGCACCATTCGTGAAAAGGAAGGTCTAACCTACGGAATTTACGCAAAAGCTTCGTATATAAATACACTCTCAACGGGGCATTGGAATGTCTTTACATTTTTTTCAGGGAAGGATCTTGAAAAGGGAATTAAGGCCACGCTTCGTGAAATTACACGCATCAAAACTAAGGGAATCACTGAACGAGAACTAAAAGTTTTTAAGGAAATTTTACACAACCAGTTCCTCATCGGACACGAATCAAACGCGCGCAGACTAACGCTCTACCACAGAGCATTCCTCCACGGCGAGGATGAAATGAAGCTTATCGAGGATGTTGAAAATATGCACGAACTTAAGATTGACGAGATTAACGCAGCACTAAAAGCGCACCTCCACCCGGAAAGTCTCATTATAAGTTGCGCTGGTCCAGTTACCCAAGAGGGAGCAGGCATTACCTCGTAGCAGGAAGAGCGCTGTTATACACATTTGGAGATACCTCTCAAGGTATTGTGTGTAATCATGCTTGTATGAATTTACTCTTATGGGGAATTACAATCGGCACTGTCGGAAAACTTATAGTTGGTATGGCTGTACTTCGTGTCCACATGTGGATTCTAAGGGAGCATTCAATTGATGGAAAAGTCCTGAGCGCTATTAAGCGAGAACACGTGCTCACTTTCATTGGACTTGGTCTTATTGTGCTTGGGTACGCATTTGAAATTATTTTCTATCAAGCTTCAACAGAATTCTTCTCATGTATTGGAGAAGATTGTTCAGCACTCCTTCAGTCAGCATTTGGAAATTAGGGCGGGCAAAATGTATCACTTATGAAATCATCAGAACGAACGCTTTTTTTCTAGCATATTTTCTTGTATAGTGACCTCCGTATGTCAGGAAACGATATCCGAAAGAAATACCTCGATTTTATGGCGCAGCACGGGCATGCAATTATTCCGTCATCTCGTCTCGTGCCTGAAAATGACCCCACTACTTTATTTACGGGAAGCGGTATGCAACCTATGGTTCCGTACTTACTTGGTGAATCACATCCCAAGGGGACACGTATCGCAGATTCACAAAAATGCTTTCGTGCTGAAGATATAGAAGAGGTGGGAGATAATCGTCATACAACTTTTTTCGAAATGCTTGGGAACTGGTCCCTCGGTGACTATTTCAAAGAAGAGCAGCTCACATGGATTTACACGTTTCTCATTGATGAACTCCATATCGACCCGGCGCGCCTGTATGCATCAGTCTTTGCTGGAGACGAAACACACAATCTTCCTAAAGACGATGAGGCCGTCGCCATTTTACAGAAATTATTTTTAGAAAGAGGTGTTTCTTCTCTGGTTGCACATATTGGCTCTGAAGCTCGTGGCGGAGAGCGTGGAATAAAAGAAGGCGAACGTATTTTTTACTACGAGGCGAAAAAAAACTGGTGGAGTAGAGCTGGCGTCCCTGGAAACATGCCTCCTGGAGAGCCAGGAGGGCCAGACAGCGAAGTCTTTTACGATTTTGCGACAGAGCACGATACAAGGTTTGGTGCGCACTGTCATCCGAATTGCGACTGTGGCCGATTCATGGAGATCGGAAACTCGGTCTTTATGGAATACATCAAGCAGGCTGACGGTAGCTTCGCGAAACTTCCTGCGCAAAACGTTGACTTTGGCGGAGGACTTGAGCGTATGGCTGCTGCAGCAAACAACGAGCCAGACATGTTTAAAGTCGATCTTCTCGCAAAGATCATTGAACGTATTGAGGCTGTCTCTGGAAAAAAGTATGAGGGCAACAAGACTCCATTTCGTATCATCTCAGACCACATCCGCGGAGCAGTACTCATGATTGGAGATGGAGTGTACCCATCAAATAGCGACCAAGGATATTTTGTGCGGCGTCTCCTCCGAAGAGCGGTACGGTATGCTGACGTCCTTGAGGTTCCAGTGAATGAGCTGTCGAATATTAGTGAATCAGTAATCGAGCTCTTTAAAGATGCATATCCAGAACTCGAAACCGCAAGGACTAAGATCAAGGAAGTTATCGCCGAGGAAGAAACACAGTTTAGAAAGACACTTGAGCAGGGGCTCAAGCAATTCAATAAGATCTCTCTTCGCATCGATCTCCCTACACAGACAGAGCGTTCTAATGAGTTTAACGTTCCAATTACTGTCAAAGGAAAGCAACTATATACAAAGCAGCGCTCTGAGGTGACGGGAAAGAAGCAAATTAGTGCGGAGAACGCGTTTGAGCTTTTTACAACGTACGGATTTCCTATTGAACTTACTGAAGAAATTGCAAAGGAAAAGGGACTGACGGTGGATCGCGGTGGGTTTAAGAAACTCATGGAAGCGCACCGTGAACTTTCACGAAAAGGAGCTGAGCAAAAATTTAAAGGCGGTCTGGCAGATCATTCAGAAAAAGTGGTGAGTTACCACACCGCAACCCATCTCCTTCTTGCGGGCCTTCGTAAAGAACTGGGGACAGGAGTGCATCAAGCTGGCTCGAATATAACCAATGAAAGACTTCGTTTTGACTTCACCTACAACGGAAAAGTTGACGCTACAGTTTTGAGAAGTGTTGAGCAGTACGTTAATGATGCAATCAAAGCTGGAGCTTACGTAACCACAGAAACGCTCGAGAAGAGTGTGGCTGAGACTGACACAACTATTGAAGGAAGTTTTTGGGACCGATATCCAGATACCGTACACGTGTATACGATCAAAGATACAATGGGGAATGTGTACTCAAGAGAACTATGTGGCGGGCCTCACGTAGAAAACACAGGAACAATTACCGGTGTGTTCAAAATTATAAAAGAAGAAGCATCATCTCAGGGCGTTCGTCGCATCAAAGCAGTAATCGAGTAAGCTGCCTGTAGATTATTCAAGAAACCTGTATGCATTGAGGGTATACTGTATGCATGTTTGGCAGGTCTAAAGAAAAACCAGAGTATGGGATTCTTATTGATATAAACTCGGGAAACGTCGGAGTGGCAATTCTTGCACTGATGAAGGAAAAGGATGAGTCAAAACTTATCTTTACTCACAGACTCCATATGCGCATAGGTGCAAGTGTGATCTCGCCGGAAGACAGGATGCGCCAAATGCGAGAAACTCTTTTTTCTGCAAGCCTTATTTTATCGCGCGATGGGCTTCAGGCACTTGCTCTGGCTGATCCAAAAGCACGCATTGAGAAACTCTTCCTTGTTTCTTCTTCTCCATGGGCACACACACTTTCTCGTGAAGTTCTGTTTGAGAATGAAAAGGAATTTAAAGTGACGGAGGAACTGCTTTCCGATCTTTCAACAAGCGCCATCAATATCGACACAGGTGAGCTTCATGATCCTGCTGTTTTTAAAAGTGAATATGAAGTTATCGAGCGTGCCACAGTGAACGTGCGCATAAACGGGTACATCGTGGCGCATCCTCTAGAACTATCAGGACAGCATATCTCCCTCTCAGAAGTAACTGGTTTTGTACTTAAGGACATTCTTGATGCGGTGACTGAGGTGCGAGATAAGATATTTGCGGACACTCCGATCGAAACCCACACGTCGATGTTTACATCCTATTGTGTTTTTCGTGATCTCTTTCCTGAGACTGAGGATATGACACTCGTCCATGTTACGGGTGAAGCAACTGAACTTGCTCTCATTGAAAGGGGACTCCTTGAAGAGACACATTCAGTCCTGTATGGATACAACACACTCATTCGAGAAATTATCGAAAAGACTAAAGAAACGCCTGAACATATTGTTTCTATGCTTCGTTCATTCGCAGAAAATAGACTTCACGATGAAAGCCAGTCACTCATTGAGGCGCAAGCCTCCCTTTTTGACCAGAAATTCAATGAACTTTGCGCACTCATTAGTTCAAAGCGCTCAATTCCGAAAACGGTTATCCTCCTCGTAGAACCTGGCATGCTCGACTTCATAAAATCACGTGTCATCTCATGTTTAAGTACACTTCCCGGACAAACCTTCAAACTTCTTGAACTTACTCCGACACTGCTTCCACATATGGTTGAAAGTGAGGAGGGAGACTTATTTCTTTCACTTCAGGCTCGCTTTTTCCACAAATTACATACCTGTGGTGAGAAGCATCTTTCATGAAGTAGGTATATACTTAATACATGGCACAAAAATGGAATCTTGGTGATATTCGTCCTGCTGGTACACGCAAGGCACCACCGCAGCGAGATACAATTACTCCCCAGCGACAGGATATTGCGAGAAAGCCTGAGAAAGTTGAGGAATACACTGACCCTGAACTTTCCACTATTGATATACTCGACGGAAAGGCAGAGCGGCGTAAGCGAATGATTGTTTCGTGTATTATTGTTCTTGCGATTCTGGGCGCTGGTTTCTTTGTAAACACGCTCATGGGAGGAGCTGAAGTGGTCGTGAATCCTAAGTTTAAGGATGTAACCGTACAAGCTAACTTTACTGCGCTCACGAATCCTCAAGTGGGGGATTTAAGCTATGAACTGCTTACACTTGAAGCGAGTGGGGAGCGACAGGTGACTGCTACTGGAGAAACAGAAGTCAAAGAGCGGGCTACTGGAAAGATACTTATATACAACGCATATAGCGTCACCCCTCAACGCCTCATAAAAAATACGCGTTTTGCCACTCCTGAAGGGCTTATTTTCAGAATCAATGAATCTGTTGAAGTACCTGGGACTACAAAGAACAGAGAGGGAATTTTAATTCCAGGAGTTATTACTGCAGATGTTTTTGCTGACGGAACAGGTGAGCAATACAACATTAAGCCAACACGGTTTACGGTTCCTGGACTTTCAGGTAGTGAGCAATTTGAAAAGGTCTATGCAGAATCAACTAATGATTTCACGGGAGGATTTGAGGGTAAGAAATTTGTAACAGACGAAACAGAATTTAAGACTGCCGATCAGTCGCTTCAACTCGAGCTCCGCGATGCACTTCTTGCACGAATAAAGACTGAACGTCCCGCTGGATTCATAATTTTTGATGACGCAGTAACCTTTACCTATGAGTATCTCCCCAGCACAGAGTATAAGGATGGTATGGCGACAATAAAGGAAAAGGCAAAACTTCAGGTTCCAATCTTTGCCGAAGGGGAGTTTGCAACATATCTCGCAAAAAATACTATCAAGGGTTTTGAAGAAAGCCCTGTATCACTTCCAGATCCACACACATTAATATTTAGCTACACCTCTCCAACGACTTCACTTAGTGACATATCAAAAGCGGAAAGTCTTGAGTTCATGCTTAAAGGCAACACGCGTATTCTCTGGACCTTCGATGCAGAGAAGCTAAAGACCGATATTGCTGGAAAATCAAAGACGGCACTTCCATCGGTGATCACGAGCTACCCATCAATTACTAAATTTGAAGCTAAAATAAAGCCTTTTTGGAAGCAGGAATTTCCAGAAGACACCAAAAAGATTGAAATTACCACCGTTGTAGCAGAGGGGGAGTAAAGTAATCTTTCTAAAGTGACTTTTACACGCAGTTGTATGGGAATAAAAGATGGAGTGGGGATGAGCGACTTGACGCATGGTTATTACTTTGTTAAACTCACGGTCGTTTGATGCAAGAAAAATCAGACAGTAAAGAGGGCTTCGTCTATGGAACAGTCGAAGAGGCGCTTGCAAATGCGCTTTTTCGTGTATTGATAGACGGGGAAGAAAAACCGATTATTGCGTACCTCGCTGGCAAAATGCGCAAATTCAAAATCAGGGTGCTTGTGGGCGACCGAGTTGCCTTGGTACCCGAGCCATATGGAGGAAAAGCACGAATAACTAAACGTTTGTAATATGAAAGTTAGATCATCAGTTAAAAAAATCAGTCCGGATGATAAGATCGTGCGCCGCAGGGGGGTGATTTATGTGATTAATAAGAAGAAGCCTCGCAATAAGCAACGCCAAGGTTAACATGAGAATTTCAGGTATTACAATTCCAGATACAAAGCACCTTGAGTATGCGCTCACGGCAGTGCACGGTATTGGTGTATCACGCTCTCGAACTATTTTAGGTGAGCTAAGCATCCCGCTTCAAAAGAAGCCCACTGAACTCACTACTGAAGAGGAAAATGCTATTCGTGAGAAGGTTGAAGCCTACACCATTGAAGGTGAGCTAAAGCGAGAGATAAGTGGAAATATTAAACGCCTCAAAGATATTCAGGCGTATAGAGGTAGTCGACACGCAAAACGTCTTCCTGCGCGGGGTCAACGAACAAAGACGAACGCTCGTACATTGAAGGGAGTTAAGAAGACCATGAGTTCAGGACGCCGAAAGCTTGAGAAAACATAAACTTTTAAGCTGCTTTATCACACATTATTTTTCCTATGGGTAAGAAACGAATAATTAAAAAAGGGGGTGGATCGGATGTAAGTGGTTCTTCACGAGCGCTTTCACGTATTCCTAAGAAAAAAATTGCAGTTGGCACGCTTAACGTTCTTGCAACATTCAACAACACGATCCTCACACTCTGTGATAACAAGGGAAATACGCTTATAGGAGCCTCAAGTGGAGCGCTTGGCTTCAAAGGATCACGGAAAAGTACTCCATTTGCAGCAGCCAAAGTTGGTGAAATAATCGGTGAAAAAGCTCAACAGATGGGCATGAAGGATGCAAATGTGGTGATCAAAGGCGTTGGAGCAGGGCGAGAATCAGCACTTCGAGGGTTTTCATCAAAGGGGATTTCAATTACCTCAATTTCTGACCAGACCCCAGTTCCGCACAACGGTCCACGACCACCTAAGGAACGCCGCATTTAATTAGTTTTACGTTTTTATTATGATTATCGGGCCTAAATACAAAATTGCTAAGCGACTCGGAGCTGCTGTGTTTGAAAAAACGCAGACGCAGAAGTTTGCTCTTTCTGAAGCGCGTAGCGCAAAGAATAAGACGAAGCGCATGGGTATGGCTTCCGATTTTAAAAAGCAGCTCATTGAGAAGCAAAAGATGCGTTTTACGTACTGCATTACTGAAAAGCAACTTCGTCGTTATATTGATGAAGCTATGAGCAAAACTCATCAGCCGATCGCAATGCTTATGAGCCGACTTGAATCACGTCTTGATAATGTGGTCTATCGACTAGGACTTGCAAAGACACGTCTTCTCGCGCGCCAGATGGTCTCACACGGACACATTATGGTTAATGGCAGAAAGCTTGATATCCCTTCATACCGCACAACGATAGGGGATGTTGTTTCAGTACGCACTGAAAGTAAGCAGTCAATTCTTTTTACTAGTCTTGCTGAAGAGCATCAGCAGGCTGGAGTTCCAAATTGGCTTACTTTCGATGTAAAGAACCTGTCTGGTGAGAAGAAGTCTGATCCTATTTACGAGCCTACCGAGACTCTTTTCGACCCTCAGCAAGTCCTCGAATTTTACAGTCGATAATTATTAATAACTAAATCTATACGTATGCTAGAAAAAAGTGTTGCATTGCCGTCAAAACCACGCGTCATCTCTGAGGAGGAGTTCCAGGGTGTCTATGAAATTGATGGACTATACCCAGGGTATGGCCACACGCTCGGAAATTCACTGCGTCGAATCATTCTTTCCTCACTTCCAGGAGCTGCAATTACGCATGTAAAGATCACGGGGGTTGAACATGAATTTTCAGCAATGAGTGGTGTAAAGGAAGATGTTATAACCATTCTCCTCAACCTTAAGAAGGTTCGACTTCTTATGCATGGAGACGAAAAACTTACCGTAACACTTAAGGCAAACGAAGTTGGTGTTGTGACTGCCGGTTCAATGAATGCACCTTCACAAATTGAAATTCTTAATCCTAACCAACATATTGCAGAGATTACTGCTAAAGGAACGAAGCTGGAAATGGATATTACGGTTGAACACGGTCTTGGGTATGTGCCACGAGAAGTGCACCAGAAAGAAAAGGTTGACATTGGAACCATCGCGCTCGATGCAGTGTTTACGCCGATTCGCCGCGTGAATTACGAGGTTGAAAACATGCGTGTAGGAGACAGAACTGACTATAATCGTCTTCGCGTCTTCATTGAGACTGATGGAACACTCACGCCGCGTGAGGCACTCGAGAATTCTATTGAGATTATGATTCATCAACTCAAGTCGGTGATTGGTTTCCAAGACTCAGAACCACAGGTTCGTGAAGCTGCCGTAGACACTACTCTGGCACCGAAATCTGAGGAAGTTGAAGTAGATTCTGACGTTCTCAAGACTCGTATTGAAACACTTGATCTCTCATCAAGAACACTAGGGGCACTCGAGAACGCGAACATCAGAACGGTTGGAGGACTTGTGAGAAAGCGAAAAGATGATATCCTCGCTCTCGACGGCATTGGACCAAAAGGACTTGATGAGATCGAAGAAATGCTCACAAAAATGAACACGGGACTTAAGGATTAATACGTATGCAACACCACAACGCAAACCGAAGATTAAATCGAGATCGTAAAGGGCGCACAGCACTTTTGCGTGGTCTTGCTATTTCTCTCATTGAACATAAGAAAATCCTTACCACCGAAGCTAAGGCAAAGGAACTTCGACCTTACATCGAACGTCTCGTAACGTATGGAAAGGAGGGGACGATCGTTGCAAAACGACGTGCCGCAACAAAGCTCGGTGAACCACAATCAAAAGTTATCGAAAAGCTTTTTGGTGAAATCGCTACTAGCTTTAAGGATCGGGTAGGGGGCTATACTCGTATTACCCGTATGGGTGACACGCATGCAGGACGAAGAGAAGCGGTGATTGAATTTGTATAATTATATGGAAAATCAAGAATACATCATTGATGCAGCAGGAAAGCGACTCGGCCGTGTAGCAACGGAGGTTGCGTCTGTGCTTCTCGGTAAAAACTCAACTTCTTTTACCAAGAATGCAATTGCTCCAGTGACTGTGAAAGTACAGAATGCAAGCAAGCTCGATATTTCTGAAAAGAAAGGAAAAATGGAATTTCAGAACTACTCAGGTTACCCTGGAGGACGAAAGGTAGAGACCTTGATTCACCTGGCAACACGACGTGGATACGGTGAAGTAGTCCGTCGCGTAGTAAGCAACATGATCCCAAAGAATAGACTTCACAAAGGTCGCATGAAAAATCTCGTAGTTATTGATTAAACATTCGTATGGCAACCAAACAGTATATTGAAGGCATTGGACGACGAAAAACAGCTTCTGCGCGAGTTCGTATAACTCCCTCAAAGGAGCAGCGAATTATCGTGAACGAGCGTCCTATCGCTGAATACTTTAGCGCACTCGCGCTTCAGAAGAATGTACTTTCAGTACTTGAAACAAAGGATGCTGGAATCGAGACCTACGAAATTTCTGCAAAAGTACAAGGAGGAGGACTTTCTTCACAAGCTGAAGCAATCCGTCTCGGTATTGCACGCGCACTCGTAAAGGAAAAAGCAGATCGCCGTATTCCACTTAAACGTGGTGGATTCCTTAAGCGAGATCCACGTGCAGTTGAGCGAAAGAAATTTGGCCTCAAAAAGGCGCGACGAGCCCCACAGTGGAGTAAGCGTTAAAAGAAAAAGCCCCATTGAGGGGCTTTTTCTTCGCTTACTCAGCCGGAGCATCGTATCGTCCTTCATAGGACGATACGATGCGAGGCCGGGCAGGAGGCACTTATGAGCGGAGTGAATTAGTGACCTGACGCCAAAACGATAATCTGACGACCGCAGCGATGTTTCTTAGTTTTGAAACAAAGAAACCGCGAGGTGGGGTCGCAAGTGCTTAGTTAATTTTTAAGTATTAAAAATTTACTTAGCAACTTGGACGTACGAGATAGTAACCGGCCACCGGTCTTAAGACCGGTGGCCGGTTACTAAAATTCACCCCAGGTCTAAATCAAGCCGTTTTTGACACACAGAGAAACCATCTGTATAATACCGAATCTATGGAAGACAGAAAAGATAATTTTGATGAAGAAGTGCAGAGAGAAGACGACGCCGATTACGTAGAGAGCGAAGAAGCTGAAGAAATAGAAACTGAAGAACGACTTCAGGACAAGCTTAAAAGCTTTCGTGAGAAAGTAAGAACACTTGAGACCGAGAAGGCTGATCTGCTCGAAAACCTGCAGCGTACTAAAGCAGATTTCTTAAACAGTAAGCGACGTATTGAAGAACAATCACTTCGTACTGGCGAACGACAAGTCGATGCATTTCTTGGAAATATTTTGCCGCTCGTTGATGGGTTTGAGCATGCGCTCCTCGACACCACATCACTTGATCCGAAGTGGCGAGAGGGCATTCTCGGGATTCAGAGTATTCTCATGAGTCTCCTTAAACGTTACGACGTTACCGAAATTGAAACACTCGGAAAGCAATTTAACCCCCACGAACATGAAGCATTAGCTAATATTCCGGTAGATGACCCTGAAAAGCAGGACACCATAATCTCGGTTCTCCAGAAAGGGTATAAACGGAATGACGTAGTGATTCGACCTGCAAAAGTTGGCGTTGGAGTAGCACAAGAAAATTAATCATTCATAACCTTACACAATATGTCAAAAATACTTGGAATAGATTTGGGAACAACAAACTCTGCAGTGGCAATTATTGAAGGCGGTGAACCGACCATCATTGAAAATAGTGAGGGTAATCGTACTACTCCTTCAATTGTGGCTATCTCTAAGACAAAGGAGCGTCTCGTGGGCCAAATTGCTAAGCGACAAGCAGTAACAAATCCAAAAAATACGATTTACGGAATCAAGCGATTCATGGGACACAATTTTGATGAGCCAGCTGTCCAGAGCGACAAAGCAATCGTTCCATATGAAGTAAAGGAAGGTCCTGACAAAGGTGTCTTGGTCCACATGGGAGAAAAGGACTACCGTCCTGAGGAAGTGTCCGCAATGATCCTTTCGAAGCTTAAGGCCGACGCTGAGGCGAAGCTCGGTGAGAAAATCACTGAAGCTGTTATTACCGTGCCTGCCTATTTTAATGATGCACAACGAAAAGCAACACAGGATGCAGGGAAGATCGCAGGACTAAATGTACTGCGCATCATTAATGAACCTACAGCAGCAGCTCTTGCCTATGGATTCAATAAAAAGAAAGACGAAAAGATTGTGGTATACGACTTCGGGGGAGGAACATTTGACATCACCGTACTCGATGTAGGAGATGATGTTGTTGAGGTGCAGTCAACAGATGGGGATGCACACATGGGAGGACGGGATATTGATCAGAAGATCGTACGACACTTCATTCAGGAATTTAAAAGCCTCGAAGGCATCGACCTTGGGAATGATCCGCTTGCGCTTCAGCGACTTGACGAGGCTGCAGAGAAGGCTAAGCACGAACTCTCCACAACAGGCGAAGCGGAGATTAACATTCCGTTTATTACCTCAGACGCCAATGGACCTAAACACCTTTTACTTAAGCTTACTAGGGCAAAACTTGAAGAACTTGCACATGAGTTTGTAGACCGATCAATTGAAATTACGAAGCGAGCGCTCGAAGCATCTCCATTTAAGAAGGAGGACATCGATGAGATTATTCTTGTAGGAGGGCAGACACGTATGCCTGCTATCGTACAAGCAGTACGTGAACTTTTTGGAAAAGAACCAAACAAATCGGTAAACCCAGACGAGGTAGTTGCGCTCGGCGCAGCGATTCAGGCAGGAATTTTCCAGGGAGACGTGCACGATATTACGCTTGTAGATGTGATCCCGCTTTCACTCGGTATCGAAACTATGGGAGGAGTAGCAACAAAACTCATTGAAAAAAATACACACATTCCTACGAAACGTGAACAAGTTTTCTCAACCGCTGCGGACACACAGACATCAGTTGAAATTCACATCACGCAAGGTGAACGCCCTATGGCAGCTGACAACAAATCACTTGGCCGATTTATCCTGGATGGAATTCCACCAGCGCCCCGTGGCATGCCACAAATTGAAGTGATCTTCGATGTCGACAGTAACGGTGTACTCAAAGTAACCGCGAAGGACAAAGCAACCAACAAAGAACAGACGATCCGCATCGAGGCAACTTCCGGACTTACCGAGGAAGATATCGAACGCATGAAAAAGGATGCAGAAGAACATGCTGGTGAGGACGAAAAAAAGAAGCAACTTATTGAATCTCGCAATCTTGCTGATCAGATGATCTACACAGCTCTGAAATCACTCACAGACCATAAGGACAAGGTACCGGCGGATCTGGTAACGAGTGTTGAAGGAGCAGTAACATCCCTCAAGGAAGTAAAGGACAAGGACGACGTGGAAGCAATTAAAGCTGCAACACAAACACTGAGTACTGAAATGCAAAAAATTGGAGGCGCGATGCAAGGACAGAGTGATACCAGTGGGCAGGCGAACGCCACAGAGAAAAAAACTGATGAAAACGTTACTGACGCTGATATTTCTGAAGAAGATTCAAAAACAGATAAATAGCTTTGTCAAATAAGTGCGGGTTTTCAGGGATGTGCTATATTACCCTCACTACGAGATTTGGCGATAGCCACCTCTCATAAATAGGTCATTTTAACGGCTTATTTCGAGCATGTATGAAGGATTACTACACTATTCTAGGGATTACAAAAACAGCCTCAAAAGACGAGGTAAAGCGGGCTTTTCGTAAGCTTGCAACTAAGTATCACCCAGACAAAAAGACTGGTGATGAGGTTAAATTCAAGGAAATCAGTGAGGCGTATTCGATTTTAAGTGACGACAAGAAACGCGCGGAATACGACGCATATGGCCGTTCATACAGCGGTGGAGGAAGCCCAAACCAGGGGCCATTTGGTTGGGGTGGTTTTCAGGGTGGATTCAATGCTCAAAATGTTGAATTTGACCTCAATGACATCTTTGAAAACTTTGGAGATATTTTCGGAGGAGGTGCACGAAGTGGAAAGCGCCAATCACGCGGCAATGATATTTCCGTTGATATCGAACTTGCATTCAAAGAATCTGTTTTCGGTAGTAAGCGCTCGCTTAAGCTCATGAAAAACAATACCTGTTCTACATGCACAGGGACTGGCGCGGAAAAGGGAACTGAAATGACGACCTGCAGTGTATGTAATGGTAATGGAAAAGTTCGAGAAACTCGCCAAAGTATCTTGGGGAACTTTACTACAGTGCGTGAGTGCGCAGCGTGTGGAGCCCTCGGCAAGATGCCAAAGGTAAAATGTCCTGATTGTCATGGTAAGGGTATTCGTAAAGTAGAGGATCAGATTGATATCAATATTCCTGCAGGAATTGAGCACGGTGAGATGATTCGTATGACAGGACGAGGCGAAGCAGTACAGGGAGGAGTGCCGGGAGATTTGTATATTAAAGTCCATGTTGCTCCACACCAAACAATTGTTCGAGACGGAAAAAATCTCCTCAGCAATCTTCCAGTTAAGCTCACTGACGCATTACTTGGGAATACATACGGAGTTGAGACACTCGATGGCATCGTAAAAATTAAAATTCCAGAAGGAGTAAAGCACGGAGAAATGCTTCGTATTCGTGAACGTGGAGTGCCTTCAGATGGAGGGCGTGGTGATTTCTTGGTAAAAATCCACGTCGACATTCCTAAGAAGTTATCCCGAACTGCAAGAAAATTGGTAGAAGATCTCCAAAAAGAAGGTTTGTAGCAAAAGAAAAAGTCTCCGCAGGGAGACTTTTTCTTTTGCTACAAAAACCAGAGCGATGCCAGGACTATACCTAATGTCCTGGCCGCGAGGTCGGGGAGTAAATTCATATTAGCGAAGTGAATTAGAAATTTTACTTTGAAGGAATCCTAATTAGTGTATTAGTTCATTTTTGTAATCTTTAACAGAGTATAATCAAGACTATGGATGTTAGCTTCCTACTTGGAATGCTCAGTGAGTCGTTATTTTTGATAGCGGTTTTTGGTGTCATGCTTCTTTTCGGTATGGCGCGCGGAACACAATCAATTATTAATGCGATACTAGCGCTCTATATTGCTCTTGTCATTACTTTAAAGTTTCCGTATTTTGACGCACTCCTAAAAGCAAGTAGCGAAAAAGGAAACGCCCTCATCATGATCTTGTTCTTTGCTGCGTTCACTGTCCTTGGCACGATTCTTCTTCGACGAATTATTCCGGTTGAATACAGAGAAACGCCCTTTGCTCAATTTGGAAAAAAGATTGTACTTGCACTTCTCGCCACTGCACTCGTTATGGCGTTTAGCTATCATGCACTTCCAGTTACTGATGTGTTCACTCCCGGCTCGCCGATACAAGCACTCTTTGCCCCAGAAGAGCGATTCTTCTGGTGGCTCCTTGCACCACTTGTCGTCCTGTTTTTTATGTAATATATAGTCAGAATGACCACCGCACTTATTGCCACTATGTTGAGTTCTATCTGTACAGCCATTATGGTTGTATCTGATCGTTTTATAGTTACCGATTACTACGAAGGTAAGCACCGCCACGCATGGATTGTAAGCTCCGTATTTGGAACTATTTTAGGGCTTACCCTCAGTTTACTTGTTATATTCTACGGAATTTTCACAGGGAAGATAGAATCATTTTCCATACTCTTTGCTTCAATTTTAGAATTATTTTGGTGGGAAGGCATCGCAATGATGGCAGGCGGAATATTGGTTATTCAAATGCTGTATCACTATTTCGCATGTTATGCAGAAGAAGCGAATTCAACCTTAGTGGCAGCCTGGATGGGTGTAACACCAATTGCAGCAATCATCGCATATTCAGTCCTTGGTTACTTTTTCGAAGAGTTTAGTACCTTGGGTGAATTAGGTCTTTATTGGGTTTTTGGAGTACTACTGGCGACACTGGGACTTATTCTATTTGAATATCTGTTAAACCGAGAGGAGCAAGGCAGTGGTGTTCTTTATTACAAGCATATGTGTATGTTTGTGGGTCTTTCTACAATCTACAGTTTGCTTTTACATTTCATATTTACTGAATCAAAAGGACTTGCAACAGAAACTATCGGGGTGTACGCATTGCTTCCATTCTATTGGATTGGTTTTGCCGCAGGGGGAAGATCCTTGCTTACTAATAAAAAGGAACGTGTAGAGTTCTTGCTTGCATGGAAGAAAAGAATTCGTCGTTTTTTGTTCCCAATAATTATTGTTGAAATTATTGGAATGTTAATCTTTTATTTTGAATATTTTGGTCTTACTGGTTTAAACCCAGCGTATATTGGTGTGGTAATTGGAGCGAATGTGTTCTTAGTTTATATCCTCGATTTACTTTTAGGGTGGTATAGAAAACAGATTGAACAAAGGGGGATGAAACACGTTGTTGTATTGGGCTTTACGCTAACAGCTGAGGCCTTGCCTATAACGAGGACAAGTGTAACTAAGATTTGTTTGGAATTATTAATTATTGCAGTTACTGTAATAGGTATTGTGCTAGCTTCTTAACCAGGGCAATCTACTATTATGAGAATCTTATTCGTCTCTGGAGTACTTATCGGGTCTGCCCTGTGTCAAAAGCTTGTTGCAGAGAAGAATGATGTAAAGCTATATATTCATGAACAAGAATGGAAAAAGTGTCTCGATGGGATTGTTCCAAAAACAGAAGACTGGAAAGGGGAATTGGATTGGGTAAAGGAAGGAAACGGAATTATTATTTTTGATGATGTAGGTTTTGGGAAAGATCAAGATCTACTTAGACGTGATGGATATAAAGTAGTGGGTGGCAGTGAAGGTGGAGATTCGCTCGAAACAGAACGACTGTATTTTCAGGAAATTGCTCAGCAATCAGGTATGGAAATTCTTCCTTCATACAATTTTAGTCATGCGGATGAAGCAATTGCGTTTGTAAAGAAGAATGGGGGAAAATGGGTTGTAAAACAGGATACCCATCAAAGCTGTCTCAATTTCATTGGAAAGAGGGAGGATGGCTCGGATGTACTCAGGGTACTCGAAAACTACAAGAAAAGGGAAGCAAAGCTCATACATATTCAACAGTTTGCTAATGGTATTGAGGTGGGTATTGCAAGATATTTTAATGGGAATGATTGGGTTGGGCCAATTGAAATTAATCATGAACATAAGATGCTTCACGATGGAGATACGGGACCTCTTACGCCTGAAATGGGGACGGTCTTGTGGTACACAGTAGAGGAGTGTCGTCTTTTTACGGAAGTATTAGATAAACTTAAACCACATCTCCAGAAAATTGACTTTCGAGGTGACATTGATATAAATTGCATGGTAACAAAAGACAGAGCTGTTCCGTTGGAAGCAACTCCACGTTTCGGAAATCCCTCTACTGAGCTCCAAGTCATACTTCATCAGTCTCCTTGGGCGGATTTTCTCGATGCACTTGCAACTGGTAAGCAATATCCACTTGGGTGCAAAAAAGGATTCGGGGTTGTTGTGTCTATTGTAGTTCCTCCGTTCCCGTATCAACCTGAAAATTCTAGAAATTCTATTTCTCATATTCAAATAAATTTGAATACAGAGAAACTTTCCATTGAGGACTTCGAGCATATTCATTTTGAGGAAGGTTCAAAGATTGGCGATTCCTATTATTGGACAGGTAAACATGGAGCAGTCTTGTACGTGACTGCTTTTGGTAAGACGATTTCTGAGGCGCGTGACATTGCATACAATCGCGTTCGCCATATACATATTCCAAAAATGCATTACAGAAAAGACATTGGTGTCCGAGTAGAGAATCATGACCTGCCACGACTTCAAGAATGGGGATGGCTGTAGAATTTGCACAGATTATCAAATGGCTGCAGCGACTGCATGCTACAATTCCAACATGGACAGAAGATCAAAGATATTACTTCTTTTTTCTGTGATGTTAACAATCATCTCAGTCTCTGCGCTATTTTATAAAAGCTTTATTACGCAGAGTTATGAGCAGTCATACTCGGAGGACTACATCGCGGAGGAAGTAACTGAAGATCAATAAGTTAAATGGTACTAGTTACGTGAGCCAAATAGCACTTTGCAACAAAGTATGATCTTACCTGAATTAGTTCAATGTATTGATGGAGAAGCCACTTTTTTGGGCTTTATGAATTTAAGCTTTGCTCCTGATCTGCTTTACTATTCCTATTTTTCAATAATTATAATTTCGTTAGTGATAGGAATATTTGTTCTAATTAAAAATGGGTTTTCATCACTCAGTAAAGTTCTTTTCTTTCTAACTACAATTTTTGCAATTTTTATATTTAACGAGGTGGTGCAGTGGATCGTTATGCCAGCAGGACTTGTGTACTTCACATTTTCAATATCACTTCTCTTGCATTTTTTGATCTTAATTTCCACATTTTACTTCGTCTATTTATTCGTGAAAGGGAAAGACATTCCATTTTGGGGAAAATCTGTAGGTTTGTTATTGGGCCTACCTATAATATTACTTCTTCCGAGTGAACTGAATCTTTCTGGAGTTGAACTCGATACATGTACAGGTCAGACCGGTATGTTGTGGGACTATTTTTATGGACTTCAATTTCTTGCTGTTTTAGTCTTTTTGAGTTGGTCACTACTTGTATTGAAACAGTACGGCAATGATCGCGATTCGCGGACTCTTTCATCATTTTATCTTCTATTGGGCAGTTTTGTGTTCGTAGGCATATTCTTTGCATCATTCTATTACGCAGAAGAAACTGGGATTTACGAAATCAACCTTATTGGTCCGTTGGGAATGCTGGCCTTTATTGGAACTTTGTCATATTTGATAGTGAGATTCAAAGCTTTCAATATTAAATTGGTTGCAGCACAGGCACTTGTTGCTTCTCTTATCCTACTCATCGGTTCCGAATTTTTCTTTGTAGAATCAACAACTACTCGTATGCTTGTAGGTGTTACTTTCTTACTTTCCTGCATTGGTGGTTACTTTCTTGTACGAAGTGTCAATAGAGAGGTTTTGCAACGCGAACAAATTGCAAAACTTGCGGAGAATCTTCAAGGCGTCAATACCCGCCTTAAAGAGCTTGATAAAATGAAATCTGAATTCGTGTCTATCGCTTCGCATCAACTTCGAAGTCCCTTAACCTCAATTCGCGGTTACGCCTCGATGCTGTCTGAAGGTTCATATGGCAAACTTCCCAAGAAAGCAACTGAGGTTGTTGAAAAGATTGGCGACTCTGCGAAGTACATGGCGCTTTCTGTTGAAGACTATCTCAATGTCTCACGCATCGAAGCAGGCAATATGAAGTACGAAATTGGGGATTTTAACTTGAAAGATATGGCGGAACGAATTGTGGATGAAATGCGTACGGTAGCAATAAAGAAAGGTCTCATAATGCTCTTCCGCTCAGATTGTAAGGGAAGTTGCTCGGTAAACGCTGACGTAGGAAAGACACGACAGATCATCATGAATCTTCTTGATAATTCAATGAAGTATACACAGAAGGGAACCATAACCGTACGAGCACACGATGATGTAAAGAAGAAAAAAATGTTTATCACTATTGAAGATACTGGCGTCGGCATGAGTAAAGAAACGCAGGAGGAAGTGTTTGAGAAATTTGTGCGCGCAAAGAATGCAAATAATGTAAACGTAACCGGGACCGGTCTCGGACTCTTTGTTGCAAAGAAAATGATTACCGATATGAAAGGCCGCGTGTGGGCAGAATCCGATGGGGAAGGGAAAGGGTCACGATTCCATATCGAACTACCCCTCGTTCCAGGTGCTAAATCTGCTAAATAGGTTCTGCACTTTTAATCTCCCATTCGTCTTTTTCTTCTGTGTAGAGGAGGAGATAATCCATACTCTCGTCCCATTGTTCGCGCGGAAGACGGGAGACACTATATTGCTGTGCAAAACATACACCGATACGTACCCACTCACGGGAAAGCTTGCAGAGTAGCCGATCGTACCAACCACCTCCTCGTCCGTGCCGTGAACCTTGTGCATCAAACTTCTGACCTGGAATAACGAGGCATGGATGGGAGTTAGCAAACCGCTGCACCAATTCCTCCGCATACTCAAACGGATCGTTAGTCTTGTCCGCCGGAATTCTGTAAAGCGACGCATGAAAATGTGAAAGTACTGGAGCCTTAAAGAAATCAGGCTCATCCGGGAGGGGAGCGTACCCAATCAACACATCACACTTTTTAAGAATTGCCTGTAACGATTCTGTAGCGGAATCTGGATTCATGTATCTAAACTTTGTAGCACCTTAAGATAGAGTGCCTCAACAATGGCTTCCTGTTTCTTTCCAGATTTAGCATAGTGATCAAGACCCGGCGCAGCATTAATCTCCAAAACCCAATACGTTTCTGCTGCTTCACTGATGTCCCCATCGATAATGAGGTCAACGCCACAAAATCTAAGTCCCATGTCCTTTGTTAACGCCACCGCAATTCTTTTAAAGGATGCGTGTACAAATTCAGTCACATCAACTGAATCACCCCCCGTAGAGAGATTGGCATTGTCGAGCACGAAAATATGCTGACTCTTTTTTAAAACGGAATCGAGAGTGAGCGCCTGTCTTGAAAGCTTGATCTGTATACGTGGATCGTCGAACTTAATCTGTGTATCTCGATGTTCATTTTCAAACTGCCTCTGCTTTCGCTTTAAAAGCCCCAGGACTGTAGTTCTTCCATCGCCAATAACACTGAGGGGCACACGCTCATACGCAGAAATGATTTCATTGTCCAAAACTACAATGCGATAATCTTTTCCAATAACTGGTTTTTGTATAAGACCCACTCTATCGCGCGAAAATATAAATCGCATTGCTTTATAGAATTCTGCCTTAGTTTTCACAAATGCCACACCTGTGCCACGACTTCCACTGTTCGGCTTTACCACTACAGGGAAGCCGAGCTTCGCTGCATACGCGTACGCGTCATCAGTCTTTCGCTTCTTTGCCCTGATCGCGTCAGCCCACGCATCAGAGAAAAATGTTTTGCTCCCTGGGATAATTGGATATCCGAGCGTATGTATGAAAAAGTTCGCGTAATCCTTATCCTTCGCAATGTCTGAGGATCCTATTGGATTCAGATCGACGGTGTTGTAGCGAAAATATGATTTCTTTCCGGACTTAAACTCGATACGTCCCGCCATTTCCCATTCGGGTTCGAGTATAACCTTCGCTCCAATTTTGGGAGCGATCTTTTGGAGGAGCCTTCCTAAGATAACGGCTTCGCGTTTCTTACTCATGACTATGGATAGTAGGTGAAACGAGATGCAAATACAAGTTATGCACTTCGATCCAAACCCTTGAGACAGAGAATGTCATACTTATTCTAGTATCCAAAAAACTCACTGTCTGGAGGATGGCCATGACAAGTGCTATGAGAGTTTTTATCGCAATGCTGTGCACGACAATTCTTTTCATTGCGTGCGAACGACTGCCACCGAACGACAAAATGTTCATGGCGCAAACGGGGGTGACAGCCCCCGTTTTTTCAATTTGCACTTTTGGTTCTTGCTCATTCATACTTCATGACCCATTATTGGGTTAGAGTAGGTATCCTCAATTGATTTTCAACTGTGGAGGTGTTCTATGAAAATTGTATGCGGAGTGATCATATTTGGTCTCGCGTGCATTTTGCATGTAGAGCCACGCGCTATGCCACTGGATGTGCTCCTCGCCGATATTGCGCGAGAAGTACTTTCCGACCCATCGTTCATTGCCGGATCTGAAGAAGTGAAGATCTGTGAGCAAAAGAAACGCAAAATGATGTGCACTATTGAACGCCAGATCCATGGCATTCTTGCTGTACATCATCGGGGTGAGCCACTTGAGTTCATTCGATTCAACACTGCAACCTGCGAGTCCACGACCCCAGGCTTCACAATTGCATGTAAGCGCGATTCGAGAGGTCAAATGAACGGATACGCAACTCAGTTCAGTATTCTTGAACCGGTTGGGTACCGTGCATACGCACTCAAGCGTGGTCGAGCATCAACACCATTGCAAGAGGAGGTTTTTACGGGAGTTAATGAAGGACTCAATGTAAACGATGTCCGTTGTTACGGTAAGGCAATCCTCGACAATCGGATTCACGCAGCACTCAAGGAATTGCGTGAACTCGACGTACGTTCATTGCTAAACCCGACGGTGCTCGTGAGCGATGCAACCATCTCAGAGTTGCTGCTCCTTATTTTCATCGTAGAGCACATTGACCATGAACGCTTTAGAAATGAGCCTTTGCATGTGCTTGTCGGGGAAGTGCTTGCTCGCGTTGCATTTATGCGCGATCAAGCATACAAATACTCGAAAAGTTCTGCTGTTGCCCTTGGCGACATGCAGTTCACTCGACCGACGTACAACATGCTACCGGTGAAATATCCGAAAGCGAGACTCATCCACGATTTTGTGGAAGGGGCATTTCACTCGTTCAATTCGCTCAAGGCTGCTGCTTTGCTGTTCGACCACGACCTTACGCGTATTCCGAAAAAGCTAAGGGAAAGGGTCTTTTCGGACCAAATGCTCCAGATAGAGTACATCGCCTCTTCGTACAATGGAGGACCCGCACGACCCATCAACATTCTGGGGAAGTTCGGCGACCTGGTTCTTCACAACAAAAATCAAGAGAACCAAATATACATCCTTAAGATACGAAAAACTGTGGAACTTTTCCGTGAGCGTCCGGAACTTCTCTGCAACCGACATACGGGAACAGGGAACCACGACGCGTATTACTGAACACCAGGCCGACATTCGTGTCGGCCTTCGTTTATCACATTCCTTCATAAATTACCATTATTTTGCTACTATCTTACCTATGAGTAAAAAACGCCTCTTAACTGGTCTTCAGTCCTCCGGCACCCTACACATTGGTAATTACTTCGGCGTGCTGAAGCCATTTGTTGATATTTATCGAGAATACGACAGCCATCTCATGGTAGCCGACCTCCATGCACTCACCACACTTCGTGATCCTGAACTTCTCCGTACCAATATTTTTGATGTAGTGAAAGACTATATTGCAGTAGGAGTAAATCCAGAGGAAGCAATTATTTTTAAACAATCGGATGTGCCGGAACACACCGAGCTCGCATGGATGTTTGAGTGTCTCGTTACCGTTCCATTTCTCATGCAGGCACACTCGTACAAGGACAAAGTAGCAAAGGGACTTGAAGCGAATGCGGGACTATTTAATTACCCTATGCTCATGGCAGCTGACATTCTTCTCTATGATACTGAGGTGGTACCTGTAGGGGAGGATCAACGCCAGCATGTTGAATATGCGCGAGAAGCAGCAACTAAGTTCAATCTCGCATATGGCGAGACATTTGGTGCGCCGCAAGAAAAGATAATCAAAGGCGTTGGCATTGTCCCTGGTACTGATGGACAGAAGATGAGTAAGAGTTATGGAAATACGATTCCACTTTTTGGAACTAAAGCAGTGATTGCAAAAGCAGTGATGGGTATCGTCACGGACTCAAGCGGAGACAAGCCTAAAAATGTATATGAGATTCACAAACTCTTTAAGACTGAGAAGGAGCTTGAAGCACCATACGAAGAATACAAAGGAAAGTATAAGAATCTGAAAGAACTACTCATCGAGGATATCGAAGCACGTATTGCGCCTATGCGCGCAATACGTGACGCAATTAGTGATGGGGATGTGAAGCGCATACTCAAGGATGGTGGAGAGCGCGCTCGTGAGCAAGCATGGGAGAAAATGCAAGAAGTCCGAAAGAAAGTTGGAGTCACGCTTTAAATTGACCATTCCTAACAATCCTTATAGAATCATAGTAACCAAAGACGCAGCTGACACCTGCTGAGGTGAGCTGCGGAAGCAGCGCAAGAGGTTGTCGATATTTCGATGAGAAATATCATACAACCCAAACAGCACCTGTAAGGTGAGGGAACTAAATGAGCGTCCGCCAGCTGGCGGGAAATAGGGTGGCACCGCGGTACACCAACCGCCCCTATATTATTGGCTAATAATATAGGGGCGGTTTCCGTTTCTAACTAATCACTATGGAAAGAACACTTATACGAGATCTGAAGAATAGCGTAGAAAAAGAAGTCACGATTAAAGGCTGGGTTGATGTTGCACGCAATCAGGGTAAGGTTGCCTTCTTTGATTTTCGCGACCGCACTGGGAAAGTACAAGGAGTCGTGTTTGGAAAACCCGAACTACTTACCGTTGCACAAGAACTCAAGCAAGAGTGGGTTGTTTCCGTAACCGGCATTGTGCATGCACGGCCAGAAAAGATGGTGAACGCGAAGGTAAAAAACGGAGACATCGAACTCGAAATTACCAGGATTGAAATTCTCGCCAAAGCAGAGGCGCTTCCGTTCGACATGTCTGCTGAAGGATACAATCTCGATCTCACGACCGAGCTCGATCACCGTGCGCTTACACTCAGACATCCACGCCTGCAAGCCATTTTCAAAGTACAAGCGGTCATCATTGATTCATTCCGGGAATACATGAAGAGTCAGGAATTTTTAGAATTCCAAGCACCCTCCATCGTGCCAGCAACTGCAGAAGGAGGTGCTGAGGTATTCCAAGTAAACTACTTCGACAAGAAGGCTTATTTGTCACAATCCCCACAACTCTACAAACAAATCGTCATGACAGCGTTTGAGCGCGTTTTTTCCGTAAACAAAGTGTTTCGTGCAGAACCGAGCGCGACGACACGCCACATCACTGAAATTGTTTCCCTCGACGCGGAAATGGCCTTCATTGAATCTTGGGAAGACGTCCGCATGATGTCTGAAGAAACAGTGCGGTTCATTCTTGAGTCAGTAGAAAGCAAGTGCGCAAAAGAACTCGCGTTTCTCGGAGCGACACTTCCTGTAATGATTGAAAAAACCCCAACATTCTCCCTTACTGAAGCTCAAGAAATGATTTTTAACAAGAAAGGCCGAGATGGTCGAGGAGAGAAAGATTTGAGTCCGGAAGATGAGCGGGCAATTTGTGAAATCGTGAAGGAGGAAACAGGATCAGACTTTGTGTATGTGTATGGGTACCCTACGCGACAGAAACCTTTTTATATCTATCCAAACCCAGAAAAGCCAGAGTTCAATGAAGGTATGGACTTGCTATGTCGTGGCATTGAGTGGCTCTCAGGTGGTCGCCGCATTAACGACTATGCGCAGCTGCTTGATCACGTTGAGAAATGGAACATGGATCCAAGTACTATTTCAATGTTCCTCGAAGCATTCAAATATGGCGTACCACCTGAAGGAGGATTTGCGTTTGGTGCAGAACGAATGACCATGCAAATTCTTGGACTCAAAAATATTCGAGAAGCGACCCTCTTCCCACGCGATATGAACCGCATCGATGCCTTACTCGCTAATCCAGAAACCAATGCAGATAAAACTAACGAATAAATCAATAGACTCACTTCCGGGAGCGTACACGCGAATTGGTGAAGCAGAAGTTGAACGTTTTGTGGAAACAGACGGTAAGACATTCCTCAACCTTAAAATTGGAAAGCTCGAAAAGATAACTCCACGAACATTTCGAACGCTTATTCGTGAAATGGTACAAACTGCAAAAAAGTACAAAATACAAAAACTCGCATTTGAGTTTAAGTCAGAACTGTACACAGGGCTCGCTACCTATGGAGAAGCATGGGCGTACCGAACCATTGCGGAAAACGTAGTACTCGCAGACTACGAATTTAACGCATACAAGAGTACGGCACCAAAAGAAATTCTGAGTGAAGTGGTTGTCGTCGGGAGTGGAAGTGCTGAGGCTAAGGCTGGTTTCGAGGCAGGGGAGGTTAATGCCCGGGCGGCTAACGCAGCAAGGGACATCGCCAATACTCCTGGAGGCGACATGACACCAAAAGGCCTCGGGGAAGCAGCAAAAAGGGCTCTTAAAGGCACAAAGGCCACGGTTTCGGTACTTGATGAGAAAGCCATAGAAAAGCTTGGTATGGGGGGTGTTTTAGGGGTAGGGAAGGGAGCAATAGATACGCCCCGTTTTATCGTTATTGAATACTGGGGATTAGGAAAGCCAAAGACGACAAAAACAAAAGCGGCTAAAGGCGCACAAAGAAAAACAACCAGTGACAAACACAACCCCGTTGTGTTTGTCGGTAAAGGCATCACGTTCGACACGGGCGGACTCCAAATAAAACCTGGGATGGCGATGTATGAAATGCACATGGATATGTCTGGTGGCGCAGCGGTGATCGGAGCGATTGCGGCGATTGCGAAACGCGGGCTTAAGAAAAATGTGATCGGGCTTATCCCCGCAGCAGAAAATGCAATTTCAGGTAGCGCGATGCGTCCGGGAGATGTGCTTACAATGATGTCTGGCACAACAGTAGACGTCCTTCACACCGACGCAGAGGGAAGACTCATCCTCGCTGACGCGCTCCACTACGCGAAGCGCTACAATCCAAAACTCGTCGTCGATGTTGCAACACTCACCGGTGCAGCACTCGTCGCAATAGGCCAACACGCGAGCGTCATCATGACCAAAGATCGTGCGTTAGAAGATAGGTTCCGAGATCTCGGTGAAGAGAGCGGCGATTATGTGTTTCCGCTTCCACTCTGGGATGAATACGCGCCGTATATCAAAGGTGTGCACGGCGACATCTCTAACATTCCTGCTGGTGATTCAAAGTACGGAGGCACGATAAATGCAGGTACATTCCTCGCACACTTTGCAAAAGGAATGAATTGGGTACATATCGACATGGCTCCTCGCATGACCTCGGTCGCATCAGACAAACTTGCGAAGGGTGCAACTGGAGAACCTGTCCGCCTCCTCGTGACCATTGTGGAGAAGTTCTAATGCATGAGAAAAAACGAAATAGAAAAAAGATTATTGGCGATACAAAGTGAATTAACAGGTGAAAAACTTAGGGAAGAAGCTTCAGGTCGTGGGATTACCCAAGATTTGTTAGAAAGTTGAAATGAAAAAAATCGCTATCGCCGGAATAAGTGCTTCTGGGAAAAGTACAATTTCAAGAACCATTGCTGAGAAAACTGGATTGCCACTTTTTCATATGGACCAGCTTTTTTGGAAAGGGAACTGGGAGGAAATACCAGAAGCTGAATACCTCAAAACACATGCTGAATTGATTAAAAAAGACGAATGGATTATTGAAGGATATGTAGACGAGAAAATGTCAGATCGGCTTAAGGCTGCTGATATAGTGTTATACCTCGACTACTCAGGTGTTCGTTGTGCACTTCAACTCGTTAAGCGCTGGGTGCAGCATCGTAAAAAGAGCAGACCAGAACTACATGAGGATGCTCAAGAAAAATTTAGTTGGAGTTTTCTTTGGCTTGTCCTAACTCGTGGAGAGCGACCGAGAATCGAAGGTGCATTAGCAGAGAGTGGCGCCACACATGTAAAGAGATTTAAATCACCAAATGAACTTAACACGTTCTTAAGTACATTGCGTTAATATATCCGACAATACTTTAGGAACACATATACATCTCAATGACACCACAGAAAAATAACCCGTTACATGGAGTCACGCTGAAAACCATTATTGAAGAACTGGTGGCTCAGTATGGCTGGGATGAGCTGGGGAAGAAAATAAAAATTAAGTGCTTTATAGAAACGCCAAGTACACATTCAAGTCTCACTTTTTTGCGCAAAACGCCATGGGCACGAGAGAAAGTTGAAAAATACTACGTATGGACATTCTTTAAACGTGACGGTACTCGAAAATAGTAAGAAAACTCGGCAGCAGAAGATTTTTTTGAAAGAGATTCCGTTACTTCAATAAAGTAAATTTGATGCGATTAGATTTTCTTAGCTTGCAAAATGGAACAAACTGGATCGCTCTCCGCAAACGCAAAAAATCTATTAGGGACTATTCAACTAAATGAAATTTTACTCTAACATCTTGACGCTTTCTCATAACTCACGTCAGCTTCACTAAGTGGATGCTAGTATGACGTATGTTTAAAAATAATTCAGTATTTAGCAGTTACTCAGTCAATGATCTAGACACATCCTTAAACTTCTACACAGCCGTTTTGGGTCTTTCTGTATCTAAGACGAAGGAAGGACTCAACATTAAATGGTCAAATGGTCACTCTGTGTTTTTGTACCAAAAAGACGACCACACTCCCGCAACCTTCACGGTTCTAAACTTTATTGTTGACGATATTAATGAAAGTACAGACATATTAAAGTCCAAAGGAATCCTACTAGAGCGCTATGATAATACAGTGATGACAGCAGACGAAAAGGGAATTTATCGTGGCAAAGCAAGTGGCAACGGTCCTGACATCGCTTGGTTTAAAGATCCTGCGAGCAACATTTTATCCATCATACAGGAATAGAAGCTTACACCACGCCTACCTCGAATTATCCTGGTATACTTTTTGTATGAATGAAAGTCCAAATTCTTATGAGCCAACGCCAGAAGTGAGTGTAACTTTTTTTGATCCCTCATTTCAAACGTGGGAGACTGTTGAAAAAGAAATCCTTGAATTGGAAGAATTGTGCTTTCCAGGAAAGAGCTTTGAAACAGAATACCTTAAGAAAAATTTTGAGAACGCAGAGAATATCGTCTTACTACTTAAGAAGGGTGAGAAAATTGTTGGTTTTACGTATACAATTCCTGATGAATCAGTACCAGATGCTGCGTACATAGACACGACTGAGATCCAGCCTGATGAGCAAGGCAAGGGATATGTGGCCAAACTTATGGATATACTTGAACACGAAGCACGCAAACGTGGGTACAAATTCCTAACGCGTCATGCTGCTACAGGAAATGGCTACGCGGACAAGATCGCAAAAAATTACGCAGAGAGAATAGTGGGGACCTACGAGCAGGAATCAGAATACGGGCATCAAAGATACTTTAAAATACAAATATAATTTCCTGTATTAAGACCGTTACTTATACCTTCGCTATATTTACTCTTTAGAAAAGAGGACAATATTCTTCTTTTGAGGAGAAATAATTAGGATGGAGCCAAACAAGTGTGATGACTTACAATGGTTTCCCATCAATACTCTTCCAGAAAATACTATTCCGTATATTAAACAAGCAATTGAACGAGCCTACGCTGGTGTCATATATTCGGAGTTTTGCTGGTAACTAATATAAAAACTGAAGGTCTAAGTGAGCGCCCTTTCTTATACTTATGATAATTTCATCAAGCTTCATCATTACTTAATGTCTCTTTAGGCATACTGGGGAGGCCGAGGTTTAGTAATTAATTTGTAAGATATATGGAAGATAAAAAGTCAGGAACAAATCCAGGACAATCAAATAATCCGCAAAAGAAAGAAGGGAATCAGACTTCCTCAGGAAACCCACAAAAGAAAGGACAGTAACCGTAACTATTTAAAAAAGTAAAAGCACCAGACCAGGTGCTTTTATTTTATGTATAGCATCTAGAATGTGCTATGTGGTTGTGTCGGGATGTATAATGAGTGCATGCCAGAAGTAGCAGAGATCAACAGGACAACCATATTCTCTATCAATACCGAAGTGTACTCGGGGCCGTTAGATTTGCTCATTGATCTTATTGAGAAACGAAAGCTTCTTGTTAATGATATTTCTATCGCAGCGGTAACAGACGAGTACATGCAGTATGTGGCGGTCATGGAGCGAAGCATGCTCCGTGAGACGGCGGATTTTATTGTGCTTGCTTCCACACTTCTTCTTATCAAATCAAAATCGCTCCTCCCGGTACTTGAACTTACCGACGCAGAGGAAGAAAATATTGAGCATCTCGAAGAACGGCTTCGAAAATACCAAATCTACAGAAATGCCGGACGCATGATTGAGCAGATTTTTGGGAAGCAAGTCCTCCAAGCACGCACATTTGTGCTCGACGAGACACCCCTTTTTATGACTGATAGTTTTACGACGATACCCGCTCTTCAGAGTGCGCTTCAAGAAGTTATTACACGTCTTCCAAAGAAAGTGGAAAAACCAAAAGTGCAGGTGAGGAAAGTCGTGTCCCTAGAAGAAATGATTGACCGTCTTCACGAGCGTGTTGAACGACAACTCAAATTTACATTCAAGGAGTTCACAGGAAACGCATCAGTGCGTACCACACTCATTGTGGGATTCCTTGCAGTGCTCGAGATGGTGAAGCAGGGAAGTGTGCTGGTTAACCAAGCCGGACACTTTGCGGACATCGAGATAGAGCGCGATGCCATTAGTGCTCCAAAATATCACTAATTACAGAAAAATGGCTTAAATCCTTATAGACAGGGGAGGGAGGTACTAGGGCGCCTTTATTGCTATACTGACTGAATGGACCTAAAGCAGCACATTCACGGGGTTCTCTTTTATAAAGCTGAACCCATGACTTTAACTGAGCTTGCGCGGTTTTTTGAAGTGGCCGAGGAGGAAATTAAAAGTGCCATTGTTACACTGGAGTCAGAACTTCAGTCCGGCGGCACTCGACTTGTCCGAACTGACACAGAAGTAGAACTAGTGACATCACCGGACATCGCCGACACTATAGAAAAACTCCGGAAGGATGACCTGAAGCGCGATATTGGAAAAGCGGGTGCAGAGACACTTGCGATAATTCTCTATCGTGGTCCGGTGAGCCGTGCGGAAATCGATAGCGTGCGTGGAGTAAATTCGTCATTCATTCTGCGCAATTTACTCATTCGAGGACTCATAGAACGGAGAAGTAATCCAAAGGACCAGCGGTCATTTACATACGCGATCACCACTGAACTTCTTACACACCTCGGCATCACGAAGCGAGAAGAGTTACCTCAATTTGCTGACATCATGAATGCGCTGGATACTTTTGAAAAAGAACGCGAGGAAGAACAGGTAACCACCTTAACGAATTAGACAGTATTGTGAGTATGCAGGAAAGCGCAACAAACACAGAAATCATTGAAGCAGGAATCGAGGAACTTCATGCGCTTGAGGGACACTATCCTGTGCTTCGCCAACTCGGAGTAGCGCTCGGTATCTTAGGTATTGTATTTATTTCTACATACACAGGCACCATTGCAGCACTCATGCGACATGAGGACCCCAAAGACGACGTGCGTGTCGAAGCAACGCTTGGCGGATCTGGAGCACCTGCAGTTATTTCTCTTTCGCAGTTTTTTAATGATGTAACACTACAAGCTGAAGCGGCATTTGTCTGGGATGTGCGGGGGGGGCGAGTACTCTTTAATAAGAATGGGGATGATAAACTCCCACTCGCATCTGTCACAAAACTCATGACGGCGCTCGTCGCACATGAACTTCTTGACACGGACGCAAAGGTCGACATTTCTGTGGACGCAATTCAGGAATCAGGGGACAGTGGGTTCTCCGACGGGGAATCATTTACTGCGAGGGATCTCACTGATCTCATGCTTATTGAATCATCAAATGATGGTGCGCGAGCACTTTCCTCAGCTGCAGGAAATGCACTTCTCATGAGCGATGAACCCATACCGCTCTTTGTTGAAGCAATGAATATTAAGGCGGACGAACTCGGGCTTACACAAACACATTTTAAAAATGTGACCGGACTTGATCTTTCGCCCACGGAGGCGGGTGCATATGGTAGTGCACGGGATATGGCCTTTCTCATGGAATACATTCTTACAACATACCCAGATCTCGTTGCACTCACGAACGCCGAGCTTAAAACCATTAATAACCAAGACGGTGCATACCATATTGTAAAAAATACGAATGAAGTCGTAAGCGATATTACCGGACTTCTTGCCTCAAAGACTGGGTACACTGAGCTCGCTGGCGGTAATCTAGTCATCGCGTTTGAAGCTGGACTCAATCGACCCATAATTGTGACGGTCCTCGGCTCAACAGAAAGTGGGCGCTTTGATGACGCGCTCCTTCTTTCGGAACGAGCGCGCGCCTACGTTGCTCAAGCAGAATAATCACTATTAAGCATTGTATGGAAGCTACCCTCATCAAAGTTTTTGCACCCACTGCCATAGCCTTTCTCGTTGGTATTATTATCACTCCTTTTGTCTCGCACTATCTCTACACCAATACGATGTGGAAGAAGAAGGCAGGAAAAGGAGCAGGATACGGAGGAGGGGAGACACCGATTTTTGACGAGCTGCACAAGGAAAAGGACACAAACACTCCACGCATGGGTGGAATTGTGATCTGGGCAAGTGTGCTTATTACTATTTTTTGTATTTGGGCTTTACAGCTACTTTTTCCTGGGACCTTTTTTGAAAAGCTTGATTTCCTCAGCCGTTCACAAACACTGCTCCCCCTAGCTGCACTTATTATCGGAGCAGCAGTCGGGTTTCTTGACGATCTCCTCGTTATCCGTGGTACAGGAAAGCATTTTGCGGGTGGGCTTCCACTTTCACAGCGCCTCATTGTTGTGGGGGTAACTGCACTTTTCAGCGCATGGTGGTTCTATGAAAAACTTGATGTGCACGAGATTTCATTTTTTGGATACGGACTTATTGACCTTGGACCGTACTTCATTCCATTCTTTTTACTCGTCGCACTTTCCATTTATGCATCGAGCGTCATTGACGGTATCGACGGACTTTCAGGTGGAACTTTTATGTTTATCTTCACTGCGTACGCGGCAATTGCGCTCTTTCAAAACCAAGTTGACCTCGCGGCATATTGCGCAACAGTGGTTGGAGGTATCTTGGCTTTTCTCTGGTTTAATGTGCCTCCAGCACGCTTCTACATGACAGAAACGGGCATTATGGCGCTCACCATGTCGCTCACCATTGTGGCATTTATGACCGATGCTATCGGGGGAGGGGAGGGTGTTTCAGTACTTCCTATTATTGGGATTCTTCTCGTACTCACCGTATTTTCTGACGTACTTCAGATTTTTTCAAAGAAATTTTTTAAGCGAAAGATTTTTCATATTGCACCACTCCATCATCATTTTGAAGCGATCGGTTGGCCCGGGGCAAAAGTCACCATGCGCTACTGGATTCTCGGATTCGTGTTTGCGATTATTGGCGTCCTCCTTGCAATCGCATTTTAAACATGCGGCACACTTTTGACAGAACACTTCTCGTCATCGTCATTGTGATGGTGGTGTTGGGATTTTTCGTTTTTTCGTCAGCGTCGCTTGGTCTCCTTGCACGCACCGGAGCGCAGTTTTCTTCGGTGGCGATGAATCAAATCCTCTTTGGCCTTATAGGCGGAAGCATTGCGCTCTTCATCACCAGTTCTATGCACTACCGCATGTGGAGACAGTACGCATTCTATATTTTTGGTGCAACAGTCATCCTTTCGTTACTTGTATTTGTGCCTGGCATAGGATTTGAACACGGGGGAGCGCATCGTTGGATAAGCATTGGGTCATTTACCTTGCAGCCTGCTGAATTTCTGAAAATCGGTTTTATTATCTATCTTGCAACGTGGCTCTCAGGAATGAAAAAACGCATTACTGAATTTAAAGCCGGGACACTTCCATTTTTTATGTTTCTAGGAATCGTAGGGGTTATCATGCTCCTTCAACCTGACACCGACACATTTCTCATAATGGCAACTGCAAGCGTTGCGATGTTTATTGTCGCTGGGGGACGTATTCGAGATGTGGCAATTCTTGGAGGCATCGGCCTACTCTTGCTTGCGATTCTCGCATTTACCCGACCCTACGTCATGGAACGAATCACTACATTCCTTGACCCCTCGAGCGATCCCCTAGGTTCGAGTTACCAAATTAATCAATCACTCATTGCAGTAGGTTCGGGAAGCATTACCGGCCGTGGATATGGCCAAAGTATTCAGAAATTTGAGTACCTGCCAGAACCAATCGGTGATTCAATCTTTGCTGTGTACAGTGAGGAATTTGGATTTATCGGCAGTGTGCTTTTACTCCTCCTCTATATGACCTTCACGTTTCGTGGGTATCGTATTGCGACGCATGCGCCTGATCTCTTTGGCATGCTCCTCGTTGTGGGATTTGTGACACTCATTATTTCCCAAACAATCCTCAACGTCGGTAGCATGCTTGCGCTTGCTCCGCTTTCTGGTCTGCCACTGCCATTCATCAGTCATGGCGGCACAGCACTCCTTGCAACACTTGCAAGTGTCGGCATTATGCTCAACGTATCAAAATATCAGTACCAAGCGAGGGAAGCGTCGTGATACGATTACCAGTATGTCGAATATCACGGTCGTACTTGTAGGAGGTGGAACGGGAGGGCATTTCTATCCTCTCATCAGCATTGCTGAATCATTTCGGAGCGATCCTACAATATCCACAAATCTCTACTACATGGGGCCAGACCCCTATGACAAAGAGATGCTTGAGAGGAACAGCATCAGGTTTGTTTCTTGTCCCGCTGGCAAACGACGAAAATATTTTTCTCTCAAAAATTATATTGATATTTTCAAGACTCTTTTTGGAATTGTTGTAGCCCTTGTGAAGCTCTACATCATTTATCCTGACGTTATCATCAGCAAGGGAGGATTCACAAGCGTCCCAGTAGTTATTGCAGGGGGTATTCTTGCGATCCCGATTATTGTCCATGAGTCTGATTCACTCCCGGGTTCTGCAAACAAACTGGGAGCAAAATTTGCACGGCACATATTTGTGTCATATGTGGAAACTGCACAGTTCTTCAACCAGAAGAAAACGATGCTCACAGGAATTCCAATCAGAAACGAACTCCGCGCCCCTGTGCGTGCGAATGCTCACGAACTGCTCAACATTGATACCACTCGACCACTTATTCTCATTCTCGGTGGTTCTCAGGGCGCAGAGCGACTAAATGAACTTATCCTTGATGCGCTCGATGAGCTTTTGCCAACGTATTCCGTCCTCCACCAAACGGGTGAAAAACTTTTCAATATTGTTTCCGGATCTGCGCGCGAACTGATACCAGACCCGACGCTTTTTAAACACTATCATCCCGTGCCATTTCTGGATGCAAGCCTCCTCAATGATGCGCTCCACACTGCAGCAATCGTTATTTCTCGTGCCGGTAGCACTTCGATCTACGAAATTGCACTGCATGGAAAACCCGCAATTTTGATTCCAATTCCTGGGACCGTAAGTCATGATCAACGCACAAACGCCTTCACCTACGCTAAAAGTGGTGGCGCAACAGTGATTGAAGAGGCAAATTTTAGCGATGGCTTGCTCACCGCAGAAATTGCCCGTATTATGGAAAATCCTGATGTATATCGCGGTATGAGCGAAGGAGCGCTAGGCTTTGGACGAACAGATGCAAGCGAAAATATCGCAGGAATGGGCCTCGAAATTGCAGAAACACACGCATAATTACCGCTGAAGCAATACCATATGTTTAACACGAAAGAACACGTAGTGACCCGTTTTGCCCCGTCTCCGACGGGCTATATGCACGTAGGCGGTGCACGCACTGCACTTTTTGCGTACCTATGGGCAAAGAAGCACAAAGGTACATTTATTTTGCGCATTGAAGACACTGATAAGGAACGCCAGGTAGAAGGATCGATCGAGCACATTATGAAGACACTGACGTGGCTCGGCATTCTGTGGGACTATGGTCCGGACAAGCAGGGTGCATTTGGTTCTTGCATTCAATCTGAGCGTCTACCCATCTATATGGAATACGCACGAAGACTAGTAGAGAAGGGGTATGCCTACCCTGATCCATACACAACGGAAGAACTTGAGAAATTCCGCGAACAGGCAAAGTTGGAACATCGTCCATTTCTTTTTCGTGAACACAGGCCAACTGAGTTTGGTGTGTGGGATGGAAAAACAACGCTTCGATTTAAGGTTCCGAAAGTTGAACGAAGTGCATGGCATGATGAAGTGCGAGGGGATATCGAAGCTGGCGAAGACGCGCTCGATGATTTTGTGCTCATGAAACACGATGGGTATCCAACCTACAACTTTGCACACATTGTCGATGACCACGAAATGGGTGTGACGCACATCATGCGCGCTGATGAGTTTATCTCAAGCACTCCTAGGTTTCTCAGTCTCTATACTGCGCTTGGTATGACACCCCCAAAATTTGTGACTCTGCCTCCTATACTTCGTGATGACAAAACAAAGAAGCTCGGGAAACGTGATGGTGCTAAAGATATTCTTGAGTATCAGAGTGAAGGCTACCTTCCAGAAGCAATGGTGAATTTTCTTGCCTTTATTGGTTGGAACCCAGGTACAGACAAAGAAATTTTTTCACTTGAGGAACTGATTTCCGAATTCGAAATCGAAGGGATCCAGACTGGAGGAGCGCTCTTGAACGAAGATAAACTTAAATGGATTAACCGTGAGCATATTCTACGCCTCGACGACGCATCCTTCCAGAATTTTGTAACAAACTATCTAAGTGAACACATTTTTTCACTTCCACAATTTAGTGAGGAGAGACTTGCACGGGTGATGTCTACCGTTCGTGAGCGTGTAAGCACAGGAGTAGAGATCAGAGAACAAAGTGGGGCAGGGGAGTATGATTTTGCCTTTGCTACACCTGAAGTCAGCGCAGATCTGCTCAAATGGAAAAACGACGCCTCTCCAAAGAATGCGCTTCCTCGCCTCCAGCATCTTGCTGAGATTCTTTCGCAAGTTCCTGAAAAGGCAGACGCGGAGACTGTGAAATCCTATATGTGGGACTATGCAGAAGAAATCGGGAGGGGAGAGGTACTCTGGCCACTTCGCGTTGCTCTTTCTGGTCGCGAACGCTCTCCAGACCCTTTCACCATCATCTCAATAATTGGCTCGGGAGAAGCATATAAACGCGTCCAACGAGCGTGTGATACAATTCTTAGTATACGAGAATAATCTTTTGATCTTGTACGTTACGAAGCGTCCATATTCTCGTATATACAGTAAGTACTACGAGAAGCATGAATTTCTATTTTCGAACTGGAAAACTAAAGATACCTGCAATTACGTTATTTCTACTCGCCAGCATAAGCGTGTACTTTCTTGCATCTTTTTTAACCGCAATTCCTGTATTTGCACTCTCAGAAATCGAAATACTTAAGAACCAAATTGACGAACGTAACTCCCGCCTCCTTCAAATTGAGAAGGAAATCGCCGGATATAAAACTGAACTCTCAAAAGTAGGTGGCGAAAAAAAGACTTTGCTTTCTGCAATCAACCAACTTGAGCTCGAGCGCAAAAAAGTTGAATCAGATATTCGCTACACACAAAACAAGATTGGTTCTAAAGATCTTGAGATCGAAAAGTTGAGTTTAGAGATTGATGAAACAGAAGAAGCAATTATAAGTAACGAAGAGGCGATCGCAGAAACTCTCCGGCGCCTCAATGAATCTGATCAAACCTCCATGGTGGAATTGCTTCTAACCTACAGCAACCTCTCCGAGTTCTGGGGTGGTATTGAGAACATGGAGCAGGTCCGTTCATTCATCAACAATCGAGTTAAAAGCCTAGCTTCACAGAAAGTCCTGCTTGAACAAAAGCATATCGATAGTACACAAAAGCGACAGGAGCTTGTAAAACTCAAGAATCAGTACTCCGATCAGAATCAAGTGCTTACAAGTAATAAGGCACAGAAAAACACACTACTCGCTGCGACAAAAAACAAAGAGACCGAGTATCAAAAAATGTTACGGGAGAGGGAGGCTGCACGCGCGCTCATTATGAAAGAGCTTCGTGACTTTGAATCAAAGCTTCAATTTATCCTTGACCCAAATACCATTCCACCAAAGGGAACGCCTGTGTTTGCGTGGCCGGTTGCACCTGTGCGTATCACGCAGCTCTTCGGTGGAACAGAATTTGCTAAACAAAATGCATCCGTGTACGGCGGTCGCGCATACCACCCGGGCGTAGATTTCGGCGTCCCAAGCGGAACCCAAATCACTGCTCCACTTGGTGGTACTGTACGTTCAACCGGCAATACTGATCTGGTTTCAGGTTGTTACTCTTGGGGTAAATGGACACTTATTGATCATCCAAATGGTCTTGCTACGCTGTATGCACATCAGAGCGTCATCAGCGTTGTTCCCGGACAAAGTGTTGCAACAGGAGATGTGATTGGGTACAGCGGCAACACCGGGTACTCAACTGGACCACATCTTCATTTTACTGTGTACGCAAAGGCAGGTGTTTCTGTCCGTAAATTTAATGAGATTAAAGCGGTTACGAGTTGTGGTGCAGCTACAACTCCAGTCGCAGCTACGGACGCCTACATTGATCCAATGATGTATCTACCTCAGCAATAATAGACCTTTGACACTAATTACGTAGTCTAGTATCTTCCTTAATTAGAAATATGTACAAATCCACATACTAGTGAGGAGTCAACGATGGAGCTTTCTCTTTGGATTTTAATTGTGTTCAGTGTATTGATCTTTTTTGTATTACCCGCTATTGGCTTTAGCGTGTTGGCAATTCTTCACAATGTAGATATGGTTTGCGATAGTATTATGAATGCAGAGAAATCAGTTCTACGAATACTTCCTACGACTTGGATTCCAATCGATACGGCAACGGTACACATACTTCAAAGTAACGACAATCACATTGAAGAACTACTTGCTAACAGAGTTTGGCATTTTTTGGTACAGAGACCTGGATTCACAAGAAAAGACAGGATGAGACTCATTAAAGAAGTTCTTCTAACCGGAATGGATGGCGAGCTCGTAGAGATTTCCATACGACCCAAGCTATACCTGATACCAAGCGGAATGAGCCTAGTTGAAATTGAAAGGTATAGGCGGAGCATGGAAAACGATCAAACCGGAGACCAAAGCAGCATGATCAAATACATCCGCGTAAAACCGGAAGATCGGGGGCGGAGGAGAAAACTGCAAGTCGAACTCAAAGCCAACCCAGCATAAGGCAAGGAAGCTGTGCACAGTACAAAAGACGCACCCCGGTGCGTCTTTTTATAATGAGATGCAGGGAAGTGGTGCTATAGTATATGGGTCGTAAAAGATATATTGTGCGACGTATATACTCTAGAGCTTCATAACTCCCCTAGCACCTACTTCACACTAAAGAGATTGAGCATCTTGTTTCTGTACTCTACTGAATCCTTGGTTAGAATAATTTCAAGTGAGCCATGGGTCGTAAGTTTCTGCTCAATCTCAGAATGAGCTAGCAAATACTGGGAAAGTTTTTTAGGAATTATTTCATCTTGCGAAATGACCTTGAGATGTGGAAATTTTTTTTGTATGAGGTGCTTGAGGAGTACGTAGTGTGTGCATCCAAGAACAAGCGCTTCTACCTCCCCCACTACCCCGTCGATCATTTCCACGAGATAGGTCATTGCTGCACTTAATTTTCCATCTTCTAAAAATGGCACAATTTTTGGAGTCGCAATCGATGTAAAAGTGATCGGGTATGGCTCACGATTCAAAAGCTCAAGTTCGTATTTATGAGAGCTCACGGTTCGATTTGTCGCAATCATAAGTACTTTAGTAAGACCCGAATCAATTATGGTCTCAATTGTGGGAATAATCACCCCTAAAATGCGTCTGTCTTTAAACGCATGTGGTATGAGTGCATCTTGCAGTTTACGGAGGGTTTCTGCAGAGGCGGTATTGCAAGCAAGAATTACGAGGTGTACACCCTGATTAAAAAGAGTGCGTACTGCTTCCTCCGTAAACGCATACACCTCTTCTTCTGTCTTATCACCGTACGGAAGATTGGCAGTGTCACCGTAATACAGATAATCGTATTCAGGGAGTGCGCCACGAACGGCGTTGAGGATCGTGAAGCCGCCGACTCCAGAGTCGAAGAATCCAATCCTCATATGGCAACACATCTTAAAATTCCATATACTTTGTCACCAGCGTCACTCGAACTGGCACCGTAGGTATCTACGCCTCGTGTTTTTGCTTCTTGGTTCCGCGTATCAGGAATTTGAAAATGAGTTTCCAGTTTTTTTAATAGTGACATATGAAAAATTAATCCTTACTCATTTCCAGGATTCTCTTATAATGCTTTTCAGAAACAGGTTGTATCGAAAGCCTCACTCCCCTTTGCACAACAAGCATGTCATTAAAAAATGGGTCTGCTTTGATCTGAGCTAGTGTAACGGGTTCCTTAAATTTCTTTATAAATTTTAGGTTCACTGAAAACCATCTCGGGGCGTCTTTCTTCGATTTTGGATCGTAATACGCATGCTTTGTATTAAACTGTGTAGGGTCAGGAAAGGCTTCCTTCGAGTCAATGATCGCAAGCCCAACAACCCCTATTACTTCGGTACTAGAGTGGTAAAACAGTACCTGATCACCTTTTTTCATTTCATCTCGCATATGATTCCGCGCGGCCCATCCACGGACACCATCCCACATCCCTACCCTATCGTGTTTGAGATCATCTATCGAGTAGGCTTCGGGCTCTGTTTTCATTAACCAGTAGTGCATCCTTCTATATTCCCTGATTTGCTATACTTTGTACAGGTTCTTAATATTATATAAAAATCTAATCACACATATGTCTTCAACGTATATAGATTGTTTCAAAAGCCACGGCACCCTCATCGCACGAATTCTTATTGGAGGACTCTTCCTTCTTGCAGGTATTCAAAAATTTATGGGAATTGACGGGACAGCAGGATACATCGCCTCTATAGGCCTCCCTGCTCCCCTTCTTCTCGCATGGGGAGCAGCACTTATCGAAACGCTTGCGGGACTCGGCATTATTCTAGGAATGAAAATTCGTCAATCTGCAGTCGCACTTGCTCTCTTTACCCTCCTAGTGGCATTCATTTTCCACGGCCCAAGTAAGTGGGGAGAAAACCCTATGGAACAGGTCATGTTTATGAAGGATTTAGCTATTCTTGGATCTCTACTGTACATTGCAGCTTTTGGAGCTGGAACGGGTTGGAAATTGGATAAGGAGGGGTAAAAGCATCCAAGTATATAATTTAGTGGACGTGATTATTTTGCCTCACGTGTGCGGCGGCAAGGAACTCGAGATGGCCCTAGAATTAGAATATGTTCGTCAGAATGAAGCTTTTTGTAAGCACATTCTGACGGACTCAGAAAATATAGTCGTTGCACTCCTTATTTTCTGGCCACAAAAAGACCGCCCAAAGGCGGTCTTTTTGTTCTTAACGCATTGCAATAGTGCGCTCCCAACAAGGTGCTGATGCACTCCATGGTTGAGTTCCCTGCCTTTCGTACAGGTTACGCGCAAATGCCATGTTGTCCTTAAGGACAGTGAGATCAAGGCCGAGTTCCGCAGCACGCTTACCGTGATAACGAGAGTTAATCTGCATTACACCAGTGTCTGCTGGGTCTACTCGTCCTCGGAGCACTGATCCGTCTGCTAAGGTATGTCGAAACGTTGATTCACAACGTGCGACTTGAATCATGACAGGTATATCGCTGAAGTATGCACGGACTGATTCTTCTACTTCATTTCCGGCTACTGCTATATGAGCGATAGAGGTATTATTTGTTGCAATGTTCCCATATGCGGTATCAGCTACTGGTACCGCAACGACGTTCGTTACAGCGAATACTGCTGTAAGTAAACTAGATAAAATAGGTATAAGGTCTTATCCAACAAAAAACGGCCTAAGCCGCTTATGCGTCTATTTTAGCATATTTGGACCAAAAGTCAAGTTATGCAATCGATTTCATACTGTGTCAATACTTCATATCTCTTTATTTTAAGCCATATTATGCGTACTGCACACCATTCATGTACAACTCATAAGTCTAGACAGTCGTCAAAGCACCTCTGTCCACCCTTCCCTGCCCTGAACTGAGGATATAAGCCATAATTTCCCACCAAAAAAAGTGAATATGGCTTATCTATTAGTTTTTTCTACTCTTCTCGAAAGTAGAATCATACTGCCATAGAGACCTCCGTCATCCTTGAGAAGCGCGTCCACAATAGGCGGAACCTGCAGAAATCCCTTTAAGAGGGCTTCTGTGTGGCGAACAATGTCCTCTAAGAAGATCCGGGGCTTTCCAACGATCATAGAGCCCCCAAGTACAATCACATCAGGTGACCAGTAAACGATTGTATTCTTTAGCCCGTGGGCCAAATACCCTCCGAGTTCATTCCACACCGGGTCAGCCTGATCAATTTCATATGGTTTGACACCTCTTCGCTTTTCCAGAGCATTTCCGGAAACCAAGTTTTCAAGGGTATGGTCAGTATGATGTCCAAGAAGTGACCTATCAATATCAAGTTCCTGGTGCCCTGGTTCAAAACCAACACTTGCACTATCAAGGCGGCCATTCACAAAACGGGCGCCACCCACGCCAGTACTTACCGTATGGTATGCAACAATGGAGTACCCCTTCCCTGCTCCAAACGCCGTTTCACCAAGGCCAACAACCGCTGTATCATTTTCTAGGTATACCGGAGCATTAAAGGTATGTGAAAGCGTGTCCGCAAGCGGTCTCCCAACCCAATCAATCAAGGTTTTTTCACTCACGATCATCGTCTTTTCATGATTTAGCGGACCCCGTATTCCTCCTCCGAGTGCGTGTATCACCTCCCCAGGATGCACGAGCGTACGGATTGCATCTCCCATCGCTTTCATGCCCGCTTCAAAAGTTGGTGGCGTCTTGAACTTTATCGGCGTTTCAAATGATGCAAAATCATCACATCTTGCAATGCGGGTATTCGTGCCACCAATGTCAAAGAGGATGTACGCCATATTACTCAACAATCACTGAAATATGCTGATCAAATAGTTTTGAAGCCTGCTCAGCATACTCGGCAATATGTTCTTTAAAATACGGATGACTCTGTTTTTGAATGTGTCCAATGACAAAGTATCCGAGCGCAAAGAGTGCGACAGGACCATGATTCTGTGGAAGAGGAATATGAAGTCTATGTGCACTATCTCCAAAAAGATCTTGTTCACCACCAAAATCTATAAAAAATTCTGTTTCTGACGGAATGACTGTTTTGGCATGCTTTACTTCTTCCACGGTAAAGGCACGCCCACGTACATACGGACCAAAGAGCTCATCGAATTTTGTTTCGAACATGGGACGTAGATCCTCGTAGATTCCCGGCACCATAAGAATAAACGACTGGTACTGATCTAAGTTTTTGGGTATACGTGGCTGAACTTGTTGCTCAAGAAAGGTAAGAATATCACTTGGAGATTCAGAACTCATGCCGAGCATCATGCCCATGTACGTTGAAGTATTATACGTATACGGCTCCCGCATGTGTGGGAATGTGAGCACTTCCTTAACAAATGCCGCTCCCGGTGCTTCTTTATTCGATGTAATAAGTACTACCGGGAGTTCTTGTTTTTGAAGTTCCTCAGCAATTCGAACAGCATGCTTCCCTCCCGACGCAGAGATAATATATACGGCATCAATATCCGAGTTACGCATCAAAACCTCATGGTAGGTACTTTCATCTGCAAAGAGTGCACGTGTTTCTTTAAATAGAATTTTCCCTGTACTCCCTGCATTGGCGCTTCCAATGATAAGCGGTTTTGTATATGTATATACATCAAGTCTCGCTGATGCAGTTTCACTAAAAAGTTCAAGCGCAGCACAGACAACCTCATCCAAATCAGGAAGCGTGTCCTCCGTGAAGGTCTGTATGCGTGATAAATAATGGTTTGACATAGACTTACACTTGCCGCTCGGAAACTGGCTCTACATGCTTCGTAATATATGCATATGCTTCATCGACAGAGTCAACGAGATGCATGAGATCCATGTCTTCAGGTGTGATCGTCTTAAACTCCTTTCCGAGTCCATTCCGCATGAAAGTAAGAAGTGGAGTCCAAAACTCCTTTCCGTAGAGTACAACCGGAATTTTACTGATTTTCTTAGTCTGAATAAGCGTAATAATTTCAAAAAGTTCATCGAGTGTACCGAAACCTCCTGGGAAATACACATAGACTTCCGATGCAAATGAGAGCATAACCTTTCGTGAAAAGAAGAAATGGAAATTTTCAGATTCAGTTACGTACGGATTAAGCTTCTGCTCCATAGGGAGTTCGATATTAAGTCCTACTGACAATCCGCCCACCTTGTACGCACCGACATTTGCCGCTTCCATAATTCCTGGACCGCCGCCGGTAATGATTGCAAAGCCATTCTTTGCAAGACGTGCAGCAAGCTCTTCTGCCGCTTTATAGGATACTTCTCCGGGCAACGTACGCGCACTTCCAAAGAACGTGGCGGCAGTTCCATACTTTCGGAGGACTTCAAATCCTTGAACAAATTCAGACATGATGCGAAAAACGCGCCATGACTGCACAGCATCATCAGTCTCAAAGAGATCAGTCATCACACGACAATGCATTTTCTTTTGTCGGCCTTCAGGAGTTTTACTTTTTTTCTTTTTTGGAGAAAAAGTTGGAAAAATCGCCTGTGCCTTAGGAAGGGCAAATGATGGAATGATTCCTCCAGAAGTTTTCGGTGAACTCATGAATATATAGTACCACGTGCCTTCACTCGGACTACGTACGCATCAAAAATGTCGTGGACAGCGAATGGTCTTAGTTCCAAGGTATAGGAAATGCGTCAAATTCAGGGAGTAATTTTTTGTTGTACAGAAGTCGGGATACAACTTCAGCGTGGCAAAGAGCTCCCGTAAGTGCGTTATGAGGTTGAGGTTCATCAGGAATACCACAATAGTTCAGTACTGCATCCATGTTGAGCGCTGATCTGCGATGATCGGGGTCAATGGGTGGCGTTATGCCACGCTTCACCATGTGCATGTAGCAAAATGAATGAGTGTCGAGCGTTCGGTGTGCCAAATCCCAAGAAAGTCCCTCTCGCTCGGATGCTGCCCTGAGGAAATCACGATCGAATGAAACATTCTGACCGACAAGTGTTCGATCTGCAAAGTGCTGAGACCACTCTAAAAACATGCGGACTACCTCCCCTTCTGACTTCTTTTGAGGATCACGCGCCTCTTCCTCACTAAACCCACTAATTGCGAGCGACTCTGGAGATATATGTGCGCCGTCCCAAATTCGACACTCTTCATACATGCGATTCTCCGGATTCTCAATATCTAGCGCCGCCAAGGAAACAATCGAATGTTTCTCGTAATTTGTCCCCGAAGCCTCGATGTCGATGATTATCATGGCTATAGAATATCATATTCATAATACAGAATGCGGAATATCCGTCTTGGCACCTTTTGCGTTTCATATACAATGAGCACCATATGAGCGTGAAAATGGAAGAATCATGGAAAAAAATTCTTGAGGACGAGTTTAAAGCTCCCTATTTTGTGGCTCTATCACAATCCATACGTTCTCAGTATTTAGAGAGAACTGTCTTCCCTCCCCTAAATCTTGTATTTAATGCATTTAAACTTTGCCCGTTTGAAAAAGTTAAAGTAGTTATTATTGGACAGGATCCATACCACGGGAAAGGTCAGGCGCATGGGCTTAGTTTTTCGGTGCAAGAAGGTGTCAAAGTTCCCCCATCACTTCAAAACATTTACAAGGAATTACGAAACGATGTCGGTAAAGTAATTCCCGAGACCGGTAACCTTGAGGCATGGTCAGAGCAAGGTGTGTTGCTTTTGAATGCAACGCTCACGGTAGAGGCAAACAAACCCGGATCACATCAAGGACTCGGTTGGGAGGAGTTTACGGATGCGGTCATTAAGAAAGTCTCAGAGGAAAAAGAACATGTGGTTTTTATACTTTGGGGTAAATTCGCACAGAGCAAAGAATATTTAATAGATCCTACAAAACACTGTGTACTGAAAGCTGCGCACCCTTCCCCTTTCTCTGCGTATAATGGCTTTTTCAGCTGCAGGCATTTTAGTAAAACGAATGAGTATTTAGAAGCTCACGTCCAAAAGCCGATCGAGTGGTAAGTTATCTTTCCTTCTCTCATATGGTTCCACCCCCGGTTATGGGAATTTCATCACCCAGAAACTTTGGCTGGGTATGAAAAAGAAGATCAATCATAAGTTTTACATTAGCAAAAAGCTCCCGTGTGTAATTTGATTGTAGATACTGTCCCTGATCAGCACTTATGCCAAAAGCGGTAAAACCAAGATGTTTTGCCGTATACACTGCACGCGAGAGATGAAATGACTGTGTCACAATAATCATTGATTCAACCAAGAAAACGTCCCGTGCACGATACATACTACTGTAGGTATTAAATCCAGCGTGGTCGAGGAAAATATCTTCGTCAGGCACTTCCTTTTCAAGAAGATAGAGTCTAACGGGATTTACCTCATTGTAAGCGAGTGTACTGTTGTCACCGGTCACCAAGATTTTTGAGACTTTCCCAGCACGATACACTTCGATTGCTGTATCTACGCGATCTTTTAAGACGGGAGAGAGAACTCCATCAGGTAATATTGCCGCACCGGGTATAAGTACAGCCTGTGCATCTGGCAGATCCGAAATTGATGTATAAATATACGTTGAAGCCTCGTGATGCACGAGAAAATATGAAGCGAAGATCACAATCAATAAAATGAGCGACGTAACTCCTATTACTAAGCTAACCAATTTACAGGTGAGGTATTTTTTAAAAAATGGCTGAAGTGTAGCCATTAAGACTTGAAGTATCTCGAAAAGATACTTCTTTGCTTTTACGAGCCATGCCATCAAGTTATTATGAATTTTAAATAGCGCCTAATAAGATTAAAATCATAGCATATTCAATCCACAAGGACTTAAAAAACTTTTTCGAGGTCTGCAGACACGAGGCGGCAAGCATTTTTAAAGCAATCTAATCTAACTCACAGATTTGGAGGCAGTCCGAGGCGCGAACGAGGTGAGAAGCGAATACCTGGAGCTTCGCAAGATCCTTGAGCGGTTATTGCGAAAGGTGTACTGCTCTCGTAGAGAGGGTGACCATGCTGTGGTTTCTTACAGCGCGTGGAGCAAATGATCGAAACGCGACGGAAACTTTGAGGTAAATTCTATGTAAGGAGCGAGATGCGCGGCGACAAGTCATTTTTGTTTGAGGCGTATGCCTATACGTTGAAAACAAAAATGATGCAGGCAACAAAGCAGATTGCCCTTACATTGAATTTAGATTCCTTTGCAGTTGGAGGCAGGGGCATACCCTGCCTTCTCAGCCTCCCCTTTCGTGCCAAACCAAACCTTATTTTCTTCTTTAATTTGCTTTGCTCCAGCACACCATGGGAGGTGGTATTTTGTACCATTCCTTGAGCCTACATACTGTTTTGCTGAAACAGGGGTTTCTGCCGGAGGTGCCACTTCAGACACCACTCCGCTTTCCACTGTTCCAACGGCTTGTACGGCTTTAATCTCAAGTGGGTCAATTGAGACCGGAATAGGGGTTATTGCTGCCGTATTTTGTCCCTCATCCCAGGGAAATCCCTGTAGGGCAGACACACGCCCAAGACCAAAAGAAGCTACTGAAACGAGCACAAGGAGGAGTGTGGTAACCATATCTGGATTCCCTATGAATCGCTTGATATTTTCACGTATTTCTTGTATACTCACGCGATTATTATACAGTATTAGAGACGGGAGAAATGCATCTACGGATCGCTTTACCCCTTAACACACCATGGCAACCAAAAAAGCTGGAGGATCAGCAAAAAACCTACGCGACTCAAATCCAAAATATTTGGGTGTTAAGCGATCTGATGGTCAGACTGTAAAGCCTGGAGATATTATCGTGCGTCAGCGTGGTACCCGAATCATGGCAGGAAAAAATGTATCTGTCGGTATTGACCACACACTCTTTGCACTCACTCCTGGAAAGGTGTCTTTCAAGAATGTCCGTAAGGTACATTTCGATGGTACGATCAAATCTAAGAAAATCGTGAGCATTCAGGCTGCTACTAAGTAAGCAAAAAAATCCCTGGCGCAAGGCGCCGGGGATTTTTTTGCTTACTACGCCTTTATTCTGCGTCTGGTTTTGTAATTGTTACTCCACTAATTGTAATCGCTTCAAGCGGAAGATTTGATTGCGGGTTTACTTCTACACCGCTAATTGCATCCACGATATCCATTCCTTCAATCACCCGGCCGAATACAGGGTGGCGAGATGTAAATGGTGGCTTATCAAAGTCGAGCTGTGTATTGTCGATTGTGTTAATGAAAAACTGACTTCCTCCGGAATTGGGTTGACCCGTGTTTGCCATTGCAATCGTACCGCGCGTGTTGGTAAGGAGTTCACCAGCAACGAATTCGTCCTGAATGGTATACCCTGGTCCACCCGTTCCATATGACTGCACGTTCGCTGTCTTTGTGTTTGGATCTCCTCCTTGAATCATAAATCCATCAATCACACGGTGAAACTTAGTGTTATTGTAGAATCCCTCATTTGCAAGCTTAATGAAGTTACCGGTTGTAATCGGCATCTGATCTTCAAAGAGCTCAAGCTTAATAATGCCTTTATTTGTCTCTACGGTTGCAATGCTATTCATAGAATTTGTGATATCTGGATGATTAATTTCAAGCTCTTCTGCAACAAGCGGCGCGGGGAGTGTGTCGTTGTTTGCAAGAAGCGGTGTTTCTGTTGGTACCTGCTTGGATTCTACCCAGAATCCAATAAGCCCGACAATGAGAATAGAGACTCCAATAACGCCTAACACCTGTTTCATACTTGCCATGGTTATTTTTGAATTATTGTAAGTGTGAATGATCCTTTCTCCTTCCCCGCTACGAGGGGTACTTCATGCGTGCCCACTGCCTTAAGTGGCTCCGTAAGATGTATGGATTCCGGAGAAATATGAAACCCAAGCTCAAGGAGTCGCTCACTGATATCTGTCGCCTTGATTCCTTTAAAAAGGTGACCCTTAGCGTTCGCAGTTGCCGCGAGCTCGACTGGTGTTGTAGCCAGCATTGCGAGAGCATCTTTAAATGAAGCTTGCGATGCTTCTGCTGTTTCCTTATGCTTTGTAATTAGGGCTTGCTGACGCTTCAGGTTTTCTGGCGTTGCAGGAACTGCAAGCTTTCGAGGTATCAGAAAATTAAGCGCATGGCCGGACGGAAGCTCCTTTATTTCCCCGCGACGCCCCATGCGGGCCACATCTTTTAAGAGTATTACTTTCATACGCCGGGTTACCTAGTAATGGTGTACGCGCTATCATATCAAACTCACGCTGGGCTTCAAATGCACCCTGTGGTCTAGTGTTTTTTCAAGAAATCAATTGCGGCGTCAAGCTGAGGATCCTTTTCTGCCTCTCTATCTTCAGCGGTACGTAGAACTTCAATGGTTGGTGCAAGGCCTTGGAGCGAAATGGAAGTTCCGTTTGGTGTAAGCCACCTTGCGATTGTGACCTTAAGTGAAGAGCCGTCCGAAAGATTTACGAGTTCCTGGACAGAACCTTTTCCAAAAGTCTGCTCTCCAATAATCGTTGCTACTCCCTGCTCTTTTAACGCACCAGCGAGAATCTCTGAGGCGGAGGCTGAACCACCGTCGACGAGCACAACAAAGTTGTCTGGATTGAAGTTTCCTACTACTTTTCCGGTACTCCTATACACATGCTCCTCTTCGCTCTCACTGAAGCTTTCTCGCACCACCACTTTTCCAACGGGAAGGAAATAACTCGCAATCCCAACTGCACCCTGTAAGTACCCACCAGGGTTTCCTCGAAGATCGAGCACGAGACGCTTTTTTCCACTTTTTACAAACTGACGAAGAGCATCCTGCATCTCTGCCTCCGCAAGCGCATTGAAGCTGTAGAGTGAAATAACAAAGACAGAATCCTTTATCTCAGTCTTACTGGTAGGAATTGAAATCGTGTCTCGCACAATGGAAATATCAATGAGTTCTTCAGTATCTTTACGGAGGAGCGTAAGTTTCACTTCAGTTCCTTTTTCTCCTCGAATGAGCCGCACCGCCTCGTCAACACTCATGTTCTCTGTTTGTGTTCCATCAATACGAACAATGTAATCCCCTGCAAGAATACCTGCCTTTTCTGCTGGAGATTCAGGAAGCGGCGCAATGACCGTTAGGATATCATCACGGATACCCACCTCCATACCTACCCCACTAAAATTGCCGGAAATATCGTCTTCGAAAAGTTCTGCTTGCTTAGGTGGTAAAAATACGGTGTACGGGTCACCATAGGACGCAACAAGTCCCTCAATGGCTCCATATATTCGTTCCTCATTTGAAATCGGATCCGTTGTTGTTCCCGCAGCAAATTTTTCTTCGAGCAACTTCCACACCTGCCAAAATTCATCAAGGTTTATTGTCGGGTCAGCAACTGGTGGCAAGAAAAACGATCCGACACTCGCTTCAAGCTTTGGACCTGAGGCCAAATACATACCTGAAAAAAACGTCGCTGTTGCAAGAAGTATCGCAAGTCCAATACCAAGAAGCGGAAAGCTGCGACCTCCCCGAACATTTGGAATGGTACCAATCTCAGTGTCCTTTGCGTGTGTGATATTTTCTTCGATCATAGTCATTCGATTATCTCACACTATCCTCTGTTTATTCAAGAAACAACTTCACCCCACATACATGCGTGATACCATATATGCATGATAGATCGTTTGACACAGGGAAAGTTGACGTGGGTCGTCCTTAATCGACCTACTATTAAGGAGATTCAGGAAATCTTGACCGAATATAGTGTCCCGCTTACCTTTGCGAGTGATCTCTCGCTCCAATCCAATCAGAGTGGTGTTTCGTGCGTAGATGGGTACATCAAAGTCACGCTCAGTTTCCCTATTGTGAAACGGAACGACATCAAACATCCGCACGAGCTTAAGTTTATTATTGCAAAAAATGTACTTATTACTGTGCAATATGAGGACATGGAGGCAACGGATCGATTTAAGAAATCGTTTGAGGTACAGACCACATTAAATCGCACAGAGACAAAGCTTACTGGCGCGTATCTCTTTATACTTCTCATGCGTGAGCTGTATGCTGCGATGGGATCAAAGCTCGACTATCTAGAGTCACGTCTTTCAGAAATTGAAGAACGAGTGGATCAAAACGAAGAGAAGCAGGTGGTATTTGATATTTCAAAACTGGGCAAAAAAATGATTACTTTTAGACACGTCATTCGTACACACGATGATGTGCTTGAAGACCTCTCAGTCCCCTTTGAGAAGGTGTACAAAAAATCATTTGAGGAAGACATTAAAAACCTTCTTAATAGCTACGGTCATATCCTGAGAAGAATTTCTGCTCTTTTTGAAGCACTGAACGATCTGCGCGAGACAAACTTTGCACTCCTCACCACAAAGCAAAATGAGATTATGAAAATTCTTACGATTATGGCGTTCGTTACCTTTCCCCTTTCTCTCCTTACCTCAACATTCGGTATGAATACTGAATCCACACCTATCGTCGGGGGTGAATGGGATTTCTGGATTATTGTGGGAATTATGGTGAGTGCGACTATTTGCTTTTTTGGGTTTTTCCGATACAAGCATTGGCTTTAAGGATGTTTAAAAATCGCTCAGCTCCTTTATTGACTGCAACCCTCAAACGCTCATCGTATGGGGTATACGCCTCACGTTCTCGTGTTTTGTCGCCGCGGATCTGATACATTTTTAAACATCCTAAGTAACCCGACTAACGTAAGAGGGTTCGCATGTAAGCCATTTTTTGGTAAACTAACAGATATGTTTGGATTTTTTGAGAAAAAAAAGGCAGCCGTGCCAGGTCTCCCACTTTATTTTTATAATTCGCTTACAGGAAAATCTGAAGCGTTTGTAGCACTTACACCAGGAACACTCAAGATGTATTCATGTGGGCCAACTGTCTACGACCACATCCACATCGGTAATCTGCGTGCATATCTACTCCCTGACCTCATTAAGCGCGTTGCGATGTATAACGGCTACACCGTAAAACATGTGATCAATTTTACTGATTTTGGGCACCTTTCCGATGATGGTGACGCTGGAGAAGACAAAATGATGAAGGCACTAAAGCGAGAAGGACTTCCAGCCACACTCACAGCGATGCGTCAGGTAGCGGAAACATACATGGATTCTTTTAAAGAAGACAATATTGATTTTAGAAATATTCCTCCAACTAAGTACACCCCTGCGAGCGATTACGTGGAAGAACAAATCCGACTCATACAGACACTGATTGAAAAAGGCTACGCATATGAAACCTCGGACGGCGTCTATTTCGATATTTCCAAATTCCCTACGTACGGAAAACTGGGGAATATTGATCTGGAGAAGATGCGGAGCGGCGCTCGCGTGGAGATTAACACAGAGAAGAAACACCCTGCAGATTTTGCACTTTGGAAAAAGGGGCTTCTGGGTTGGGACAGCGCCTGGGGTAAAGGCTTCCCAGGATGGCATATCGAATGTACCGCTATGATATTTGCGACTCTTGGGAAGCAAATTGATGTGCACACAGGGGGCGAAGACCTTAAATATACCCATCACAATGGTGAAATCGCCCAGGCTGAGGCGATAACGGGCAAGCTCTACGTCTCGTACTGGCTCCATAACGCGCACCTCGGAATTGACGGAACGAAGATTGCGAAATCTCTTGGAAATGGCATCCGCCTCAAGAATCTTGCGGAGCGTGGCATTTCTCCAGAAACATATCGCTACTGGCTCCTTACGGCACATTATCGTGCTCCAATTAACTTTACCTTCGAGGCCCTCGAAGCAAGTAAGCAAGCACTCTTTCGTCTGAAGCGGTACGTTTTTGAAGAGTATAAAAATGCAGCGGGTGAAATAAACGAAGAATACCGGAAGAAATTCCATGCCGCCATAAATGACGACCTTGATACACCCAAAGCGATTGCGCTTATGTGGGAAATTGTGAAAGACAGTTCCCTTTCTCCAGGAGACAAAGTCGCGACACTGAAGGAAATAGATTCCGTATTAGACCTTGGCCTTTCTGATGACCCAGACGAAGTGGTGCGCGAACTTGGTATCATCGAACCCGACGAAGTACCTGAAGAAATTCAAGCACTTTTGGATCAGCGCGAAGCAGCTCGTATGGTGCAAAACTGGGATGAAGCTGATCGCATCCGTGAAGCAATTAACTTCAAAGGATATTCTCTCGAAGACACAGCCACAGGCCCCCGTGTTTCAAAAGCTCAATAAACCCCTAGTACTTCCCCTCCCATATTGATATACTGCCTGCAGAATTATTAACCACGGAGGCAACGATGCAAAACGGACAAAATACGAAGACCAACCCCGAACAGCCTAAGCAAGAAAGAGAAGAACCAAATCTTCACACAATCCGTGCTGAAGCAAGGAGGTGGTACGCCATCCTTAATGACTCACGCTCAGCAACTTATCGCATTGCGCATCTCTACATTCCGTGTAATGCACGTTCACAATAGGCGCTCCGGCGCTTATTTTTTTGAGTTAGCTTGACAGTCCTGCAATCCCCTTCTTATCCTCAGAATTTACTTTTTGGATCACCCTTAGTCGGTCTGATACAATACGTGCACTATGCCGGAAACTCATTCACCCCTACAAAATCCTACAAAAAGCCGTCTCCTTCGATCGCAGCCGCAAAATATCGATGCTGAACGTGCACTTCTTGGTGCGATCATCTTGAAACCAGAAGCAATGCACGACGTGTCGGTTGCAGTGTATCCAGAATCCTTTTTTGCGGAGAAGCATCGAGAAATTTTTCGAGCGATCCTTGATACGTTCATGAAGGGGGATCCGATTGATATTCTTTCAGTCACTACTAAACTCCGAGACCGCGGCCACCTCGATCGCATTGGAGGCGCGAGTTACGTTACTGAACTCGTGGAAACTGTCCCTGCAGCCTCGAACGCGCTCTACTATGCTGAGCTTGTCCAGAACAAATCTATTCTTCGGGGGCTCATTAGTGCAGCTGATGACATCGCAGAGATGGGTTACTCTGATCCAGAAAATGTCGAGGAAGCGATGGACACTGCGGAAAAGAAAATCTATCAGGTCACTAACGCACCGACGACACAAAAATTCACTCCTATTGGCAGCTCGCTCACCGAAGCCTGGGATCGCTTTGAAAAACTTAATTCATCAACAGATGCAAAGCGTGGGGTCCCCACTGGCTTCGCAGGCCTTGATAATCTTCTTGCTGGTCTCCAGAAGTCTGACCTTATTATCATCGCCGCTCGTCCAAGTATGGGAAAAACAACGTTCGCCCTTGATATTGCGAGAAACGCCGCTCTCATTTCAAAAAAATCAGTAGGTATCTTCTCACTCGAGATGAGTGACCAACAGCTCGTCGACCGCATGCTTGCTGCAGAAGCGGGTGTTGATTCATGGAAACTCCGCACAGGGAAACTTACAACCGATCAAGAATTTGAGGCAGTACAAGCTGCCATGGCAAGGCTTTCCGAAGCTCCAATTCATATTGATGACCAGCCGGGGAATAATATTCTTAAGATGCGCTCGTCTGCACGACGTCTTAAAAATGAAAACGGGCTTGATCTTCTCATTGTGGATTATCTCCAACTCATGAGCCCAACCTCGACAAAGGCGAGTGACTCAATGGTGCAGCAAGTGACTGAGATTTCACGTTCCCTTAAAATCCTCGCACGCGAACTCGATGTACCGGTCATTGCCCTTTCGCAGCTTTCACGAGCTGTTGAGCAACGTGGGGGTAAGCCACGACTTTCAGACCTTCGTGATTCAGGATCGATTGAACAAGATGCTGACGTAGTTATGTTCATTCATCGTGAAGATAAGATTAATAAAGAATCAGACCGACCGAACATTGCTGAAATCCTTATTGAAAAACACCGTAATGGTCCCGTAGGTCAGACTGAACTTTACTTTGATGATAAACACGTTCGATTCCTTGATCTCGATACACGCCACGGGCACGGAGGTGGAGCTGCTAGTGGAGGAGACGATTTCTAATTGAAATCTTTGTTATTAGGTTTTAAGATCATGATTTTAAATTTTTCAGATTCAAGGCGTCAAATCGCGAAAATGCGAGGCGTATTGATATACGATGAGTATTTGAGCGATGCGGACAACGCAGAAGGTGGAAATTTAAGACATGATCTATGACCCTACTTGAAGAACTTATTAAGCAGTTTGAGCGCTTCCCGGGCATTGGCGGCAGGCAGGCACGGCGGTTTGCCTATCACCTTTTATCCGAGGAGCCTGAAAAAGTAGATCGGCTCGCCGAGCTCATTTCAAGTATTCAAAATACCGTTATGGAGTGCTCGTCGTGCTTTCGTTTTTTTACAAATGGTGGAAGTTCCGTGTGCTCTACTTGCGCAGACACCGCTCGTGATCACACCAAACTTGCTGTCGTCGAACGCGAATCTGACCTTGATGCCATAGAGCGTTCAAAAACATACGACGGGTATTATTTTGTACTCGGGGGTACACTTCCCCTTCTCAATGCTGAGGAAACTGCAAAATTACGCGGCGGGAAGCTGAAGTATATTGTTGAAGAAAAAGGAGCGAAGGGTCTCAAAGAAATCATTCTTGCGTTTTCAGTAAATCCCGACGGTGAAAATACTGCCAGGTACGTGGAATCACTTATTAAAAACACCGTAGCGGAACATAGTATTCAGGTAAGCCAACTCGGTCGCGGTCTTTCAACGGGCTCTGAACTTGAGTACGCAGATCCTGAAACAATAAAGAATGCATTAAAAAACCGGTCCTAGGACCGGTTTTTGTTACGCTAACGTCAGGTTTCTAATTCGCTTCGCTCATAAGAACCTCCTGTCCGACCTCGCGGTTTCTGGCATAGGGAGAGCCAGAAACATCGCTCCGGTTCACTCGCATATGAAAAAACATCCGTGTGGATGTTTTTTCTTATGCGAGTGCTTCGATTTTTACCATTGCATGCTTCTGTCGGTGTCCGAGTTTCCGGTCACGGTTTGACTTCGCCTTGTAGCGAACGATCGTGAGCTTCTTCCCTTTCTTGATTCCCTGATATGTTGCCTTTACTGCTGCGCCACTGATATATGGTGCACCGATTGTGGTGTCTTTTCCATTATCTACCATGAGTACCTTGTCAAAGGTGATCTTATCACCTTCATTCAATTCCCCTGCAAGGAGCTCTACTTCGAGAATATCACCCACAGAAACCATATACTGCTTTCCGCCAGTCTCAATAACTGCAAATTCCGCGCTTTTTTCTGGGGTTTCTTTCTTTGCCATAATGCCCGAGATAGTACAAGAAAACGACAAAAAAAGCAACCTTCAAGCTACCAACTGTATAAAAAAAGCCACTAAGGAGTACCCTAGTGGCCGAATGATTGCGGAATCCAAAAACTACTCGCCGAGAAACGCAGCAAGAAGATCTTCCTTGCTCAATCCCTCAACAATTGTCCCGAGATTCTGCTTCATTTCGAGTATTTCGTTGTCGACCTTTTCGAGTTCCTTGCTCAAGCTGTCGCGCTTCATATTCAGTTCGCTCAGACCCTGCTTAAGTGAACGAATGCTTTTCCAGTCGATCTGTGGGGATGATGAGGGTTCCTTCTTGGAGGTTGAATTTCCTGAAATACCCAAAGGAGTCGAGCTATTCTTTTTCTCTTTCGGCTTCTTTTCTTTTGCCTTATTCGATGCGCGTTTCAGAATAGGCAGCGGGGAAATCGTTTTCTTACCCGGCATCATCTCGTCGTAAAACAACTGCGAGATTTGATACTGTTTTGGCCCGACCTTTGTAATCAGTCCGAAATGCACCAATTTGAACATAACGCCTGTTGAGAGTCCGTGACGAGAAAGCCCGGGAAACGTCCGATAGATCTTTTCGATAATCACGTCAGTGAGCAAAAACAATCCATTTGGATCTGCATCATGATCCATGTCAGCCACTAAAAGCTTTAGGGTGTCTTTGTCGTATCGACCGACATCATGTGTGCTACTTGATCCCTCAGCAGGATGCGATGAACTTTCATTCATTACTGGATTCCTTTCTATATCGGGAGGTGCGACAGACACAACATGCAATTGCGGGGTAGTTGGAAGCTCCTGGAATTCCGGTTTTGCAACAACAATAGCTTTCCCTCCCCGAATCCTTTCAGCTGCTTGTTTAAGCAAGGGAAGAAGATTACTTGGGATGTGGTACTCGACGGGAATCCTAAACATTCCTACGACCGCGTCACCGCGTCCTGACTTCACATGCACGCGAACTTCGTTGTTATTAATTGAATCCGCAAAAAGCATGCCAATCTTCGAGTTGTCAAAACGAACAGTGCTTATTCCCGTTACCTGAAAACTAAAATTGCCTTTTTTCACTCCCGCAACTTCGAGGACTTGATGAAACATGTCTACGATATTGATTGGGACTGGTGTATTGTGGTCACGTCCCTTGCTGACTTGGATACAGAAACCTTTTTCTTCCTTGAATCCTACTTTCAATTTGTTCTCCTTTGTTGGGAATGGCCAAAAATTCTGCATTTTTTGCCTCACGTGGTTTCAACGAACGATTGGGATACGCTTTACCGAAAAACATAGTACAAGATGAAATTAGTTTGTCAAGAGTCAGTAATGAACCTATTCTATAGCCACAGGCTTCTCGATTGCAATCTGTTCAATTTCAAGGCTAGAACCGGTAATTTTCATTACATCCTTATCTACCTTTCCAAGCTCTTTTTGAGCCGTATTATAATGGTTTACAGTCGTCCCGAGCGAAGCTCCCACCTTTTTAAAATAGTCATCATACGCCTTAAGATGCCTAGAAAGACTCTCAACATGCTTCCCTATTTGTTTTGCCGATTCCTCAACCTTGAATGCACGGAAACCATAGAGGACTGATTGTAGGTATGCAGCAAATGTTGTGGGCGAGACAATAATGACATTCTTGTCCTTGTATGCATAATCAATGAGCGAGCGTGTATTTACCTTTACTGCTCCCACTTCGTTCACAAGAAGATCGTAGTAAATGGCTTCAGCAGGAATGTACATGAACGCAAACGGAAGTGTTCCATCCTGAGGACGAATGTACTTCGCGGTTTCATCGATTCGCTTCTTTAGGTCGTTCTTAAATTCCTTTTCAAGATCTGCTCTCCGAAGATCGTCTGTCTCGTCGACGAGCCGCCTGTAGTTATCGAGTGAAAACTTCGCATCAACCGTGATCATGCCATCTTTAGTCATAATGACTGCATCCACCATATCGCCTCCTGGGAAGAGATATTGGAGCTTGTATGCAGTGGGTGGCAACATATTCTCAAGCGCGAGCTGAAGTGATGCCTCTCCAAGGTTCCCTCGCTGCTTCTGATGCTTCAGCACTTTCTCAAGACTTTGAAGTTGCTCAGCAACAAGAAAAACGTGCTTCGATGATTCTGAGACTTCTGTTACCCCTTTCACCACATTTCGGAGCTGTTCGTTCACTTCTTTGTTGATTTCTTGGATGAGCTGTCTGCTTTCACGAGATTGCGTATGCGCACCCTCCATCATCGCCTTGTTACTCTCCCCCATTCGTTCGTCCATAGTGCGCGTGAGTTCTTGAAGTTGTTGCTGGAGAAGCATAAGGCCCGGTGCTGTAGTGTCCTCCTTTTTTTCTTCTTTTTTAAAGAAGAAAACGTAGATGAGTACTCCAAGCACCGCGAGAAGCAGAATCACAATAAGAATCTGGAGATTTTCCATGTGCGTATTTTAGCATGAGTTATGTGCTACTATGGAAAAACTAATTTTTACATATGGAACTACATAACCAGATCAAAGGCGAGCTAAAAACCGCAATGAAAGCCAAGGATGCGACGAAACTGCGTACAGTGCGCAGCATGCTTACGGCATTCACTAATGAGCTAGTGGCAACCGGCAGTACCCCGCAAGGAACGCTTACTGACGAAGGGGTACTTTCAGTAATAAAGCGTCTTTCGAAGCAACGGAAGGAATCCATTGTTCAGTTTGAGGCAGCAGGACGAAATGAGCTCGCGGATCCAGAAAAGGAAGAACTTATTATCCTCGAATCATACCTTCCAAAGATGATGACCGCTGAAGAAATTCGACCAGTAGTAGAAGCCAAGATTGCTGAAATGGGCGTGGTAGACAAATCAAAGATGGGACAACTCATTGGCTCACTCATGAAAGACTTAGCTGGAAAAGCAGATGGTGCTGATGTGAAGAAGGTTGTTGAAGAACTGTTGAGTTAGACCCTCTTGAAATTACCTCGGAAAGCTAAGCTTTCCGAGGTATTTTCTTATCCGCTTCCTGTCACAATAAGGTCGACAAAAACACCAAATATGGTATAATATAGATTGGAGTTCAACAGGAGAAAACCATGTCTGAACAGCTTAAGCTGAAACTGCAGCAAGCGAGTAACATCGCCGACTGCAAACCCTTAGACCACGTCCCTCCCCATCAGGAGGAGAAAGGAAATATCGTGTTGCTTACCAAGCATAAATCGACGCTCGACGACGACGGACGCGCACGGCTGGCAAAAGCAAAGAAATTTGCCGGCACCGATCTCAAAGAGATCGACAATGCGGTGCAGAAGGCACTTGTCGGCATTCAGTTTGGAGCGAGGTACCATTATCTCTTCAACGAATTGAAGCGGCGTGTAAGGAAAAGCATACGCGACCAACAGAAGGCGGAGACCCACGCAGGCGAAACTGCAAAGGTCATCATCACACGTGTAATGCGGCGAGATGCGGCCCTCCATGAAATGCAACTCATGGCAGGTATCCCGGAAGACGACCGCTGATCGAGTTGCAGGACACCAGGAGCGCCTTAAACGCGCTCCTCTTTTTTTCCTTCGCTTTTAAACTTCATTGACAGCTCATGTTTTATATAGAATAATATTCCCGGATTCGTCCTCGTCAGCGGTTTCGTGCATGACAACGACAATCCTTCCACCTACATGTTTTTACAAAGGAGAACACGATGAGCAAGATAGTTTTGAAACAAGAAGGAGGAGTACTTTTTGCAACGGCGACTGTGACGGCCAACATTGCACTCGAGCAAATGTATCGCGCGACAGCTGCTCTGCATCAAGCACTGGACCACGGGAATCATCTCGATTGCCATGTCGATGGCGACCAGACCGGATCACCACTTGTATGTTCGCTTGTCATGAATCGTCACGTGCCAAGCAACAACGTGGACCTCGCAGTCATGCTCGCTATCCTCTCACCCCTTGGGATTGAGACGATCGACTGCACGAACCTCCGCCCTGTCCACTAACAGCGCACAACAGTAGCAGGCGGTCTTCGGATCGCCTGTTTTTTAATTCTATTGACTTCATAGGCGGATATACTTAATAATGCTCGAGTAGGTTCGTTTAACAAGAGAAGGAGAAGAAATGGAAATTCCCCTGGAACTCTGTAACGGATGTAAAGGAGTCATTATCCAATGTAAGTGTGCTGTAGGAAGTTACGGATATGTCGAAGGCATCATACTCGAAGCCAGTATGATTACGTACGAGAAAATCTGCGAATTCAACAAGAAACTGGAGGAACTGCGATTTCGCCAAACCGTTGAATTCAACTACCACTTCCAAAAGATCGGGGATATGGTATGCATTTGGTTTGCCACCCGTCTTGTGAAAGGCTACAAGTTCTTCTGTGATCAACATGCAGCGTTTGTGAGCGCACTTGAAGTGCTCCTCGAACGGCGTCCGCCGATCAAATACGTTGTCATCTAATGCGACAAGTTTTTATTTTGAGGAAGCACCTTTTCATCGAGGTGCTTTTCTTATTCTAAAATTTCCGCATCTTCGATTTTAAAATCCCCCACTCTTGTGCGTCGCAGGTTTTGAAGCGTTGCAGGATAACCCAACCGCTTCCCTATTTCCTCAGCGAGAGATCGAATGTAGGTACCGCTTTCAACATTGAATCGAATGGTGAACACATATTTTGAATCTTTGTACGAAACTCCTTCGAGCTCTGCTCCGGTGACCGTCATACTTCGAAGCGGAACATCCAGGACGACTTCCCCGCTCTTCTCTGCCTTTCGTGCCCGTTTGTACATCGGAACTCCATCTTTCTTAATTGCAGAGTAGGCAGAGACGGGGAGCAGCATTGTGCCAACCATACTTTCTACTGTCTTCTGAATTAATTCTTTTGGAATTTCAGGAACATGAGCGGATTCCAAAATCTCTCCCTCCATATCCCCGGTGCTTCGCCGTTCACCGATAAGAGCTTCAGCGAGGTACTCTTTGGGTAACTTTATATATTCAGTAAGACGCTTTGTACCCTCACCCACTCCGATTATCATGAGCCCTGTGGCAAGCGGATCCAGAGTACCAGCATGCCCCATTTTTTTAATGTTAAGCGTACGGCGCAATCTTCGAATGACATCAAATGACGTGATTCCTTTTGGCTTATCAATAAGCAGAATGGTTTTTGATTCCATATTAATTTCCGTGCATGAGCTGATGAACACTGGTCTCAAACCCATTCTCAGGGACAATGCGTATGAGGCGAAGAGATGATTTGTGCAGGGTGAAATTAGGGATAACGTGCGCAACCTGCGACCAAAATGAAGCTCCGTGATTCAACTCTGCCAAATGACAAAGCTCGTGGACAATAATGTAATCCATGAGCACCTCAGGGAGAAAAATAATTTTGTAGTTGAAATTTAAATTCCCTTTAGCTGAACAGCTTCCCCAGCAGGAGCGCTGATTCTTGATAGACACACGCCCATAGGTAAACCCATAAAACTGATTCCAGTGCGTGAGGCGCTCGTGTACGACGCTGCGAGCGTGTTCTTTATGCGTTTCGTAATGCAGGGTAGCAGCACGGGAAAGCTTGCGCACACGACGCACTCTTTTTCTTCTCTTTCCGCTAAACCACTTGAATTGCATATCTATACTAACAAGAAATCATTTTAAGACCTCAGGTACGAGGCATCGAGGAAAGAAAAGCTGAGGCAGTAAAACATGATGGGGGCATGTTTTACGAACTACATAAGTTTTGAATGACGAAGATAACAAAGTAGCTGAGTCTTAAAATTATTTCTTGTAGAGAATACGTCCAAGGCGAATTAAATCATAATCATACGCCTCCTTGAGCTCTTCATAGACTGGCTTAAGTTTTTCTGTGCCGTGTTTCAGAAATGCGGAGGCGATGTCTGGGTAAATCGCGGGCCACGAAATGTTTGATGGAATGAGACCCTGAAGGTCGTCTTTTGAAATTGCCCCTTCGTCGGAAAGCTTTTCGATGTGTGACCAAATAGTGGAAAGTGCCATTTTTCGCTCGCGTGCAATAGCCTCAGGAGTAAGTCTCTTTTCAATGAGGGCTTTAGTGGTAAGAAAGGTGTTTTCTTTTTCAAGGCGAGAGGAAACAGCACGATTCCCACGCTCCTTTCTCTCTTCAACTTCCCATGTGCCACCAGTTGCAAGTACAAAGCTCTTTTGCATACCCTCGATCTCGCCTTCTTCCATTTCATTGAACGCAGACTCACCATCTTCTGACTCCTCGCGGAAGCGCGCGTCACGATGCACGACCCGAGGATCCACAAGAAGCGCTTGGGAGTTAAGACCGAGCACTTTCATCCCCGTAAGTGTGCGTACACGTGATAACGCAACGTAGCCTTGCCCGTACGTGAACGCATTCCGAAGATCAATTTCAGCAGCGTCGAGCGACATTCCCTGACTCTTATGTATCGTGATAGCCCACGCAAGACGAAGTGGTACCTGAGAAATCTCAGCGAGAAGCTTTCCATCTTCTCCGATAGTCCACGTAGTCGGTAAAATCTTAAGCGAACGTCCGTCACTCGTCTCGATAATTGGGTACCCGTCTTCCTTGTCAAAAGCGGTGACACGACCGAGTGTTCCGTTTACATACCCAACCTCAAAATTATTCTTCGTACACATCACCATCGCATCCTTTCTGAGTTCGAGTACTTCGGGTGAGAGGCAATTCTTTACGAGTCCAACGAGGAGCTGCTTATTCCCTCGTGCAGCCATTTTGAATGTTGCACCAGAAGTGGTGAGCCCTCGCAGTTTTTCTAAATTGACCGCATCGACATCGCTGTTGTGCGTGTAGAGCTTCGTAGGTTCGATATCAGGAAACCCAATTTCTGTTTGCTCAGAAAGGAGTGTGTAGTGAGATTCCTCAACGTCATTTTTGCGGATGGACGACAGAAGCCCAAGGAGGAGATCGTCTTCTTGGCGATGCTGCTCTGTGAGATAACTCGTGAGGAATTTTGCACTTTCCCACGAGCGTGACTCAAACGCAAAACGAGACATCTCTCCCCTCCCTGCGATTGGTGGCAGCTGAAAAAAATCCCCAACGAGAATGATTTGGAGTCCACCAAACGAATCTCCATTTCCCCGGCCAACCCGGCACACTGTTTCGACCATATCGAGCACCCTCCCATCGAGCATGGAGATTTCATCAATCACCAAGACCTTCGCCTTCTGAAGACGCTTCATGGTTTTTTCTTTGCTGATGATTGCGTCTAAGTCGTACTGATTCAAGGTGTCTCTCGCGCCAATACCACTCCACGAGTGGATAGTCATACCGCCAATATGCGTCGCTGCGATTCCGGTCGATGCGGTAATGGCCACACTGATGTCGTGGTCCATGAGCCACTCGATGTACTCGTTCAGAACATACGTCTTTCCTGCTCCGGGTTCTCCGGTTAGGAACACATTTGCTCCCGTTTTAAGTATCTCAAGCGCCTGTTTCTGTGTCATGTCCTCTAGTATACAGGAGTCCATCCTCTCTTTAATAAAGAGAGTAAATCTGGTATAACTATGCCGTTCAAATCAAGTCGGCATGATCGTCAACGGATGGGAGTAAAAGAGTGTGGGATACTCTTTTACGATCGCTTACAGCGACTGTCCACTTTGACAGATATTTTTAACAAAATATCTGTCAAAGTCTTGCGAAGTGATATAAAATCACTTCTCACTCATTCTTATAAACTTGCGGTTTAGTGAAAATCAAATATACGGCCTCATCGTCTAACGGTTAGGACAGCTGGTTCTCATCCAGCAAATCGGAGTTCGATTCTCCGTGAGGTCACTGAAATAGTAAAGCCTCGCCTTGTGCGGGGTTTTACTATTTTAGTCTAGGAGAATCGAAAGTCGGACTGAGAGCCTTCTCGAGGGAGACCGGGGAGAAAGTTCTTAGCTAGTCGCAACGAGCTTAGGAACTTGACCCCGATTCTCCGTGAGGTCACAAAACTTGACGTATTAAATTTATCTGTTGTCATAGGGCTGACCTATGGAGCTACAAAAATGGGGTGACAACTACCAGATGGTGAAGTTTGAATATGATAATCAAGTTGAGGCATATGATTGGGTAATGGCTCAAACAGCGCACCCAAACATTATGGTAAAAGCAAAAAATAAGTGGGGTATGAACTTTCAGATGGTGAAGTTTGAATATGATAATCAAGTTGAGGCATATAACTCTCTATAGTCACACATCATTAAGATACAAAATCGCTTAATAACTGAATACTCGATTTGATATATTGTTGGTCCTTATAAAGTTCTGAAAGCCACGCTATTGGGTCACTGAAATAGTAAAGCCTCGCCTTGTGCGGGGTTTTACTATTTTAGTCCAGGAGAATCGAAAGTCGGACTGAGAGCCTACTCGAGGGAGACCGGGGAGAAAGTTCTTAGCGAGTCGCAACGAGCTTAGGAACTTGACCCCGATTTTCCGGGAGGTCACAAATCTTGACGTATTAATTTTTTCTGTTGTCATAGGGCTGACCTATGGAGCTAACAAATCTTGACGTATTAATTTTTTCTGTTGTCATAGGGCTGACCTATGGAGCTAGGTTCTCCAAGCATGCCCGTGTACGGCTCGAATTAGCTTAAAATAAACCCTATCTATTTCCACGGGCGCGCGTACAATGGGTGGTATGAAACCGAGGAGTATGCTAGACAAGAAAAGCAAAAAAAGACCTGCTCTTGTACGGCGTAGCAGGAAAACACAAACCCTACAACCGGTTCCCATTGTTGGTATAGGAGCTTCGGCGGGTGGGCTCGAGGCATTTGGCAACCTTATTGAATCTCTGCCGCTCAAAACCGGCATGGCGTATGTCCTCATACAACATTTGGACCCACTCCACAAAAGTATGCTTGTGGAGTTACTCGCACGATTTACTCAGATTCCTGTCACAGAAGTGAAAAATGGAACGCTCGTTACATCGGATCATATTTATGTTATTCCGCCGGGTAAGTGCATGACCCTCAAGGGAGAAAGGCTTATGCTCTTGTCACGTCCGAAAGAAAAAGGATTGCTCAATATGCCCATCGATGACTTTTTTATCTCGCTCGTCAGTGAAAGGCAGGAGAAAGCTATCGGAGTTGTGCTCTCGGGGACTGCGAGCGATGGCACGGTAGGACTGCGAGCGATAAAAGAGGCTGGCGGACTCACGTTCGCGCAAGATACTACGGCAAAATATCAGAGCATGCCGCAATCTGCCATTTCAGCGAGCGTCGTTGATTATGTGCTGTCCCCGCAAAGAATAGCGGAAGAGCTCGCTCTCCTCAGCGAGCATCCGCTTGTAACGATGGGTGATTCGGAACTTTCTAAAACAGAGTTGCATAAACTCGACGATTACCGGCGGATTATCGCGGAGCTTCTGCGGGCTACCGGCGTGGACTTCAGCCACTATAAAGAGACAACTCTGACGCGACGTATCACTCGCAGGATGATCATCAATAAGATGGAAACTGCAGCAGACTACCTCAATTTTCTGCGGGGAAATGGCACCGAAGCTGACGCGCTCTTTAATGATATTCTCATACATGTTACTGATTTCTTCCGAGACCCAGTTGCATTGAACACCTTAACTCAAAAGCTTCTCCCGAAGCTGATTAAAGCCAAGACCGCTAAAGAACCTCTGCGCATCTGGGTGGCGGGATGCGCAACTGGAGAAGAGGTCTATTCACTTGCTATCACTGTTTTGGACTTCATGAGTAGCAAATCGCTCTCTATCCCTCTACAAATATTTGGCACTGATTTGGCCCAAGTCGCAATTGCGAAGGCTCGTCACGGAACATACACGAAAAGCGATGTGATTGGCGTGTCACCGCAACGTCTCGAGCGGTACTTCGTCGAAACAAATGGCGCATATCAAATACGAAGGGATGTACGGGATATGTGCGTTTTTTCATTGCACAATCTGCTGAAAGATCCGCCGTTTTCGCGGATTGATATCGTTAGTTGCTGCAATGTTCTTATCTATATGGACACGAGCTTGCAGTATAGGATTTTGTCGGCTCTTCATTATGCACTTGTGAGCGAGGGAGTATTGATCCTAGGAAAATCAGAATCAGTGGGGGTGACGCCAAAGCTCTTCATTCCGGTTGTGAAAAAAAGTAAAGTCTTCACAAAAAAAACTGGGACGAGAAAAGTATTACCCGACGTTATTCCGCGCGAGGAGCGCGCGATGGGCCGACAGCGCACTCCCTCAAGCCGAGAGACTACTCCCCTTGCACGGACGATTGGAATTCAAGATGAGGCTGATGCCATTCTGGTCGGGCGCTTTGCGCCGGCGAGCGTTCTGGTTAACGCCGAGTATGAGATCCTGCAGTTCCGAGGCGACACGGGGGAATATCTCCAATTTCCAACGGGAAAAGCGACATTCAATCTTTTAAAAGTAGCGCGAGCAGGGTTGATATCCGAGCTTCGCGGCGCAATTCTAAAAGCAAAAAGGACCAGTCTTTCTATTAAAAGAGAAGTTACGCTGCTGACAGAAACACATGCACACGCCATCTCGATTGAAGTGATTCCTTTAAATAAAACTTCTGCAGAGCGTCATTTCCTAGTTATATTTCATACGGCTCCAGAGAGAGTCGATACCGCGGACTCTCCACTCCGCCAGACTGCCTCTAACGTTCGTAGGTCGAAGACGGAGAGCCGTAGGAGCGCTGTGCTCGAGAAAGAACTTGCTCAGGTACGTGACAACGAGCGATCCCTCGCGGAAGAACAGGAAGCTGCAGTTGAGGAGCTGCAATCTGCAAACGAGGAAATCCTTTCAAGCAACGAAGAGCTGCAGAGTATCAATGAGGAATTGGAAACGTCCGGTGAAGAACTTGAGTCAACCAACGAAGAGCTCAACACGATTAATCAAGAGCTGCAAACACGCAATGAGCAACTGAACGAGTCCCGCGCATATACTGAGGCGATTATTGAAACGGTGCGAGGGTCGTTAATCGTCATCAACAGCGACTTGCGAGTGAGAAGCGCGAATGAATCTTTTTTTCGGACATTCCAGGTATCAAAGGAGCAAACGGAAGGAAATTTCCTCTACGAATTGGGCAATGGGCAGTGGGACATTCCAAAATTACGCACACTTTTGACGGAGATCCTACCCAAAAATACGAAATTGGAAAACTTTGAGATTGAGCACACCTTTCCCTCAATTGGTCACAAGGTACTCCTTTTGAATGCTCGCAAACTGATTCAAGATGCAGGGAAAACGGGGCTTATTCTACTTGCCATTGAGGATATAACCGAACAAGCTCTCGCTCATCAAAAAATTATAGAGAATGAAGAGCGCTACCGCATTTTATTCGACTTAGGCCCCATCGCGCTCTATTCCTGCGATGCAAACGGCGTGATTCGGGATTTCAACCACAATGCTACGGAATTGTGGGGCCGCAGCCCGCAGCGTGGCGATACCGACGAGCGCTTCTGGGGTTCGTTCAAATTGTACCGCTCCGACGGCACGTTCATGCCCCACGAGGTAACTCCGATGGCCGAGGTGTTATCTGGCAAGATTCCCGAGGCACGTGATCTGGAAGTTCAGATTGCGCGCCCCGATGGTTCGCGGGTCACTGTCATCATCAATATTCGTCCAATTAAAAATGAAAAAGAAGAAATAACCGGAGCGATTAATTGTTTTGTCGACATCACCGGACGCAAAGAACTTGAGCAACAGAAAGAGGAGTTTATCGGTATTGCCTCGCATGAAATAAAGACGCCCGTCACAACTATCAAGACATTTACCGAGCTTTTGCAAAAAAAGCTCTCAGGCAGCGTAAAGAAAGAGAGCGCAGTCATTCTTGAGCACATCATCACTCAGAGCGATAGGCTTACGAACTTGGTCGGTGATCTACTGAGTTTCAGCCAAATGCAAGCAGGAAAATTTTTAATTAATAAAGAAGAGTTTGATCTCAACAAACTCATGGAACGCACTGTAAGTGCGATCAAGGAAACCACGCTGCACCATACGATTACGCTAGAAGGCAGAGTAAAACGACATGTCGTAGCTGATGCAAGTCGCATTGAGCAGGTGGTGATAAACTTACTCACGAATGCAATCAAATATTCGCCTGTCGGAAAAAAAGTAATTGTACACGTGGGCGAACATGCGGGAGATGCAGTGGTAAGCATTCAGGACTTCGGCTTGGGGATTGAAAAGGCAGATCATAAAACGATCTTTGAGCGCTTTTACCGAGGAAAAGAAAAGAACGGCTTTGCAAAGAGTGAAAAAGCAGAAGGATTCGGGCTCGGATTATTTATTGCGGCCCAGATCATCGAGAAACACGAGGGCAAGATACTGGTCGAAAGTATCTTAGGTAAAGGTTCTACATTCACCTTTACACTTCCCCTCCCACAGCTAACAAAACGTAAGGCCACTGCAAATTCATGACATCTACATGAACACCTCTGTTGAATAGATGAAAAGGTCAATATGGCTAAACAAAAGAAAAAAGTTTTAGTGGCAGATGACAATGACGGTATTGTCGCTTCTCTTACCATGGTCCTTCAATATGGCGGGTATGAAGTAACTTCGATCATGAATGGAGAAGAGGTCAAAAAAATAAACGCCCCGTTTCCCGATCTCATTCTCCTCGACATCTGGATGGCAGGAGTAAACGGACTTGACGTTTGCAGGCATTTGAAAACACGTCAAGTCACAAAACATATTCCCATCATCATGATTTCGGCATACCCTGATGCATCTGCCTCAGCACTTGAAGCGGGTGCAAACGGTTTTATGGAAAAGCCGTATACCATGCAGGATATGCTAACTACAGTCGGAAAGCATTTGGGTACGGGCACGCTAAACCCGGTTGGCGCGTAGGTGTGTCCCTACTATTTTTTGTAGTTCAACTGAAATTTTGTCAGGTGGCAGAACGAAATCAATACAGCCTGAAGCCTGGGCACTGAGCGGCATGTCGTCTACTTCGGCCGAGTTGTCCTGAGCAAAGGTTGTTCCCCTGTTTGCTTTGATGTTTTTGCATCCTTCCGTACCGTCACCACCAAATCCCGAAAGGATAACGCCGATAGCATGTGCCCCCATAGCCTCTGCTAACGAAGTCAAAAACAGATCTATTTGCTTATTCCTCTCTGTGCGCGGGGAGACGACTTTGAAAGTATATTTTTCAATGTAAATATCCGAGTTCGGGGCGATAACGTAGATGTGATTCTTTCGGACTGGCATCGCTTGGGTAGCAACCATGACCGGCATTTTCGTGTGACGCGACAGAATGTGCGCTAACTCACTGCTGGCGGCGGGATTCATATGAGAAATAATGACTAAGGCCATCCCTGTTTTGGGCGGCGTGGCATCCAAGAGCGCCTTATATGCGTTAAGAGCTCCGGCCGAGCCCCCAATACCGACAATGAAGTTGGGTCGTAGTGTTTTCATGTGTTACGACATTACTCCTTGCTCATGAGGGGGGGGTAGGGGTAAACTTCTTGTCATTCTTGTTTTTCGCATTGGCGCTCGCAAGATCCATGGGTATTATGCTAATTCCATCATCACTCAAAATCAACTTATGGACGTCACTCTCATGCCCAGTGCCACGAGACTTCACAATGAAGATTCCACGAATACGTTTTTTTCCTACTTCTTCTTCTAATTCTCTCACTACGATCCACGTGTCTATTAGGGAAGAAACGCCGATCTCACCGCTCGTGTCATTATACTGTGATGCAGAAACAAGAGATGTGAAAAACGTAGTGATGGCTTTCGACTTTAAGAGGTCAATCATGCGAGTGATCATAGATCTGATTTCACGCTCGTCCCCCTCTCCAATGAGACTCGTCAGAGGATCTATGACGACAGATTTTGGTTTAAAACTGTCAACAAGCTTGTATAAATCAAGCAAGTGCATCTCTAGGCCAAAAAAAGAAGGCCTCACCGAGACAATCTTTAAGAGTCCTTTTTTTACCCAGGGCTCAAAATGAATACCTATAGAACTCATGTTTTGTATGAGTTGCCCGGAAGATTCTTCATACGACAAGAATAGACACCGCTCTCCCCGTTTACAGCTCGCTAGTGCGAATGCAGCAGCCAGGCTTGTTTTGCCTGTGCCTGCAGTGCCCGAAACCAGTATCGTGCTGCCTTTGGTATATCCGGGTTTTCCCTTAAACATTTTGTCCAACGATGGAATTCCTGTTGAGACTTTTTTGGCAATGCCCGGCTGATTAAGTCCTGCTGAGGTGATCGGAATTACAGAAAGCCCCGATTGATCAATGACGAATGGATATTCGTTTGTTCCATGGTTTGAACCCCGATATTTGACGATACGAAGTCTACGGATAGCAATTTGTTCTTTAACTCTATTATCGAGCAGAATAATGCAGTCGGAGACGAACTCCTCGAGGCCATGACGAGTATACGCACCTCGTCCTGGCTCGCCAGTAACGATTGCTGTAACGTGTTTGTCTTTAAGCCACTTAAAAAGTCTTTTGATCTCTATTCGAAGAATGCCGGCATCGGCGATGCTTGCAAAGGGAGATTCGATAGAATCTAAAACAATGCGTTTTGCTCCAATCGAATCAATGGCATGTTCCAGACGAACGAGTATCCCCTCAAGATTGAAGTCGCCCTCTCGAATATCTTTGCGATCGAGAATCACATGCTCAATCAGAATCTTTTTTCGTGAAACAAGTCCTGGTAAATCAAGGCTTAGAGAAGCCACATCTTTATACAGGTCATCTTGTGTCTCCTCAAAGGACATGAAGACGCCTGGCTCGTTAAAATCGCTTGCACCTTTGATAAGAAAATCAATCCCCAAAAGGGTTTTTCCAGAGCCGGCACCTCCGGAAATTAATGTGGTTCTATTTTTCGGAAACCCGCCTTCGGTAACCTCGTCTAAGCCTTTGATGCCAGTGGGGCATTTGTCTAAGTGCTTCTGGTTAGAGGCAAGTTTTTTCTTAGGAGTTTTAGGCATACAATAATCATAATCTTAGGGAATCGTTGTGCTCTGATAATGTTCCGATTAATGCTTGTTTCACGAGAAGGTACGCCATTCTTCTTTCGACAGTGCGATCACACTAAAGTAGTTTACTCGACTCCGATGAAATAATCATGAATCGTCTGTTCTCGATTAATCAAATATCAACATGTTTTTGAATAGTTGGTTCCAATTCGCACTAATGTGGGTCACCTATAGGGAAAAATGAATACGAGATGAAAATTTTCATTTTTACCTCAAATACTCGTTTTAATATATAATTGCTTTATGTCGAATGATTCTCCCATAGATGGTCACATCAAAAAAATTCGTGATACGGTCAATAATGCGCGTCGATTAAATGCTGTAAAGAAAATAAATTTAATTGATACTGGCGAAGAAGAGGCGTTTGACCGGCTTACACGATTAGCATCGAAACTCCTTAAAACCCCCATTTCGTTTGTGACAATACTTGAAAAGGATCGTGATTTTTTAAAGAGTCATTTCGGGCTCCCTGCTCCACTTGCGGAAAGTAGAGAAATTACTGCCCACCCATCATTTTGCCAGCATATTGTCGACAGTGGTGAACCACTTGTCTTGGAGGACGCACGCGAATCAGAAATTTTTCGTCACTTCCCCTCGGTGCATTACCTAGGTGTAGTTGCGTACGCAGGCATTCCGCTTATCACAAAACAAGGGCTTATTCTTGGTACGTGCTGTGTAGTTGATTATAAGAAAAGAATCTGGACTGAAGATGAATTAGAAATCTTAGTCGAACTGTCGAAATCCGTGCTGACTGAAATTGAATTACGTCAAGCAGCATCCGCATTGGACGAGTTTGTCTTAATAGCTGCTCATGAAATTAGAACACCTCTTACAAGTTTGAAAGCATATACACAATTGTTGCAACACAAACTTTCCACAAACAATTCCGAGGATTTAGATATGGATGTTGGGAACATTGATACCCAAATAGATCATCTCGACTCGCTTGTGACTCGTCTTTTTGATATACGTGCCCTCAAAAATGGAGAAGTACATCTGCAAAAAGAAAACTTCGATCTAAATCAGCTTGTTAACGATGCAGTTAACTATTTTCAAAATCACTCATCGCAAAAATTTGTACTCATGTATTCGCATACAAACCTTATTGTTCACGCAGACAAAGATAAAATAACCCAAGTGTTAACTAACTTGCTAGGCAATGCAATTAAATATGCTCCACAATCAGAAAGAATCGAAATTACTGTTAATCAGACAAGTTCTGAAGCTATAGTAAGTGTAAAGGATTTTGGTCACGGTATCGCTAAAGCAGATTGTACTAAAATATTTGATCGATTCTACCGAGTACGAACTGACACGAAAACGATTGGCCTAGGTCTCGGCCTTTATATTTGTAGCGATATCATTAAGGCTCATAATGGAACACTGGATGTCCAGAGTGAGCTAGGGGTAGGTTCGATATTTTCATTTTCACTTCCACTTCAAAAGAATGACCATAGAGAGGCTGCGAGGGTTGAGATGTTGTCATAGGGCTGACCAATGGAGCATAGTCCAGGGAATCGAAGCCGTTGCAAGCTATCTTTTAGAGCGCAGTGAAGAAAAGTAGCCGTAACGGGTACTGAAGCTGTAAGCTTCGATTCTACTCCACTCACTGAGGTGTACATTTTGAAGTTGTATGATTCAATAGAATATATGACACCAGAAAAACCTGAACAGATTCGCCAAGTTACAAGTGATGAATTTGATGCTGCTAAAGAGGCATTTGAAAATGCAGAAAAATATGCAGATGCTCAGACCGAAGCACTTTCAGAAAATGAAGCTCGGGACTGGGAAAAGTATGCTGATGATAAAAAATTTGTATTAGAAAGAGTAAAAATAGACGGCGCTTTACTTCAGTATGCCTCTGAAAATCTTCAAAACGATCGTGAGGTTGTGCTTGAAGCGGTAAAACAGGCGCCCTACGCCTTTAATTGGGCATCTACAGAGCTTCGAGGTGATAGAGAAATAGCTTCTGTGGTAGTAACGCGCGCTCCAATTTTAATCACCTTAGTATCTTCAGATTTGCGAAACGATCCTCAATTCAAAAGCAGAATCCGGTAGTTAAATAACCGGTTCCAATTCACTCTAACGTTGGTCACAACTTGACAAACATGTTTAGTATGTTATTCTCTTCTTAGCTTAAGAGTTTTTCATAACGAAGGAGAAATGTAGTGAGCACTCAAAATACCCAGAGCAAACCGTTAACTTTCGGCGAACTTAAGGTGGGCAAGAAATTCATCGGTTTTCCAATCGATGGTGACGACTCAGGACACGGTGGATTTCGGGGAGGGTTCAACATTTTCATCAAATTTGGTGAGGATGAATCGAAACCATATATCACCCCGAGTGCGAATGCCATGATGCTTCGTGATGGTGTTCCCTCCCACATGCCGAAGACCATGCACATTATTGAAGTTTTCTAATAAGCCGTCTCCCGGCAAGCCCCGTCAAGCATTTAGTTGCTTCGGGGCTTTAATAAATAGGAAATTATTTGATTCCAACTTTCATTAATGTCAGCTACATAAAAGATTGTTACAATGTACTCATGAATACACAACCAAAAAATACCATTTGCATCTGGTACGAAAAAGATGCACAAGCGGCAGCTGAGTTTTATGCTGCTACGTTCCCGGACAGTAACGTAACTGCCGTTCGTACAGCCCCGTCAAATTTTCCGGACGGCAAGGAAGGCGATGTGCTCACTGTTGAGTTTACTGTTTGTGGAGTTCCCTGTGTAGGACTAAATGGTGGACCGACCTTCAAGCAAAGCGAGGCCTTTTCTTTTCAGATTGCAACAGATGACCAAGAAGAGACAGATCGTTACTGGAACGCAATCGTACAGAATGGCGGACAAGAAAGCCAGTGTGGTTGGTGCAAGGACAAGTGGGGCGTGTCGTGGCAAATTACGCCGCGCGTCTTAATTGAAGCGTTGGCGATTGGTGGGGCCGAGGCAAAGCGCGCCTTCGACGCGATGATGACCATGCAGAAAATTGACATTGCTGCCATTCTGGCAGCCCGTCAGGGTTAGCACAGAATAACTACTTGATTCCAATCTCTCAAAATATGCTGGTATCACAAAAAATGCATCTCTAGAGGCGTTCTTCTTTTGTCTGTACCCTTCCTTTATCGTACTCGATTAGCCTGAGGCAGCCAATCAATGATTCTTTTGCGATGTTGATCGATAGACCACATGTCACCATTTTTGAAAAGTGTTCCGTGGTCATCCTTAAATTGGAGAAGTTGTTCCTCAGAGGCACGAGCATACCCTTCTGGCATATTCTCGTTATACGACTGGATAAAAGCTGCTAAGGATAACTGAACGTCGACTGGTTTTTCGTTTCCTTTCTTAATCACAGCTCATTATACCACAATAACGAGATTACTTTTTTTAAGCATCATGAAGGTGATTTATATGGAGCACACACAGGGTTACCCTGTGTGTGCTCCACAAAAAGAAATAAAATCTCTATGAAATTTCTTCTTTTGAGACTGGAGTGGGGAATTTTGAGCGCTTATAAAAATCTGAATCCAATTCGCTACTGTGCCTCAGGAAAGATTGCAAAAAAAAATCGCCGGAGGAGTCTTTCCTCAAGCGATTGGAACCCTTCGTTGTTCAGTCACTATTTCTCACTCGATTTTTGAGACGACCGAAACAGAACTTCGTCGTCCTCATGATGAGACCAGATAGACTTTCTCTGCGCTCACACGCTTCTTGGTGTACCTTCCACATATAGATCGGCCATATGGCTCCGAACAATACATCCATGAGTATTTCCCCAGTCGAGTAGTGATGCCAATGCCCCAGCAGATTCCGACACGGCTTTATTCTGCACGCTTCGTAGTACTGAGCAATATTGAAACAGAATGTAAACATCACCATGCCGAGATATATCCAACCACCCACGGCAAGATACAGAGAAAGAATGGGGATGCTCGTCACTACGTTAACGAGAAGTGCGAGGACAAGTGAGCCGGCAAAGACGAGCCCGACCCAGTGCAAATGAAAGAACAGTACGCAAAATGGAAACAGCAGCAGTTGCAAGATGATCACAGGAGATCTCCTTCATATTGAAGCCTAACAGTAATGGATGGACTCAGTTCACGAAACCAGCACGCATACTGTCATATAATGAGACCTGGAGCAACACACCTCAAGACTTATTTTTACGACAGTATGGGTGGGATAAACACATGGTGTTGAAATGACGACTCGAAACCTCGTTTTGCTATACTGTTCGTATGACACAGAGAGTTAAAATGCAAGTTGGTATCTTGGGGTTACTCATACTTATTGCGCTCAGCTATTGGTATACGAAAAATACAAACGAATCTTCCCCGCTCTCACCTACCGTATCGAACTCCGCCGAAACTGAAGTTCGGAAACTCGTAACTGCGTTTGGCACCAAACTGCAAATGGTTTCTCTTGTTGCACCGACTGATGCGCGCCGAGCGACGATGATGGAACACTATTCTCCTTATATTTCGCCAGAACTCATTGAAGCATGGGCGAAAGACAATGCTGCGGCACTCGGGCGAAGTACTTCGAGCCCGTGGCCTGAGCGTATTGATATTGTTGAAGTGCGAAGGACGGGAGATCAGTTTGTAGTGGAAGGAAATATTATTGAAGTTATGAATGAAGAGGCGGGCACTGGTAAAGCTGTTGTAGCGGTCTTACCTGTTACGCTCATGCTTGAAGAGCGGAGTGGTGCATGGCTCATAGTGGGAGCTATGAAAGGTACATATAGTGAGCTTCCGAAACATGAGACGATCATTGGTTACACTGAATGTTTGCCGCACAAAAATACCCAAAGAGAGCAAACACTTGAATGTGCAATTGGCATTAAGGTAGCAAATAGTGAAGACCGATAGCACTCAACACCTCACTCATGTCTCAGTATCCTGTCGACTTCCCCACAGGAACCCTGGTTCGTGTTTCGGGCGTCGTGACGGGAGTAGAAATGCTAAGCAGCATTCAAAAATACGATATTATCGGGATCATCAGTGCCACAATGATTGAGGAAATGAAGTAGAATTCCCAAGGATTTGACCTGGTATACTAGATTATGAAGATTATCATTTAGTTTTTTCATCATGAATTCGAAGGTAGTTATAGGAATAGGAGTCATTGTTGTCATTTTGCTTGGCGCGATTGCACTCAAAATGTTTTTCCCGAACGTCAGCTTAGATACAGGGGTTACTACGAATACCAAGACGGGCGAAGGAGATTTGGCCATGAAGGACGATGCGAACGATCCAGTAAAACACATGGTACTTGTATTTGATGACTCAGGAAGTATGGCAGAAAAGGTTCCATCCGGAGAAAGTCGGATTAACGTAGCTAAGACTGCTGCTTCAAAATTTATTGCAGGTCTCACAGAAAATGTCCGACTCAGTGTCGTGGTGTACGGCCACAAGGGAGATAATTCACAGGCTAAGAAGAATATTTCATGTGCAGGAATTGAGGAAGTATTTCCATTGGGTCCAGTGAATGTTTCTGTAGCACAAGGGTACATCAACAATCTTATGCCTACAGGATGGACACCAATTGCTGATTCGCTTACAAAGGCGCACGATATTCTGAAACGCGCAGGAGGTGATGACAATACGGTAGTACTCCTCAGCGACGGTGAAGAAACCTGTGGAGGAAATCCAATCCAGGTGGCTAAAATGCTCTGTGAAATGGGTATTAAAACGCAGGTTATTGGACTTGGTGTAGGAGGCATGGTGGAGGCTCAGCTCAGTGACATCGCAGAAAATGGATGCGGGAAATATTACGACACCGACAGCAATACTGAGATCCAAAATGCATTTATGGAAATTGGAGGAAACAGTATTGATCGGAGTGAGTTCAACGCAAGCGTCGACATTATGGGTAACGTGAACTCAAGCGGAGATAACGGCTCAGCTAATATTAATGGAAGCGATGCGAGCATTAATGCTGCGGATGGACGGAGTGTGGAAACGAACCCAGATGGTAGCTACCGTCTTCGAAATGCTGATGGTGTGGAGATTGATGTACCAAGCGGATACGACGGGTACTAATCCGGACACAATCGCATAGTGAAAAAGCGGCCCGCGCACGGGCCGTTTTTTCTGTGCGAATGAACTGCATTTGCCTTTTTCGGCAACTTGGGTAGGATAACGTCAGACTGTATTTCTAATGAAAGGATACAACGATGAGTGAGCACACGGAACCTGAATGGATTGTCGAAAAACTTAAACAGTTCAATGGAGTTGTGGCACAGATTGAAGTTTCTCACCAAAAGCAAATCCACTGGATTGATATCTGGAAAGAGCGTACCTGTATGCTGGTCGAGTGGCGCTGCGGAAGTGGTTTCGGATTTTTCACAGGAGCTACCTACATGGTGGAGCGTGCCACGATCGTAACTACAAAAGAAGCGGCCCTCGAGCACATCATTGCATTTTTCGGCTTGCCGAAAAGGTAATGTACCTGAACGCGACCTAGCTGGTCGCGTTTGTTTTTATTTGGAGTTTTGAAGTGAGCTTCCTACTCCAACTCCTCATACGCATAGTACCAATGCAGAGACGAGTATTATTTTTCAACACACGAGACTAAAAACGTCAATATAATGCTACGAGGAAGAGTGCGGCTAGCTTTGTGATGGCCTACATATTTAGACGAATTTCAATCCTGCGACAGGTCCTCCTTTCGTGCTTTGTAACGCTCACAATTATATTTTCTACATATCTCGCATACTTCTATCTAGACGCTTGGCATGCAAGCGAATCTCGCATACTTATCTTTAATACCGAGGAAGCAACGTTATCGGAAGTCCTTCCTGCGCTTCCCATGCGTCTCGTTATCCCTGCGATTGAAGTAGACGCGCATATTCAGCATGTAGGACTTTCAACAACGACACCGGGTGAGATGGGTGTACCAACCAACTTAATAGATGTTGCATGGTACAAGCACGGGCCTGTCCCCGGTGCACTTGGGAACGCGGTCATAGACGGGCATCTCAACTGGAAAGGCGTCCCGCGCGCAGTATTTTATAGACTAGATGAACTGAATATTGGCGACCTTGTTGAAGTGACAGATGAAAATGGTGAGGCGATTGTCTTTCGTGTAGTAAAGGTTCGCACGTATGATTACACCGCAGATCCACGAGAGGTGTTTGTAGGAGATTTGAGTGTTGCACGGCTCAATTTGATTACCTGTGGTGGGGAGTTTCTTACAAATGAGCAGGTGTACAGTAAGCGCACAGTTGTATTTACGGAGCGTGTTGATGCAATGAGTGAGGTAGCTCTGTAAGAGAAACCAGGAGCCACAAAAAATCCCGCGTGCGCGGGATTTTTTGTGGCTAATAATCGCGTTTACACTTCAAGCAGTTCTTCCTCCCTGTTTCGGAATCCAAAGTAGAGTAGGAACGACATGATTGCGGTAGTGAGTGCCATTGCACCAATCACGCCTGGTAGAGATGTGGGTTCAAATCCAGCGTTAGGAAACGTAGGAATTGAAGTCGATTCACCGAGAACGGCTCCACCGCCTCCACCATTATTTCCACTACTTCCCCCACTACTACTTCCACTACCACTACTATTACCGCGACCTCCTCCTCCACTACTACTGCCTCCACCGCCGCCCGTGACGGTACCAGAAATGCTGCCGGATGCACTCCCATCTGTCACAGTGCCACCAATTGTTCCAGAAGTTGTTGCAGTAGTAGTTGCTGTTACTCCACCCGAAGAAAGCGTACCAGTCACCTCAGAGGCATGTGCAAAGTTCACGTATGAGAAGCTAAGCCATGCGACTCCAAAGAAGAGTAGAGCGAATGCGAATGTTGTAAGTTTTCTAGTCATGTGAGGTGAGAATTAGGGCTTATAAATTAGGGTGTTGACCGAACACCATAATTTGTTGTATACGACCCATTCGGTGTTCCTGACGGAACAGCAACTTCAACTGTAATTTGAACCTGTCGTCCCACAGTCGTTGTGGAGAGATCTCCAGTCATGTGAAGTGCGGGACTTGAGTAGATGTTTGACCCCGTAAGGAGGATCGTTGCTCCTCCATTATTTGCTTGGGCAGACGAAATGCGCATATTGTTTGCAACCGGGATAGTACCGTTACCTCCATTCTTCAGCCAATCACTGAAACGCATTGCGAGATTTGGTTCATTGGTTGGAGCAGTGATATTGAAGACATATACCCATCCATCAGCGAACGAACCATTCGCCTTGGCGGTCGTATCGACAGAATCGATACTTGTTACCTGAAGCTCGCCGTTTGTGATACTACAGTCGTCGTTCCATACGATTACATGCTTATTTGACTGAAGATTTTCAAAGACTGGCTGTGACATTGTAGGTGTCTTTGATGCCGCTTCGGCATAGGTGTTTCCAGTTGTGTATCCAAGAAGAGCGTAGGGCTTGCCGTTAGCGCATTGCGCACCAACAGTTCCACCATTCACAAGCTCCTTCACTTGGTAGTCAGCACCAAGGCTCATAGCAGCGCTTGTTGCCATATACGCCATCGTTGTAGAAGCGTTCAATGTGAACTGTGCAGTCCCTGTCCCGATATTTGTCGCATCCCATTCTGAGCGAAGTGGGAAACTCAGGTTGTTAGAACTACTTGCGGTCGCCATCATTCCTTCTACAAACTTGTGAATAGAGACCATGACGGTGCCGGGTGTAGTCGTTGCGTCACATTCTTCGTTCCAAATAATGATCGTCTTGTCAGTCATTATATTTGTAAGGTTTGGTGCCGTGGTAGTCGGCGTTGCTGACGCTGCGCTGCTTTGGCTATCACCCACGCTGTAACCCGTGAAGGCAAATGGTTTACCCGCAGCACAATTTGCTCCCACAGTATCGTTCATGGTCTCTGACACAGTGTAGTTTGCGCCTGGCGTCATTGTTGCGGTCACTGCCTTGTAGGGTGTCGGACTATTATTCTCGTTAAGAACAAAGCTTCCGGTTCCCGTACCAATGTTGTCTGCATCCCATGTTGACTGCATAGTGAAGTCTGCATTGCCTGTAGAGCTTCCTGTAGCCATCATGCCGTCAACGTATTTCAAAACTGTTACCGTAACATCATCGGGTGTTACGGGCACGCAATAGTTCACGACTGCTTTGTAGAGTAGACCTGTTGGATTTGTAGACGCATCAGTTGACCAATTGCGCACTACGAAATTGAGTGTATTTGTACCAGCACTTGCATCGAAGTTGGTCATATAGACCTCATCGTAGTGTGACGCAGCACTTGTCGTAGCACCGAACACATCCGCCATGCTTCCTGTGTAATCAATTGGTGTAGCATTTCCATCTACATATACTGCTGCTGCATTGTCTGCTGCATACCAGAGTGTTGCTGAGGCTACAGTTGCGCCAGAAGGAAGTGCAAAGGTATGTTCAAAGAGTCGCCACTGACTTGTGGTGGCTGCTCCTTCAGTATTTCCCGTGCCTCCTGGCCACGAGTCATCGCTCGATACCCAGAGTGCTCCAGACCCTACAAATGTTGGCGCAGTCGCTGGATTAACCCACGGTGGGATCACTGCTTCTGTAGCAAATGCATCACTTTGGGATCCACCACTATATGCAGCGTCACTAAGCGGATTCGCTACTGGATTAGTAGCAGTCCAGCCCGCTGTGTTTGTATCTCCCCCGCTCGTAATCGTGAGGGCAGTACAACTTTCAGCTGCCTCTGCCGCGAGTGGGCTTACGAGTGCCATTAAGAAACCAAATGTACCTAGAATTGATATGGTGAGTGTTATAGCAATAAGTTGGGGCGTGAGTGCTCCTCCACCCCATGCTTTCTTCAACCTGTGCGAAAGTTGCTCAGATTTAAACGTGTATAAGTTCATACTAATATAGGGTTTATGTGTAATGAATAGGTACTTATGCATCCCACGAAACAATGAGCTCGACAGTGCACATGTATAAGCGGGGTGTAGGAGCGCTCTACATACATAGAGAAATACTGTGGTGAACGTGAGTATACCTCCACGCGAACGCTGTACTTCCCTGCCGTGACTCATCGAAATCCATTGCAATACATAGTGATTTTTCATATTCATGTGATTTCCATTAACTCTCACGTATCTCACATATTATGAATGCGCAAACATCTGTTCAACTTATAAAATAAAACAGAAATGGGAGTGAACCCATTTCTGTTTCTTAAAAAATATGCAATTGTTTCCCTTCCTAGGAAGTTTGGGATCCTTTATGGATTCGTTGGGGTGTCGCCTCCTGTCGCACCTGTTCCTGCTGTACTTGGAAGATCAACTTTAATTTCAGTCGTTGAGGTATTTGTTCGATCAGTTCCCTGTATTGCTGGAAGTAGGTATACGAAGAAGAGGATACCCAACACGACCGCAACAAGAATACCGAGAAGTGCTCCTGACCCAGATGAGTCAGTTGTTCCACTTGGATTATTGATGACTGTTGCCATAGGATTATTGTTTAAAATGAGTAACTATATGTCGGTGTATGGTTAGGCTCGTCGCACTGCTTTTACAATGGCGATGAGTGCTACAGCTCCTACAAGTGCTACAACAAAACTGTAGATGTTAAAGCCTGATACCCCGCCTTGCCCTAGAACACTCATAAGCCATCCGCCGAGGACTGCTCCAACAACACCAACAATGATATTGAGAAGTGCTCCCTGTTCTGCATCAGTCTTCATTATGAGTGAAGCTATCCAACCAACAAGGGCTCCGAAGATGACCCATAGAATGATTCCCATATTTTTTACTATTACGTATTAATAATCTGACCCTGTGCAGTTACCAAAAAATCTGCTCTTTTGATCTTTAGAAAGCACGAGAATACGCACTTTCATACTGGGTACTCTGCACCTTTTTAAAGCCGCAGGTTATTTGGAGTCATTACATCGAATCATTACACTCTCACATATTTAGAATTTATTAAAAGTCTCAGGTACGAGGAATCAAGGACTGAAAACATGAGACATATAGCACATATGATGAATGTTTGAAGGAAGAAGATGGGCTTTTAAATGAATTCTAAGCGATCGAACGCCAGACCTCACTCTGCCGCACAAGCAGCTCATCTTTTCTATCAGGCTCAGCCATAATTTCTTCAACTATGCGTTCCCCTCGAATGGATTGTGAACCTTTCACGAGTATTGCGTCGCCCTGTTTTATAAGAGATTCAATCTCTCGTCGAATACTTTCTGTATCATCATACTGAAGAATACTTTTCTCGGACATGCTATTTTCAAGTGCGCCTTCTGCGAACCCGCGTGCACGCACACCCATAGTAATGAGGAGGTCGCACGACGCCGCCGCGAGCCTTCCAATACGCTCATGTTCTTTGATTGAAAATTGACCAAGTTCCATCATGTCACCTAAAATAGCGACTTTTCGCTGCACCCCTTTTAATTCCCTGAGTGTCTGAAGCGCTTGCTCACACGCAACCGGAGAAGCGTTATACGTATCATCAATAATGAGTGTATCTTTAATTCCAGAAAGAAGGCGCATGCGACCGGCTGGCGGAACATGCTCACGAAGTGCCACATCCACATCATCGAGTCCCACATCAAAAATAGAACCAACCGCAGTTGCTGCTGCATAATTATATGCATGCTGGATTCCCAGAGAGCCGTTCACACGCATAATCTTAGCTGTATTGAGATGAGTGAGTGTAAACTCAAAGCCAACAGCCGTACCATTCTCATACACGATCCGATCTGCGGAAGCAGTGTACGGAGAAAGTGAATACCGGCTGTACCCTATCTTCCGCGTAATCACACCCTCCGCAACTTTGAGTACCTTTTCATCGTCTTGGTTATAGACAAAAACACCATCGGGTTTAAGGGCCGCAACAAGTTTAACCTTTTCCTCAATGACTTGCTCTGGGGATTCAAAGTATTCAACATGCACAGGCACATCAGGAAGCCTCGTGAGCACAACGACGTCTGGCTTAATCCACGAGGTGAGCTTGTCCATGTCTCCAGGGCGATCAACCCCCATTTCAAGAATGAGGAGCTTCGGGTAATCGTGCGGATGGAGTGCGAGCATAGCACCGTCCACAATGTTCTTTATCCAAAGAAATGGATTGCTCCACGCATTTTGAAGTCCGAGCACGGTAAGAGGAACTCCAATATCTGAATTAAAACTTTTTTCGCTCTTTCTCGTGTACACATGATTCTTGCACACTGAATAAATCGCATCTTTAACCGATGTCTTTCCAACGCTTCCGGTTACAGCAATAATGACCGGCTTAGTCCGACGAAGAAGCGCTTTTGCCTCCAGAGTAATGAGCGCAACAACAATTTTTTTAAAAAGTGATTTCATGCCAGTGTGCTTATCTGTCAGGCGGAATATTGTAGTAATTGATCAAAAAGTGAGCCAAGTCGATGAAGGGATCCGTGAGGGTTTCTGATGCGAAATTGACCCCCTTCGGCTCCACAGTATACAGGAAAATGAGGAATTGCGGATCATAGGCGGGAAAATAGCCAAAAAATGAGTGTAGGAATTTATCCTCTGAATACCCCCTCCCTCCTTCATTTGAAATCTGGGCGGTACCCGTTTTGGCAGCGATTGAGTAGTGTTCCATGGCGACAGTCCCCCCTTTTAGAGCCTTGTCGACGACATTGACAAGCATACTCGTGATTTCCTCACTCGTTTTCTCACTAAATACACGTTCCCCGGGTGGAAAACCAACTTCATGATCGTTTCCGTTCTCATACTCAATCCGCTTGGCAATGTGGGGGGTGATGAGTGTCCCCCCATTAGCGAGCGTTGAGAGTGCCCGGGTCGCAGCAATGGGAGTCAAAGAAATTCCCTGACCGAAAGAAGCCGTTGCGTACTCAACGTCACGCGGGCTCTGTAAGTTTTTAACAAGACCGTGTGCTTCACTCGGAAGATCAATCCCTGTTTCAGTACCCAGCTTCAGTTTCGTAAAGTATTCTCGAAATCGATCTTTTCCCATCTTAGCTACCACATATGCAACGCCAGTGTTGAGGGATTGATTGAGCACTGTTTGCATGTCGACCGTGCCTCGGCCGCGCTTGTCAAAGTTATTTATGGTGCGCCCATCAAGCTCGATAAATCCAGGATCGTAGTAGGTCGAGTATGGCATTACAGCACCGGCATCAATCCCCGCAGCCATGGTTAGCGCTTTAATAATAGATCCAAGTTCATACACATTTTCAACAAGTGGATTATTGAAGGTCTGAATATCTACGGATGAACGATCATTTAGATTAAATGCGGGTGCAACAGAAAGCGCATACACTTCCCCATTTTGAGGATTAATGATAATTCCACCAGTAAGCGCACTCTCGTATTTCGCATTCACTTCCTCAAGTGTCTTATCAAGTATTCGCGCAACCGTCGGCTCAATCGTAGTAACAATATCTCCCTGTGTCGCTTCTCCCGCGTCAAAAACCATACTGCTAAAATTACTAAAAATTTCTGCAAAGAAATTTACAAAGAGTCGTTCGCTATCTCGTTTGAGGACATCTTCGTAATAGCGCTCAAGACCATACTTACCAACAAGCGAGTCCCCTTGGTACCCTACAAACCCTACGGTGCGTGCAGCAAGCGAGGCGCCAGGGTAATACCGCCAATCATCGCGATAGAGTGACACACCTGTAAGTTCAAGCTTCTTAATTGCTTCTGCAATCTCATTACTCACTTGCCGCTTTATTTCTTGATAGGTCCTGTCCTCTCGACTCGCCCTTGAGACGAACTCATCATGATCAAGTTGAATAAGGGCATTCAATGCCGTATACGTCGCCTCGGCATCTTCTATGCGAGTTGGGTCAATCGCAAGTACAAAACCAGATTGCACTGTTGCAGCTGAGACCTTCTCGCCGTCTTTCGTTTCAAAAAAGATACTTCCGCGTTTAAATAGCTCACGCACAGTGTGCACATACTGACTTTCTGCCTCTTCCCTGTACCTGTCCCCATTGGCAACCTGTACATGGTAGAGACGCCCAATAAGGATGAGCATACAAAAAATAACCACTCCCGTGATTATTCGAATCCTCTGTACGGCGCTTCCTCTCATTGGTACATATTACCCTATGCAATAGCTAAATCAGCTGTCGTTGTTCTTTCCCAACGCAACGGTTGGAGCAGCTGGGTCAATAAAAATCTTCGAATCAGTGAGTGTGTATCCACGTAAATAGGCGATATCAGCGCTCACCGCATGCTGCGCAAGGATATACGTAGATTCAAGTTCACTTATGTTTGAGGAGAGTTCAGAAATGTCCTTGCCCAGCTCTTTCCGCATAACCACATGCGATACGGAGGCGCAAAGAAAATACATGTATGCCATTGAGGAAAACGCCACAAAGATGAGTGCTCCAAAAAGCCATCTTCGTTCCTCTCTATATAATGCTATTGCTTTAGTTCTCATAGTTTTTCAAGTATTCGTAGTTTTGCACTTCGTGCGCGTCTATTTTCCTTTTGCTCTTCCCTACTTGGTACGATCGGTTTCTTCGTGAGTATTTGCGCACACATCTCTTTTTCGTAGGCCCGGAAAGCCTGCTTCACAATTCGATCTTCAAGACTATGGAACGTAATGATCGCCATTCGTCCCCCAGACTTAAGTGCGATGAATCCCTTTTGGATGAGTTCACTTAGTGCGTCGAGTTCATCGTTCACCGCAATACGGAGTGCCTGGAAGGTCTTCGTCGCTGGATGAATCTTTCCACGCCTCCCCATCGCTTTTTCTATGAGTTCTCCAAGTTCTTTTGAGGTTGAAATTCGTTTTTTTTCTCGGCCTTCCACGATAGTGCGCACAATTTTTTTGTAGGAACGTTCTTCACCGTATCCCTTGAGCACATTCTCGAGATCTTCTTCATGCCAATCATTCACTATGTCCTCTGCTGTAAAGGGGTAGCTTCCCGGGTCTCCATAGGTCATACGGAGGGGCTCATCGTCATTGAATGAAAACCCTTTCCCTCCCCCACTAAACTGCTCGATTCGCCACCCGAGGTCTGCGAGAATGCCGTCAACTCCGTCAATCTCTAATTTTTTGAGTACTGCGTCGATGTTTCTGAAGTTTGCAACTTCAAGATAGACGGTTGCCTTTGTCTCGAGCTTTGAAAGTGCATCGAGTGCAGTTTTATCGGCGTCTAAGCCAATAAAAAGTCCACGCTCGTCGAGCTTGGATGTTATATGTTGAGTATGTCCTCCGCTCCCCACAGTGGCATCAACTACCGTTGAATCTGGGCTTAGACGAAGTGCGTCGACTGCCTCGTTCCTGAATACCGTGATGTGTTTCTGTTCTTCCATATACAATCTTTCTGAAACTTTTTGGTCGCGTCTTTAGAGAATGCCTATTTCGCCGAGTTTTTCAGCAAGTGCATCAGCCTGCTCCTCAATGTTTCGTTTGTATTCAGTCCAGTGCTTCTCTTCCCAAATTTCTATACGATCATGTATTCCTGCAAGAACTACTTTTCCTTCTTGCAACTTTGCGAATACCTTTAAGAAATCCGGAACAAGAATTCGTCCGACACTATCTACCTCCACCTCGACTGCTCCCGAAAGGAAGAATCGATTGAACCCACGTGTATCCGCTTGTCCGAGCGGGAGTTGACCAATTTTTAAGGTGATCTTCTCCCACTCCTTCAAGGGATATACAAAGAGACAGTTATCAAGCCCCCGAGTAACCACTAGCTTCTTACCAAGTTCCTTCCTCCATTTAGAAGGTAAGGACAGCCGTTTCTTGGCATCGATATTATGTGTGTACTCTCCAATCAACATGTGAATGATTGTTCAAACTTGATACTGATTAACTGCATTTCTACAGTATACCACTATCTCCCACCACAAGTACATTATATACCACTCCATCCCACCCTACGCCATAGTTATACACACCGTAGTATGAAGAAGATATGAATAAAAAAAGACGCTCGTCCCTGAGGGCGAGCGTCTGGAGTTCTGAGGTTGATCACACGAAGCGTGCGTTGATCTTGTCTTGAATCTCCTCTGTAAGAGAATCCAGATTCATACGCCGTCTCATGTCTTCCATCATGCGGTGGAATGGAGTTCCTTCTGAGCTTCTGCCAAGTAACTTTTCGAGCTTGATAAGGCAGCGTACGAGGGCGATTGCATGGTACGGATTGAACTTTTCCTTGTGTCCGTGTTCCAACCCGTATGATTTGAGTACATCTGGGACTGGATCAAATCGTCGATCAAGCATCTCCGCCCTGTCCTCGACTTCGCTCGGCAACACCAGTCCTTCTTCTGCAACGCCGAGCCACGTATGATTCTCGTATGCATAGTCCTTGCCTGTCCTACGATTAGTGCCGGAGACTTTTTGGACGTAGGCCGGTGCAAAAAACTGAAGATTAGTCTCTCTTACACCCGCCTCCTGAAGGAGTTCGCGGAAGACACAGACCCGTATTCCCTCCTCCACGCTTTGTGAAAGTGCGAAGTCCTCATCCTCCATTTCGCCACCGAACAATTTTCGTACCCCTAATTTTTTGGGGCCATCACCAGGACTGAAGCCTGTAGCAACACCGAGGCCGTCTGCCGAAAAGAGAGCCATAAAGACTGACCCTTGCGGACGCTGCAGGATACTTGTTGTGGACATTACGTCCTCCTATTAAAGATTGGAAACAGGGTTTACTACTAATATAGAAGTGCACCTGACAATATGATACAATATTTATATAGAATGTCAATTTCTGTTCAAAATACGAAAAATCTGATGCGATGCAATGCGTCGAAACAAACAAGAGGCGTATGCGTATACGGTGACTGTTTAAGCAAAAAAAAGACAACGAAGCAGATTAGTGCATTTGCTTATTTAGGACGCATGAGCGGAAACAGCTGTGTCTCTCGGATTGGCTTCCCTTCTAAAATTGCAAAAAGTCGTTCACCAAAACCAAATCCGCACGCAGGTGGCATACCATGTTCGAGCATTTCAATAAATTCATGATCCGCCATCATCGCTTCCTCATCACCTCCTTTGAGGAGATCCTGTTGCACCTCGAATCGTTTACGCTGCTCTTCAGGATTATTTAGTTCTGAATATCCATTCCCCACCTCGGTACCAGCAATGATCGGCTGAAACCTTTGTGTACTTGTTTCGTCACCTTCAACTTCTTTCGCGAGTGGAGAAACAAGCTTTGGATGGTTGACGAGAAACGCAGGGCCGGCAATATTTTTTCTGCAATATTTCCAAAGTGTATCAAGGAGTCGTTCTTTGGTATCCCCTTCGTATGACACATTGAGCTCGCGGAGTGTATCTTTAATTTCATCCTCCGTTGCGGAGACTGTATCAATCCCAGTCTGGCGAAGAATCTCTTCACTATACGAAACACGTACCCATTCGCTACTCAAATCAAATGTATGATCCCCGTGCGTAAACTCCGTTCTCCCGTACACCTCTTTTGCAATCGTCGTATACAGTTCTTCCACGAGATCCATTCCGTTTTCATAATTTGCATAAGCCTCATAGAATTCCATGTTGGTAAATTCTTGTAGATGGTTGGGGCTCGTACCTTCATTTCTAAAAGTGCGTCCAATTTCAAATGTCTTTGGAAATCCTGCCGCCATAAGGCGCTTCTGCCAAAGTTCTCCAACAGAAATACGGAGGAATACATCAATGTCAAAATCATTGTGGTGCGTCTTAAACGGCCGGGCCTCTGCTCCGCCAGTCGTAAGCTCGAGTGTTGGCGTTTCCACTTCGAGAAAACCTTTTGCTTTCATGAATGAGCGCGTTACATGCCAGAATTTTTCTTTGCGTGCAAACATTTCGCGAAGTTCAGGATTTACCAGTAAATCAAGATATCGCTTTCGAAAACGTTCTTCCTCATTTTGCAGACCGTGGTATTTATCTGGAAGCGGTAAAAGGCTTTTCGTAAGGATCGTCCAATCCTTCACGAGAATGGATTGCTGACCTTTTTGGGTAACAAAGAGTGTGCCTGTGATTTCTACAAAATCACCCGCATCGATAGCATCTTTGAAAAGATCAAACTTTTCCTTGTCCATTTCATCTTCCTTAAGTACAGCCTGAAATCTTCCCGTTCCATCATCAAAATCTGCAAAGAAGATTGCACCCTGCCCTCGCACCACCATAATGCGTCCGGCGAGCACAATTGCGTCGCCCTTCGCGGCGAGTAATTCAAATCCTGCGAGTGCGTCCGCTATAGTGTGTGTCCGGCTACTTCGTGCAGGATACGGATTAATTCCTCGTGCTGTTAGCAAGTTGAGTTTCTTCACGCGCTCAGCGCGCATATCATCAAGTCCGGACATGACCGTTATAGTATCGTTTTATGAAGAAAATGAAAAGCACCGGCGACTTTGTCGCCGGTGCTTTTCATCATTTCTAACTGACTTTAAGTATCTTGTAGTTCTGCTTTCCGTTTGGCGTGACAAATTCGAAGTCGTCTCCTTTCGCCTTTCCCATGAGCGCTTCTCCGAGTGGAGAAAGGTATGAGAGTTTGTGCTCATGAATGTTTGCCTCTTCTGAACCAACAATCGTATATGAACGACTTTCCGGCGTATCTGCTTTTTGAATTGTTACAAGAGAGCCCAGACCAACAACATCACCCTTCGTTATGTGTGCCACAATCTTCGCCTCCTTGATCACTTTCTCGAGATACTGAATGCGCTCTTCGATCGCTACCTGCATATCGCGTGCTTCTTGGTACTCAGCATTTTCTGAGAGATCTCCCAAGCTTCGTGCGTACTCAAGCGATTCTGCCACTTCCTTTCTTCGCACCGTCTTCAAATGTTCGAGCTCCGCTTTAAGCTGTTCAAACTTCTCTTGTGTTAGAAATGAATCATGTGGCTCTGTCATAATTTTTTTTACGTTATGTGTTAGAGATCCGTTGTGATGACTAATGTCCCGTTAACCTCTTAAAACGTCCTCACGTTTCTCAAAAATCTCTAACGGATTGCAACAATTATACGTAGCGGTGGATGTAAGTCAAACACCCATAGAAATGACTCTCGTTTAGGGAAACATCTCATCAAAGCCCGTACATTTGTGGAGACTGCGCGTACGAGCAACAGTATTTGAGACGTATTTCTATACGCTGAAAATTATTTAGCGGAGTGCAACAAAGAGCTGCACACATTTACAGGCTTTGTTCAAAATATTCGGGGCGGTTTGTAGCCATCCAATCAAAAACCTTTCCCATCACCGACCCTGCACCAACCATATTTGACCTTGGGCCATTTTCCATGAAAAGAACAAAGGCATATTCAGGTTTCTCATACGGGAAATACCCAGCAATCCAAGAGTTTACCTGCGCGTTATCATTTCCAAGCTCAGCAGTCCCTGATTTAGCAGCAATCGCAAGATCCTTTCGTTCAAGTGAACGAGCAGTACCCCCATTTTGAATTACAGTTTGTCGCATGCCGTCGGTAACCACTTTAAGATCACCTAGATCAAGTGCAATGTCTTTCTCTGCACCCTGCTCACCTTTAACAACGTGTGGCGTGACGAGCGTACCTTCATTGGCGATCGCCGCGTATGCGCGAAGCATTTGAAGGGGCGTAGTCTGGAAACCATACTGCCCGATTGAGGTGTGGTACGTGTCCCCGAGTCGCCAATCATCATGAAATATCTTTTCTTTCCACTCAGGATTTGGAACCGTTCCTTTTTGTTCACCTGAAAGCGCGATGCCTGTTTTTTCTCCGAGACCGAAGAGTTTCATGTACTTATATATGCGTGTGATTCCGAGCCCCTCCTGCCCTTCAAACCCGCCTCCAATCGTGTAGAAATACACATTCGAGGAATACGCTATTGCGTCCCGCATTGTCATGGGGCCTTGCACTCGCCAGTCCTTAAAGACCGTGGGTTTTTCTGGATCATACTTATTCGGCAGCACGAGCGCACCATTACTCACAATGATCTTCATAGGATCAATGATGTTCTCTTTAAGCGCTCCGTACGCCATAAAAGGCTTAACAATAGAGCCCGGAACATATGCGCCCCCCACAACTTTATTTAAAAACGGAAACCGTGAATCGGCATTGTACGAATTAATGAGCGCCACTTCATCACCGTCTGCAAGGACTTCAGGATCGTAGGATGGGAAACTGGAAAGCGCGATAATTTCTCCCGTATGCACGTTCATAATCGCTCCAGCACCCGACCGGAACCCATTTGTCTCTGTCGTTGTTGCTATGAGGTCATACATCACTTCACTAAGTGCTGCGTCGATTGATAACGTAATTTCTTTTCCAGGTATTTCACTATGTACTTTATTTTCAGAAATAACTTCGCCAAGCGCATTCATTTCCACATTTCGTTCACCATTTATTCCAGCCAGGATATCGTTATACGTTTCCTCAACCCCATTTCGGCCAATGTATTCATTTCTGAAATAGAACCCAGAAGAATCCTTCTGCGGATAGCTCACATACCCAATAAGTTGGCCGAATCCGCGCCGGTCGGTATATGCACGAACCGGGAAATCATACTGCCCTGTTTGATCAATTTCATTCCATGCCACAAGTTCACCCATCCGGTCATACACAGTGCCACGTGGGGCGACAATCAGACTCTCCGCAAGCATATTTGCATTGCTCTTTTCCGTGAGGGTCGCTCCTTCTATGATCTGCAACTTATATGTCTGTGAAAAAAATACGAGGGCAATAATACCAAAAAGGACACCCACAATTGCAATGTTCTTTTCCGCAAGTGGCAGTTCGATACGACCCTCCATGCGACTTACATTAAACGAGGGTAAATTTGATGAATCGAGAAGAATCTCATCGAATGAAATTTCGGCCTTCCTTTTTTTCTTAAAAAATCTCATGGGTTACGAAATCGAATATTGAGATACGGCACAATTACGAGTGCCGCGAGCGTCACTCCGGTCAATGAAAGTGTGTAGAGGGGTATGTTTGTTCCTCCGCTCTGACCAAACGTTGCATCGACAAAGGCCCCAATCACAACGAGCTCATATCCAGCATACAGGCACGCATAGATAAATCCAAAAATAAGCGTAAGTGACAGCGGAAAGAAGAAGATAGAGACTATAAAAAGGATGAAGAGTGAAACACGCATAGGTTATTGTGGGGCTGTACTTGTGCTACTTGTGGCGCCCTGGGTGGGATACGGCGTTATAGGAATATCAATTCCTAGCGCATGGTATTCCCATGCAGCAATAAAACGTTCAGCTTCCTCAAAGGTGATGCTTTCGAGTTTCCGCGTACTTACTGCGACACGGTATATAGACTGAATCGGACGTTCGAAGGTCACAAATGCTTCCTGTTCAGGTTCCGTAGGAACCGATCGCACCTCACTCACGAGCCCCAAAATTCCTGCCTCAAGGGTGGGGAGCACAACGACGTCACCTACCTTAATCGAAATTCCTTGAGGAACACTGAGTCTTAAAACGCCACCCCCCTCTCCAAACATTCGCACAAAAATGTTTGGACCAAAAATGTACGCAGTTCCCTTTACACCCGGTGTGGAAAATAAGGTAACGAGCGCACTTTTTTCAAACACTTTACTTACAAATCCAATCGTCTCATCGTGCGCATGGTACACGACCGTACCTTCCTCAATACCATCCACGCTTCCCTGATCAATAAGAAGTGCATCGTATGGAATACCTGGAGGTCGTGCAATCACTCCTGCTGCAATGCGGGGACTCTCATCCCCATTCCCAAGGAGTGACCTTAGCGCCTCATTTTCACCTGCGAGGCGGCCTATGACTGCATCACTGCCCGTTCGTGCAGCGAGCTCTTTCTTCAGTCGGTCAATTTCACTGAGGAGTTCGCTCCGATCGCGGAGATACTGTGGGAGCGGTGCTGTTGATTCATGAAACCAGCTTGTAACTGCGTACATCGGAGTCGTAATAACGGCACCTAATCGACCTATGACTCCTTCAAAAAAATACACGAGGGCTAATATTCCCACACAAAAAAGCGCCAGACGTATTACCCGTTTTACTCTAGAGTTCTGGGGTGAGTTCCCCTTCATTTTCAATGAGAAGTTCTGCATATTCTTCAAAATTTTCGAGGACAATTCCTGTACCTCGTACGACCGCACGAAGTGGATCGGGCACAATGACGACCGGAAGCTTGAGGATTTCTTCGAGAAGCTTCCCTACTCCAGGAATGAGCGCACCTCCGCCTGAGAGGTAGATGCCCCGTTGCATCACGTCGGACAATACCTCAGGCGGTGTTTTTTCAATGACGTCTCGCGCTGCTTCAATAATGGAGTTTATCGACCCCGCAATTGCTTCCCTGATATCTGAATCAGTAATGACTACTTCGCGTGGAAGCCCCGTGACCACATCGCGTCCACGCACAATAATTTCTTTTGACTCACCGTTATCCTCCACAGATGCGAGCGCGATCTTTGCATCCTCCGCAGTCCGATCTCCCACGAGCACCTTAAACTGATCACGGATGTACGACACTATGTCTTCATTGAGGCGATCGCCGGCAATCTTTAGATTCTTAGCAACCACAATTCCATTTAAGGAAATGACGGCGATATCAGTCGTACCACCACCAATATCAATAATCATGCTCCCCTGTGGCTTGTGAACTGGAAGCTTTGCACCAATGGCAGCAGCAACAGGCTCTTCAATGAGAAACACATCACGCGCACCAGCATTCCTCGCCGCATCACGCGCTGCGCGCATCTCAACATTGGTAATCCCTGACGGCACTCCAATCAAAACGCGCGGCGCAACAATTGAGCGTGTGCCCGTGCGCACCTTTGCGATCAAGTACGCAAGCATTTCTTCGGTCACCTCAAAGTCTGAAATAACTCCCCCGACAAGTGGTCGAATTACCTCAATGTGCCCAGGCGTGCGACCAAGCATAGACTTAGCTTCCGCACCTACTGCAACAAGCTGTCCGGTTTTCCGGTTAATTGCGACGATCGTCGGTTCGTTAAGAATGATTCCTTTTCCCTTTACGTAGACAAGCGTATTTGCAGTCCCTAAGTCAATACCAATATCCGTTGAGATTGACTCCAATCCTTTATCAATTAATGTAAGAAGTTTTTTAATCACGGCACATTTCCATCACTCTCATTATATTGATTCTTCGTCTGTGACTTGGTCCGGGCTAAAGCGGGCAAAGAGTTCTTCCTCAGTGAGTGTGCTCACTTCTCCGTCTCTTCGCCGCACCACCTCAAACTTCCCCTCTTCCCGCGCACGCTTACTCACAACTACACGATATGGAATACCCAAGAGATCACTGTCGGCAAATTTCTCTCCCGTTCGTGCGTCGCGATCATCGTAGAGAACTTCGACATGCTGGCGACGAAGTGAATCATAGATTCCATCAGTCCAATCTTTAATCTCAGCATCTTCGCCATTAAGTCCTACGAGATGTACTTTGAACGGTGCCACTGATTCTGGCCAGATGATTCCTTTATCATCATTAAATGTTTCAGCAATAACTCCCATGAGTCTCGTGATTCCAATACCAAAGCACCCCATTATCGGGTGTTGTTCGTTACCTTCTCTATCCTTGAAGGTTACGGAGAAGTCTTGTGCATACTTAGTCCCAAGGTCAAATATATTCCCCACCTCTGATGCAGTAGCACGAGAGAGGAATCCATTTCCGCACCGCGTGCACGCATCGCCTTCTTTCTGATCACTAATTTCTACATTCACACAGTATGAACAAGAACTGCAGTAAAGAACATCGTCTTCACCTGCACTCGTAAGTACCATAAATTCATAGGAGAGTTTTTTTGTGAAAGCTCCCCCAGATGCTTCCGTTGCCTTTGCAATGAGACCAAGTCGTTCATACACTTTTAGGTACGCCTCTTTTGCGAGAGTATAAAATCGATCAAAATCCTCCTGCGTTTCATGGAACGAGTACATGTCCTTCATAGTGAACTCTCGCCCCCGCATGATGCCGCTCTTTGCACGGAGCTCATCGCGATACTTCTGTCCTATCTGGTAAATAGCGAGAGGCAAATCCTTGTATGATTTCACGTACTCCTTAGCAATGGGTGTGACAATTTCTTCTTCGCTCTGCCCAATAGTGTATTCCTTTTCTGTTCGACTCATTATTTTAAAAACCACGTCGACACTGTCCCACGCGCCCGTTTGCTTCCATGGCTCGGACGGGTGAAGTGTTGCCATCCGAATTTCCTGCCCTCCAATCATATTCATCTCCTCACGCACAACAGTTTCAATATTTTGAAGAACTCGAATGCCAAGTGGCAAATACGAATAGACTCCAGCCATTTCTTTATGAATGTAGCCTGCACTTATAAGGAGTTGCGCGTTTTTGGAAACCTCATCAGCAGGGACTTCTTTTCGTGTCTTAGTGAAGAGTTGCGATTGTCTCATGAAAATGTTGGTTAACAATAAAAGCGCACAGGGGTGTATACCTCCATCTGCCCCAGCATTCTACCTCGGAACTGAAGGAAGGGTCAAAATACAATAACAAAAGGCCTGTAGTATAGATCTTTTGTCTTTCCTACGGACCTTAGACGCGTTGATACTTTCGATTTGCTCCAGCCACTGCCGGATTTACCAACTGTTTGCGATAACCTAAGTGTATGTTTCTGAATCGCGAGAAGGTATTAGATGCGAGGCGCTAAGCTATTAACACGTGAGCCGTATATACATACGGTGAATGCGTGAATGGCGAAAGCAACAAAGTAGATGATACTTTCTCGCGATTTAGATTATTTTAGCGATGTCGTTCCAGGTAATAGCCGCCATCAAAGCCATAAGCATCATAAATCCAACAGTATTAAGTATCATGACATAGCGGGGATTAATCGGAGAGCGTTTCACCGCTTCAATGATGACGAATAGAAGTCGTCCTCCATCGAGTGCTGGGAACGGGAGTAGGTTAATGACAGCGAGATTAAGCGAGATGAACGCAGTAAACATAACGAGTGACGTCACGCCAAGAGCGGACGCTTCGCCCACCATCCCCACAATACCGACTGGCCCTGCGACGTTCGTGAGGTCAGCCTTAAGGGTAACGGCGTCGCGAAGAAGTCCCCACATACCAACGGTGATTTCTTTGAGACTCGTAACCGTAAGCATGAAACCCTTCGTAATAGCTTTATGGAATGGCTCGCGCACAACTTCAATAGTAGTGAGTTGCACACCAATCGCCGCACGCTCTGGATCTGAGGCAATAATTCCCTGTTTGGGCGAGAGGGTTGTGAGGAACATTTCATCCCCCACCTGATAGGTGATGGTGAGCATTTCTGTGCCGTGCGAGGTTGCAAATTCACTAAATGCTGAAGGGAACAGCGCGCTCGGAGTATTGCCCTCGCTATCTTGTACGCTCGTAATGATGGCACCTGTTGGAATCTTTGCGAGTGCTGCAGGAGAATCAGGAAGCACTTGGGAAACAATGAGTCTCGCATCAGGACCAGCCTCCGCTTCACTCACCGCGGACTCAACTCCAACACTGAGCGCAATCACAAACAAAAACCACGCGAAGAGAATGTTCATTCCAACTCCAGCAACGAGCACCGCTGTTTGAGCCCACTTACTTTTAGAAGTGAAGGATCCACTTTGTGAAGTTTCTCCCTCTCCCACAACTGCATCTTCTCCGAAAATTTTAACAAACCCACCAATCGGCAGCGCATTTATAGAGTAGAGTGTCTCCCCCTTTTTAATCCCAAAAAGCTTTGGAGGAAAACCAATACCGAATTCATCCACACGCATACCTGTCTTCTTTGCAACAAAAAAATGTCCCCATTCATGCACGAGAACGAGCGCAAAAAGCACGGCAATAAAAATAAGAATTGACATACGATATTATTCTACAATTTCCTTCTCTTTGGCCTCAAACATTGAGTTGAGTTCCCCATTACAGGAATCGATCTTTTTCTGAAGCTCTTCCTTTGCTGCAAAACGCTCATCTTTACTCAATTCATTATTCTTTTCCTTTGCCTCCATATCTTTAAGGATATCATCACGTGAACCCCGAAGTGACACCCGGGCCTCTTCCAGTTTCATTTTAGCAAGTCGAAGAAGCTGCTCACGGCGCTCACTCGTAAGTTCCGGAAACATAACTCGAATACCAGTTGAATCTGTGATCGGAGAAATGCCAAGATCAGCCTCAACAATTGCGCGTTCGACGGCTTTAATTTGTGAGCCATCCCATGGTACTACCCGCAGCGTTCGAGGATCTTCAATCGTAACTGACCCAACTTGATTGAGTGGAACTCGACTACCGTAGGATTCGACACGCACTAAATCCAGGAGCGCTGGGGTTGCACGTCCCGTTCGAACAGCAGAAAATTCCTTCACGAGCCACTCAGTAACTCCTTTCGCGCGTGCATCAAATGTCTTAAAATCGTATCTCATGTCACTATCGTAGCGCAATTTCGCTCGTCTTCAAAGTGAAAGTGCCAGATGTTCGAGAAGCATTTTCTTGGATGCACCAGGTGCACGCATATATTCTGCAATAAATACCAAGGCTTCTGCCCCCGTTTTTCCCTTCCCTCGTACTTCATATTCTAGTTCGCGTATCAGATTTAGGCTCCATGTTTCTTCTGTATCCTTCAGCTTTGCGGCAATCAGTTCGAGTCGTTCTGCGTAGGATGCGCGGAGAAATTCTTTTGCCAATGCGCCTTCCGCATTCGTATGAATCACTTGCTTCAGCATAAGTCTCGAACGAAGTGTTGGTAGAAGAACATCTTCTAGGGGAAAGATGAGATAGAACCGCGAGGTAAGAGTGGGTTCTTCAAAGAGCTTCAAAAGAGCATTTTGCGCTTCAGTTGTGGCACTCTCAAATGTCAGGATGAAAATTCGTTCTGGCTTTTGAAACGGTCGTTGTGCTGCAAGATTATTTAGCGCGCGTGCATCAGCGATAGTGAGCTGTCGGTATTTGAAAGCGGTAACATCCACTCCGGCCTCCCGATCTTCTTCGGGTATTGAGAGAAGTGCTCCTTCTGCATCCCCAATTATGCCCACTGCATGGTGTGTCATTCCTGTATTATGCCTGATACCATAACTCCTTCAAAGGGAACCAATGTAATCCTTACAAGCTACTCGTTCAATAGTGCGCTCGTTAGTTCCTAGCCTGTCTTCTTTGTACACGCTGAATCACTCGTCGCAAATAGTGTTCAAAACTTTCCATTGGGTTGTACGAGATGCTCTGTTCGTGTCGCCACGCATTAATATAATCCCGAATCGATTGTCGCTCGTCAGGCTTAGCATCACCCCATCCCCCATTTGAGACCGTGAGCATCGGTAGGTTTGAAATCTTTTTATAGAGTGGGTGGTCCGCGCCGCCTGGACCTGTACCAAACATGCCGCTGCTTCTAAAAATACTCCACTCATGGAGGAGTTGATACAGTGCAACTGTAATTTCATCAGTATCGAGTTCCACTTCTAGCGTAGTGTGATGCACTGGAATAGTGCTGAGTTCTGTCACAGTACTATAGTGGGGCGAAGAGACAAGTGGGTCGGGTACTGGAATCTTTGGCTCCACACTAGATGTGGGTGGTCTTGTTGTCGAAAGTGGGGTGACTGTGGGCATGCTCGAAATTTCTTCAGCAACTTTCACAGGCATTACTGGAATCGGTGTACTGTTTGGTGTTTCAGAAATCTTTCGGGGGGGCACATCCAATTTTTCTGATGTAACCGGTGGTTGAATGGGCGCAGACTTCTTCACGGGAATTTCAATCGTTTCCTTTTCATCAATCGGAAGATTCAATGGTGGATTGCTCTCGGTTCGTACCCTTGGTGACGCAACGGGAATTTCCTCCGCTCGCTTCGGGGCTGATTTAATTTCCACAGGAGGAACTATCGCCGATTCTTTTTTCAGTATTGGAGGAGGTGGAGGAATTGGCACTTGAACCTTTGGTGGACTTTGAACCTCAACTCGTGGTTCTACGGGCACCGCTTTCGATATTTGTTCGGGAATTGGAACGACCTCCTTCTCTACGCGAGGTTCAGATGCAGCTCTCGGGACTGGCGTTTCCGCACGATCTGGTTTTCCTAGTTTCTGAAGCGCTTCAAACGAATCTTCAAGCTTACGCATTGCTTCTTCAACCGGAACGGGTGAACCTCCTCCGGTAGACTTCAGTGCAACAAGTAGCGCGTTCATATACGCTCGTCCCACCTGATTCCCCGCATCCATGAGCGTCACGGGGTTTCCTATTGTGCTATGCACAGTACGTTTAATCTCAGTAATACGTGCTTTAAATTGCTCAATAGACTGAGCGGATGGAGGAGCTTGTGGTGGAATGACCGTTGCAACCTCAGGAATCGGAGATATTGGAAGAGCTACCTCCGGCAGAGGCGCATCCTTCGTACCTTTCTCTTCCTCTTCAGCCCAGATCTTTTCGGCACGCGCGTCTTTGGAGTTTTCTTGTGCTATGGGCTCTGTAGTAATCATTAGGGGATTTGATGTGGGAGTCACTGGCGCATCTGTTAATTCCTGAGTAGGTAATTCCTCTCTAGGGGTCGGCAAAGAAGATTGCGGCGTTGTGACTTTGGGTTCTTTTTTAGAATCCTCCTTCGATTCTCTAGGCACGGGCATCAAAGGGACAAGTTTCGGTATTGGTTCAGCTTTTATTTCTGTAGCCTCAGGAAGATGTGCGCTTGTAGCTCCGGTACCCGCAAACGTAGGAGCTGGTCGGCCGCCACGCATACGATCGCTTGAAATAGTCACGACGCGTGGTTCAACATTCTGTTTTTGAGCAGCAGGAGATGCACCCTTTCTCTTCTCCTCCCCTCTATCCTTCTCTTCCTGCACGGGTGCTTTCGTCTCCTTTTTAGTAAATCCCGCAATTGCAGTATCAATCTTTGTTTTAATTCCTGCATCACCACCACTTTGCGCGTATGAAAGTACTAAATCACGAAACTGTGCATACTCTCCAGCATTCAATCCTGCATCTCTTCCCATCTGTAGAACTGAAGTCAAGCCTTGCCAGCTCCGCATATCAAAAGGTGATGTGGATGTCTGAGCCACATGTGAAGGAGCGCTCCTATGAGACGTACGTACCTCCGCCATATCACCTACAGTATAACACTCGTGAACTTTCGCGTGCGTGAAATATAAGTTGATAACCTATTTTCAGAAACTATAAACGTGGACTGCGTCCTAAAATTTATTAGGAATAAAATTTTATGACGGACAGAGGAACTATAGTCGCTGCGCTCGTTAATTCCTGGTCACATCATGTACCTGGCTCGTATTGCCCTATCAACCTCCTCCCTCGATGTTCCGTACTTAAAGTGTGAGTACTCTATTACCTTCTCGGCGTACGCAGGATCAGTGGTGTGCGGTGACATCGTGCGCAAGCTAAATGGTTTTGTGGGAGAACCATTTGAAAGTAGCCGCACGTACGCGTTGAAATTTTCAACATTCATTAGGTCAGTTTGTTCAAACACCGGTGCAAATTGTGAAGTGAGATACTCTGCATCATCTACACCCACGCGGAAGGCTGCCATAGATCCAACATTACCAAACACTGCATCCTTAATTTTCTCATCAATTTGAGCAATAAATTGATGCGCGACAGTAAGCCCCAATTTATATTTTCTTGCTTCCGACAAGATAGATGCAATTGAATTCGTTGTTACGTTCTGGAACTCATCTATATAGAGATAGAAAGGTGGATATCCTTTCGTAGTATCATCCACACGCGAGAGAGCTGCCATGAGAATCTTACCGACAATGATCATGCCAATGAGGTTGGCATTTATTTCCCCAAGTCGGCCTTTCGAGAGGTTAACGAGCAGTATCTTCTGTGAATCCATGATGTCCCGGAAGTTGAAAGATGATTTCTGTTGGCCGATTATGGGACGCATATAGTCGTTTGCCGTGAACACATCAAATTTAGATACGATATACGGAACAATATTCTCAAGCGATGCCTCGCCGCCGGCCTTGGTTGCAATCGTCTTCCAGAATTGCACAACAACTGGATTCGTCGCCTTCGCGAGCTTCATGTTGCGATAGTCAGCATCAGCCATAACGCGAGATATGTCGAGAAGTGTACTGCCTGAATCAGGATCCTCAAGTACTAGAAGCGTCGCGTTTCTGAAATATTGCTCAAACATCGGTCCCATCGACTCAGGATTCGCACCGTAGAGTTTCTGAAAAATTGAAAAGAGTTCGTTCACCACAAAGGTTTTCTGTTCTGGGAATTTTGGATCAAACTCAAGCATATTAAGCCCCATGACACGTTCCATATTGGAGGGATCAAAGTAGATAACATCATCGAGGCGAGCTTCGGGGATTGCAGACAGCACATCGAGAATGTCCGTGCCATGCGGATCGATCATGCAGACGCCTCCGCCATCAAGAATATCCTGCACGATCATATTTTTAAGGATCGTGGTCTTTCCAGTTCCTGTCTGTCCAATAACATAGAAATGTCGAAGCCTATCCTCGGGCGTGAGGTATATCTGTGTCTCCTTATTTCGGAATTCATTCACCCCAAGGAGGGTGCCGTGCTGTGGCATATCAACGGGTGCTGGTGCTTTCTTTGCTTTCGATTGCTTAAATTGCGGTGATGACTCAACTCCTTCTGCTGGGAAATGGAGAATCGTTGCAATTTCCGCAATAGAGAGCGGCATGATCTGCGAGGGTTCAAACTCTCGAAATGAGAATGCCTTTAGCACCCGTGCTTTAGTACTTCCCTGTGCTCGCTTCCACGAAAACTTATTTCCGGAAGTGTTTTCAAATTGATGAAAACCCGATTCGAGTTCAGTAAGTATCTGGTCAGCCCGCTCCTTCGTATGCGCTGAGGCAATGAGTCGAATGTTTGTTGCAAGCGTCGGCGCATTCATCTTCTTTTTAAATTCTTCGAGCAGGTCCGTCTTTATTTCCTTTGGCTTTTCTGGTTCACCATCCTTTTTTTCTTTCCCCGGCACAAACACATCCTTTAGATTTTCGTACATACTCCCCGCAAAAGAATCCTTTCGAATGGCGATCTCAATCTTCTCCCCTTTCTCTACTCGCTTTTGAATACCTGTGTACGACTCACGATATTTGCTTGCCCCACCCTCAATGAGAAGTTGCATTGCTGCGCCTCCGCCCACGCGTTCAATCTTCGAGAACGCGTTTAGGATCACATTGAGGGGATCGTTTTCAAACTGCTCGTAAAGCCTCAGTGGATATATAGAATGCTTTCGTTGCATTCCTATAGATACTTCATGCGTTCCACCTTCAACAAAAATGTTGTAGTCATTCTGCTGAAGAATGAGCTGTGCTGTGGGAAACAGTGAGAGCGCCTGCTTTTCAAACAGATTCACAAACTCGTTGGGCACGCCCACGTAAAACACAATGTCGTCGCTGTTATCTGCTACCGCAACTTCGAGCGTGTAATGCTTTGGGGATTTTCCACTCCCAAGTGTCTGCATGCCCGAATAAAACTGCTCCATGGCAGAAAGTAGTGTCTTTAAATTTGTCTCAGCTCCCTCATCTGCATGCTCGGGAAGGGCAACTTCAAAAAGTGTCATGTGGAGTAGCTTCCACATGGGAGCACCTTCCTTCAAATCCGCAACCTCCTTCCCTGTTCGAATATCCGCAATAAGTCGCTTGTGTACCTCGTCAGTAAGAAACGCATCTCCTAAACGCTCGAGGACCGACATCGCATTTCTCACGCCTTTCTCATATGCAATCTTTACGACTTCTGCAATCGGGTCTCCAGCAACCTCTGAAATGTGGAGCGATTCCGCAAACTCCTGTCCTTTGAGGGTGTGAGTATCGTGCAAGATGACTGACGGATCATGCTCGCCATATTCACGCATTACCTCCTTACCAATAGTCTCATGATCAACGTGATCAATCTCTTTATTGCGTGAGAGCAGCTCTTGTTCGCGCTCAGCTATCTGAGCACGTAGATACGAAATTTCTTCCTCAGGTGATGAGAACTTTTTTACACCAGCTAATTCCATGCACTAATGATACCTCGCAAAGCCAACAGATTTAGAAGATGTGCCCAGGTTTTCTAGATATTACTCAAATATTGATCTGTAAGAAATGTGGAGGTGTTTCCAAGCTATTGAACCATTACGCTTCAAGATGCTCTGCCAAGCGTTAAAATTTTGTGTCAGATACGAGGCGCAGAGGAGTGTAGGCAGGAGGCGTATAAAACTATACGATGACTGCCTGCACGACGAATGCAACAAAGTAGATGCCACAATTTTAACGCTTGGCGATAATGGTTTTTTTGTAGGCGTTTAAATGTTCTAGTGCAATACCAGTCCCCTTCACGACGCAAAAGAGCGCCTGGTCAGCCAAGGTTGCCTTCACTCCCGTGCGACGTTTGACCAGTTCAGGAAAATTGCGAAGTTGAGATGTGCCCCCGGTCATAATAATGCCGCAATCAATAATATCTGACGCAAGCTCGGGTGGTGTGTTTTGAAAGACGTCTTTAATTGCTTTGATCATTTCATGGAGCTCACGAGAGATCGCCCGCACCACTTCGTTTGTCTTTATCTCGACAGTGCGCGGCAGCCCAGAAAAAAGATCGCGCCCTTTTATTTCCATAGGCAACTCCTCCTCAAGTGGAAGTGCTGACCCTATTTGAATTTTAATATCTTCAGCCGTCTTTTCACCGATAGAGAGATTGTGAATTTTCTTTACATAGTCCGTAATTGCAGCATCAATGCGATTCCCCGCGCACTTCACTGAGTTTGAGACAACAATACCTCCTAAGGAGATGACCGCGACGTCAATCGTTCCTCCACCAATGTCCACGATCATGTGTCCCTGCGCTTCATATATAGGAAGGTTAGCGCCTATTGCTGCAAGAATCGGCTCCTTCACGACGTAGGCATTTCGTGCGCCAGCTTTAATCGCAGCCTCCACTACCGCGCGTTTTTCAGTTGAAGTCACTCCCGCGGGCACGGACACCATCACTTCAGGTTTAAAGAAATTGTAGCTCCCTAAACTTTTTTTAAGAAAATAGCGAAGCATTGCCTCCGTTACACGGTAATCGGCGATCACACCGTCTTTCATTGGACGATACGCACGGATGGTGTCCGGTGTACGCCCGATCATACGCTTTGCCTCAGCACCCACCGCAAGAATTTGGTTTGAGTCAGAAACTGCAACGACTGAAGGCTCATTAAGGACGATGCCCTTACCTGGTATGTAGACGAGAATATTCGTGGTACCTAAATCGATACCAACTTTAGGAATGAGACGTTGGAACATACAATGCTTCATATGGTATCTGTTTTTTGACAATTTACTAGCCCGTGACTCATCTATCAACACCACGTGGTTCGATGTATAGCATATATGCTATATTGATCCCATGGAAAAAGACATTGGAATTCGGATTGCCGACCTACGAGAAACCCAAGGAATGACGCAAACTGATCTCGCTCGAAAGCTCGGGACGACGCAAAGCGCGATTGCACGTATTGAAACAGGTAAACAGAACGTGAGTGCAGAAATGCTGAAGAAGGTAAGTGCTGCTCTTAAGAAAAATCTGTTGACACTGTCCCCCGGCACGGTGAATCTTAAAATTACGGGAGGTAAAAAACTAAAAGGAACTGTTACGACGAGCACCTCAAAGAATGGGGCTGTCGGTCTTCTCTGCGCCTCCCTCCTCAACCGTGGCACAACTACGCTTAGAAAGATGCCACGCATTGAGGAGGTGCATCGACTCATTGAAGTACTGGAATCAATTGGTGTACGCGTCGAATGGAGTGATAGTGACATCATAATTACACCACCAAAGAGGTTTAACCTAAAGAAGATCGACAAAGCGGCTGCAAGTCGCACGCGGAGCATCGTAATGTTCATTGGACCGCTCATTCACTATATGAATGAGTTCAGCCTGCCCCAATCAGGTGGATGCAAGCTTGGAAGCCGTACCGTACGCCCCCACTTTTATGCACTCGAACACTTTGGGGTACATATTGATACAACCGAGGACGCGTTCCATATCAAAGTTGCTGGGAAATGCCCGGAGGAGATTATTCTGTATGAATCCGGCGATACCGTTACTGAAAATGCACTTCTCGCTGCCGCTCTTGCCCCTTGCGTCACAACGATTAAGTACGCGTCCGCAAACTACATGGTGCAAGAAATGTGCGCATTTCTAAATGCGCTTGGTGTACAGATTGAAGGTGTGGGCACAACTACTCTCACGGTAACCGGCATCGCGAAAATTGATACGGATATCGAATACACCCTTTCAGAAGATCCGACAGACACAATGTTTTTTCTCAGTGCCGCGATTCTCACCAATTCAAAAATCACAATCAAACGCTCACCGATTGATTTTCTTGAAATCGAACTCCTGGTGCTGGAAAAAATGGGATTCAAATATACACTGAGCAAACCATACCTCGCTCTAAATGGTCTCACGCGACTCGTCGATATCACGACGCATCCTTCAGTACTCATGGCACCAGCGGACAAAGTACATGCTCGCCCGTATCCGGGACTGAATGCAGACAATCTTCCCTTCTTTGCTGTTATTGCTACACAGGCAGTGGGCCAAACGCTTATTCATGACTGGATGTATGAAAAACGAGCGCTCTACTTTACTGAGCTTGATAAGCTCGGTGCTGAAACCGTCCTTGCAGATCCTCATCGAATCTACGTAACTGGAAAGACTCCACTTCGTGGAGCAGAGCTTATTTGTCCGCCCGCACTTCGCCCAGCTACGATTCTTCTTATTGGCATGCTTGGAGCAAAAGGCACATCAATCCTACGCAACATTTACAGCATCAATCGTGGGTATGAAAACTTAGTGGAACGCTTATCCGCGCTCGGGGCACATATTGCCTACCATGATGAATTCTAGCCGTTGTGTTTTTGAATGTGCATGGTAGGCTTTTTTTAGACACTCACAGTGAAAGGAACGGCAATGACTGAGAACGAAGCAGCCGCAGATGTGGCACTTATGCGTGATCTTTCAGATTTATATTGGCGGCCCGCAGGTAAAGCTCATGAATCCTCGGTGAGGCTCCTCTCTGACGAACGTCCGGAAAACCGAATCCGGCTACGTTTGGAAGAACTGCGCGAAAGGTTAGGGCTAGGACGCCCAGATCTCAGCCGTGCATCCGGGGTTCACCGTTCAAACGTTTGGCGAGTTGAGCAGCGTGGGAGCTGCGACACAGAAAGACTTAAGTCGCTCATCGAGGGCATGGGAGGTAAACTCAAATTCGTTGTGTGCGTTGGAAACACCGAGTACGAGTTAATCCTGGAGCCCAAGGTCGTCAAAACGTGAACCGCGCGGCATGAGCCCGGCAAGGAAAAATCTACATTTTCCTTGCCGGGCTCTTATATTTCTCCCTTCACCCTCCATTTGCTAGAATGCAGGCATGTTCGTAATCGACGTCATTCCACTTAAACGCGGTGTACAGATTGATACGCTTTCCTACTACTCCGCAACGAAGTATGAATGTGGCACGGTTCTTACGATTCCCGTACGAAATCAATCTTTTCTGGGGGTGGTAACTCGAACCGAGGAAGTGAGCGGTGCAAAAACAGCACTCCGCGCTGCCACGTTTTCTCTTAAGAAACTACCTCCGCAAGAAAATGTGCAAAGTCTTTCTCCTGCGTACATACAAACAGCTGAAGAACTGTCGCTCTATTACGCGTCGAGCGTGGGAGCGATTCTCTATAACCTTTTGCCGCCTGATATTCGAAACGGAGAAATTCCCCTACCTCATACCCATCACGTCATACCAACTGAGACATTCACTCCTGAAGTTCTCACCGCACATTCGAGAGAGCGCTACCTTTCCTACCGCTCTCTCGTCCGCGAGACATTTGCGCATAGCGGTTCGGTGGTCTGTGTGGTGCCAACTTCGGGCGAAGCGAACGAACTCTTCAAATATCTTTCCCCGGGTATTGTCGACCGCACGATTCTCCTCACGAGCACAATGGGGAAACCACATATGCGCGCTGCATACGAAGCGCTCGATGACTTTAGTAAACCAAAACTTATAATCGCTACACCTTCCCATTCCCTTCTCGAACGCCATGACATCACACTCGTTATTATGGAGTGTGCTCGGTCACCCTATTACAAAGAGTTGGTACGTCCCTACCTTGATTATCGAGAAGTCCATCGTGTACACGCAAAGCACGCGGGAAGAAGAATCATTATGGCCGACATCGTACCTCGAAGCGAAGAAGAATACATGCGGCGCACGGATGAGTACCAAACCTACGGTGAAAATCCAAAACGCATTGAGACCAAAGCGAAACTTGAACTCGTGCTGATGCAGGAAAAATTAGATGGTACGACTCCGTTTAAACTCTTTTCTCCCAAGGTTATCGAAGCTATTAAAGAAGTCTTAAAGAAAAGGGGGCACGTCTTCTTGTTTGCTGCGAGGCGCGGTCTCTCGCCCGTCGTTGCCTGTCTCGACTGTGGGTATATCTTCAGGTCTGAAGAGAGTGGCGCGCCGTATTCCCTCATACGAACAAACAAAAATGGAGTTGAGGAACGCTGGTTCGTCTGCCCTTCCTCCGGCGAAAGGAAGCGGGCGCAGGATACCTGTGATGAGTGTGGGTCGTGGCGACTACGTGAACGCGGCATAGGAATTCAGTATGTGCATGATGAACTCGGAAAACTGCTTCCCAAAACTGCAATCACGCTGTTCGATCACACGACTGCAAGCACACACAAGAAAGCAATGTTTCTTGCGCATACGTTTTACAACACCAAGGGATCAATCATGATTGGAACGACGATGGCGCTGCCGTACATTCATGAGCCGATCGATGTATCGATCGTCGTCAATATGGACTCTCTTAATGCGACACCAACGTGGCGACTTCAAGAAGAGAATTTTGCCCTTCTCCTCAAGCTTCGAGAACTTACCAAGCAGACGGTGTACGTGCAGGCGCGAACAAAAGAACGCTCACTCATTGATCTCGCAGCGCGCGGTTCGATTGAGCAATTTTATAACGAAGAACTCGAGCTTCGGAAGACATTCTCGTACCCCCCTTTCGCAACTTTCGTTCACCTTACCTGGCAAGGACAAAAAGATGTTGTAGAAAAAATGGAAAATCTAATCAAGACCGTTCTCGCCCCGTATGGTATTTCAATTTATAATTCTTCCTTTCCACCAAAAGGTGCAGTGATGCAGTTTGGACTCATTCGATTGCCGCCAAATAAGTGGCCTGACCAACAACTTGCTGCGACGCTTCGTGAGTTGCCGCCTTCTATTCGGATTGTTATCAATCCTGACCGGATTATCTAGTTAGAAGCCATACTGCCGCCCATCTACTTTGTTGACTTCATCATTCGAACAGTCATCGTATAGACATACGTCTCCTGTTTTCATGACTCGCCTCCGCGTACCTGAGACAGCACTATGGCTTCTAATGAGTTGTAGTGTATGCATAATCTGCGCTATATTGTGGGTATGAAGCTCGTAAAAAAAGACCACCCCGCCCTGCATGGAATTGCGGATGAGGTGCCTGTAGAGACTATATCCTCTCCGAAGATTCAGAAAGTCATAAAGGATATGCGTGCAGCTCTCCTCGCGTACAACGTGGAGGGTTTTAGCGGTGTCGCAATTGCTGCTCCACAAATCGGAATTCCACTCCGCATATTTCTCGTCCACGACACGAACAAAGAGCGCGACAAAGACAAAGTCATCCCGGATCTTGTGGCAATCAATCCTAAGATCACCAAGCTTTCAAAACGTAAGAAGGTGGTGGGTGAAGGCTGCCTATCTGTGCCCCTAGATTACGGTGCAGTGGAGCGCTCAACCCATACAACGATTCGCGCGTTTGATGAAAAAGGGGGTCCGTATGAACGCGGTGCAAGTGGTATCCTCGCGCAAATCTTTCAACACGAAGTAGACCACTTGGATGGTATTTTGTTTACCGATCGCGCAGTAAAGGTCTGGGACAAAGATGAGTTGGAAGCAAAGAAATTTCACGAAGCAACCGATGAATAACAATACATCCATACGATTTGTATTTTTTGGCACACCAAATATTGCGGTGTGGGTTTTGGAAGAACTCGAAAAAGACGGATACCTTCCTGTACTCGTCGTCACAAATCCCGATCGGCCGACCGGTCGACATCAGGAACTCACTCCCACTCCGGTAAAAGTGTGGGCAGAAGCTCGGAACATTCCTACACTAGAACCAGGGACACTGAAAGATGACACGGTGTACACAGTGCTACAGGAAGCAAACGCAGATCTCTTTATTGTGGCCGCATATGGAAAAATTATTCCAGAGCGTGTGCTTCAAATTCCTCCCCACAAGACACTCAATATGCACCCGTCTCTCCTTCCACACTTTCGTGGCGCGAGTCCTATCCGTTCTGCAATCCTACGGGATGCAAAAGAAACAGGAGTCACCATCATTCAACTCGACAACGAGCTCGACCACGGACCAATCGCGGCACAGAAAATAATTCAGACTCCCGTATGGCCGCCGCGGGGAAACGAGCTCGACGAACTCCTCGCACGTGAAGGAGCACAGTTGCTTGTCCATACCCTTCCTGACTGGGTAGAGGGAAAAATGTCCCCCACCCCGCAACAGCATGGGAGTGCTACATTCTGCGAGAAAATTACAAAAGAAATGGGTGAAATTAACCTGGATGATGATCCATACCAAAATCTTTTAAAAATTCGTGCTTTTGACGGGTGGCCAGGAACATTCTTTTTTGTTGAAAAAAATGGAAAACGAATTCGTGTGAAAATTGAGGATGCTGAACTTGCTCCTAACGGTTCACTCAAAATACTCCGAGTCGTTCCCGAAGGCAAAAGAGAGATGGTATATAGCGATTTCAATCCTGAGGTGTGATATTAGCTACCCTCCAAACTGCATCATTTCCTTTATCTTTCTACCGCCGCGCTTGATAAGGCTCTCACGCTTTCCACTTGCGCGAACCAATTCCCTCTTAAGTTCGTCACGCACCTCATCAATCGCTTTTTCAATATGCTCTTCTGTAGCTTCTGCTCGATACAGTTTTCCCAAGATGGTAAGGTTTGCTTCTGCTCTGTAAATCTTTCCTGACTGATGTTCAGCTATCTTTGAAAGTTCAACTTCGCAGATAGTATTTTCTGCTCCTTTCGGAATAAATTTACCCAAGGGCGCGAACTTCTGCTCAATAAGCTCGTGAATTTTGGGAGTAATCGTAATATTCGTCGCCTTTGTTGTAATTGATGGAATAGTCATGGGATATGTATTAGCTCGTAATAGCACTCTCACTCGTATGGGTACTTTTATCAGTATACCACTCAGTTGTTTGCCTAGAGTGATGCGCAGGTACCCTCCTCAGCGATATGAATGTTCATTTTCACTGGATGTTCCTTCCCTTCCCCATATGTTTCTCTGAGATATGCAATAATCGCATCTGATTCATACAGGTGTAGTCCATTATCTATGAGATACGGGACCTGCCGTTTTCCCCCAAGGTCAAGAAGTTCAGAGAGCACCTCAACGTTCGCGATATTTTTCTTCACGTACGAAAGTCGATACTCATCGAGTATTCCCACCACTTCAGTCGTGTACCTGCAGTTCGTCTTTCCAAATAGTGTAATCATTGAGAATACTGTGTAGCTGAGTTCAATTCATCAGGTGTGTCTTTAAATTCAAATGCAATGAATGCACCGATCGCAATGATAGCGGTTGTGAGCCCGAGAAGTGCGAATGCCTGCCGCATGCACTAGTTTATCACACATGGTTTTAAGCCATTTTTTAAAGCAGGGCCAACAAAAAGCCCCGCGATTGGGCGGGGCTTTGCCATGCGATGTGATGTTTTTCTACTGGGCGGAATACCTAGTTGATGTTGCACGCAAGACGGCAGCAATCTGAGCCAGGAATACTCTGTCCTTTTTCTTAACCCGTTCCGGCAATCCGTCTGCAGTAACGTACAGTCTCATGTGTGAGAAGCGTTTAGCATAGTGCTCGAACTCACTTGGTTTTACCACGTCTCCCTTATTGTTTAGATTCCAGTAGTACTCCTGAAGCGGCGCCCCAAGAGGTATTACCTGTATATACGTGAGGCCGTGAATGACCTTCCCTCTCACGCAGTGATCAGTCGTGGCAGTCATGAGCAGTACACCCTCATGTAAAAGTTCGTTGAGGGCTTGCCGCATTTCATTCTCCGTGAACACACTCAGAGCTTCCTGGAAAACCTCATGTACCTGAACTCCGGCAGCTGTTCCTGGCTTCATGTTTTTCCACACCTGACGGACGTTGCGGATGGTAGAAACGAGGAAATCTTTGCGATTAAGCTTTTGCGCCATTATGACTCTCCTATGACGTAACGATGGTTTGTGAACTTGCTACTCAAAAAGTACTCCAAAAAATAGCGATGTCAAATCACCATGAAAACACCGCCCGGCAAGGCCGGGCGGTGTTTTTCTTCTGAAATAGAGATTACGAAAGATGCTTTGAAACGAGCTTCGTCATTTCAAACATATTTACAGTCTCCTTTCCACCAAAGACTGCCTTGAGGGCCGCGTCACCGTTAATGTTCCGCTTGTTCGTAGGATCCTGAAGATCGTGCTTCTTGATATAGATCCAAAGTGCCTTAACCACCTCTGAGCGAGGCATTGGCCCCTTCCCAACCACTTCTGCGAGCTCGGGACTGATCGTCATCGGTTTCATAAACGCTGAATTTGCTTTTTTTGCAGTAGCCATATAGTTAGTGAGAATACGAAAATTTATTAGTAGTAATCCTGTTCTCGCTCATAATCGTACCATATTCCCTGGGGGAAAACCCCTATGCCGGGGAAATCTACCCCTGTACGGTGGAAACCCTAGAAATCCCCCATGGGGACGACACCGGTTTCCAGGCTCATAAACGTGTATGATTAAGCTATCGTAATGAGTAGTAACTTGATTTGCACATGAAACAAGAGGGATTTATCGGCGGAAGAAAGGTGGAGGCTCGAGAGACACACGATGTCCGAACGCCATTAAACGCATCTGAAATTGTCTTTCCCGCAGACTCGGAGACAGGAAAATTTCTTTTGCAAAAACGCACAGAGTATCTGACTCGTTTAGCTGCAGCCGAAAAAGATCCTACAATTGCTCCTCACTCAGAGTTCATGCAGGATCTCTATTATAAGATTCAGATCATCAGGTACCTCCTTTCACGCCGCATCGTTAATAAGGAAAAAATTAAAGCTGAATTTATTCTTGTTCAAAACGCTGAGCATATTGCTTTTAATGAGAAATGCTTTGAAAGTGCATTCAGTGTTATTCAGAGTTACGCAACCCACGGATCTGAGAAAAATGACAATATTAGCCAAGAAGTACTTTCAACTCGTCCGCCAGCAATTAAACTTCCTTCAGATTTTGTTCCATCAAAACCAGGAGAAGGATATAACACTGCAAATCCAGATGGCACGGCAAAAATGGGTGGTCATTCGTACCAACGACCTATTCCCACGGAGAAAACCATTGAGATCAAAGAAGCGCCTCAAGAGACTCAAAATAATGAATCAGGCTGGTACGATCAACTCCGTGGCGCAGACAGAACTAATGGACAATGGATTGATCCCGCTAAGAAAGTTCTCGGACACCCTACTAAAAACGAAACGGAGCGAGATACTAACACGAGCAATTTTCAACTCGACACACAAGAAAGAGCTGTTCGTCCCTACCTTGAGTGGAGAGACCCGAATCTGACTGCATTAGGGCTTCCAACGATACACAAAACGGAACGCGACCCTGACTTTGCACAATCGGGTACTGTGGGCAGAGACGCCTCGTCTCCGAAGCGCACCCCAGATGGAAAGCATTTCGTGACTCCAGGATGGAACCGTGAGTACAATCAATACGGGGGACGCGATACATTTTCAGAAAAAGATCTAAAGGAGGTTGAAGAAAAGCGAAGAGCTGAACGAAAGAATCCTCCACAAAAAAGTATGTGGGGTCGCATCAAGAGTTTCTTCGGATCTTAAAAACTTATCACTATAAGTACTCGTTACATCTTTTGGACACTTTGTTCCAACAAGTAGGAAGGAACGTGATGGAAACGGGTATCATACGGAGAGCAACAGAGACCGATATAGCGAGTATCGCAACAATAAACTCATCGGTCTTTCTCGGTGACCGAGATCGTGTGGAAGGTGCACGGGAATGGATTACTTGCCTCTTTCGCAGTTTTCCGGTGTATCAGTACTTTGTGGTAGAGGATGCAGGAACTGTGGTAGGCTACGCAGGGTGGCAAGTGCATGGTGGGTTTCATCGTGCCGAGCCAGTCATCGAAGCTTGACCAGATCGGTATCGATCGATCAAACCAAGGTAAGGGTCTAGCACCGCGTCTCATGCGTGAGTGCATGCAGACACTTGTCGAATGGATACAGACAAAAAATGACCGCATCGAGAGTCACATCTCATTTGTGGTCTGGGGGTACGCGTTTAACTTCAATGCCATGAATGTGTACGCGAAGCAGTTTGGTGACGGTGTATGCGGTTTCCGTATGCAATTTGGAAACCGTGGAGAGAACATGCTCCGTCATCGCGCACCCATCATCCGTCCCATCCGCCACGAATAACCAACCTCAAAAGGAGGAAACATGTACAAAGGCATCATTTTGGATCTCGACATGTGCGTGTTCGACACACGGACATTGGGTGAAGGCTTCCTTGACCCCGTATTTGCTGTCCTTCACGCTTCACACGTCGTGCCTCTCTCCACAAAGAAAGAGATCAATCGTGTGCTCTGGACGACCAGTCTCGAGGACGTGATCGAAATATTCTATCTGCCGCCCTGCGTAGCAAGAGAAATGCGCGCCGCACACGCAACGCTCAGTGTTCCCGATCACATTGAAACCTTCGGCGACGAGAACCTTCTCGCAGATATTTTAATGCCACGTTTTCTCGTCACCTCCGGGTACGAGCGGTTGCAAGCGAAGAAGATTCAACTTCTCAAGATCAAGCACTTGTTTGCTGAGGTCGTGATCGACACGATTGATGATCTGGGGACAAGACAAGGCAAGAAGAAGATCTTCGAAGACATCCGCACAAGGTACGGATGGAAGCCAGAAGAAGTGGTAGTCGTGGGCGACAATCCGCTTTCCGAACTCAAAGCCGGAAAAGAACTAGGCATGCGTACGATTCAGACGCTTCGGCCAACAATCGTAAGAGCAGAAGGATTCGACGGGTACATCAGCACATTCGAAGAGCTCCCCGCCTTCCTCTCTCCATAAGAGCAAGTGGAGCAAAACAACCATTCGTTGGCCCCCTTAACTCGGGGGCTTTTTTATGCATTTACACCTGAATGTCGCAGACTTGGAAATCGCCACTAGTGGCGTTTAACCATCGAATACACAGTGGTTTGATTTTAAACATGACGAGATCTTCGGCGCCTTTAATGTAAAACTTCGACGTATTCTTACTCATAAACCACTCCACGGTCTTCTTTGTCTCGGCTTCCGGTATTTCTTCTGCTATTCCCTGTATGTCGAGAACCTGAAGTGGATCGATGCTTTCTTGTACAACGGCAATCGCAACGTGTGGATTTGTTGTTAGCGCTGCATATTTTCCGAACGCACGGCGGGTACCAAAGTAAATAGTGAAGTCATCAGCAACATAGAGCACCAACGAGGAATTTGGGTACCCATCCTTATCCAAAACGGTAAGAATCATCTTCTTATGATCGATAAGAAACTGTGAAGCTTCGCTCCGTACTTCTGTTGTCTCGGTATTATTTAAAAGTTGCATATATACTGTAAGGTTATCTTATCTCACTCATCTAGGAAAATGAAATGAAAAACCTCAATACAAAAATATTGAGGTTTTTCAACGTACGAATTGGATTATTGAAGTTGAGCCTGCCCTTCAGTAATTACTTCCTGACAGTTCTCAAGAATCTTATCAAGGTCTGCTTGTTTTTCGGTTGAAGAAGCTATATCACTATATTTAGTCTTCCACTCAGTAATATCTTCGCTACATTCCCCGACTTTGTCAGAAACACTTTGATAAAGATCACCCGCGTTTGGTTCTACTTTGGAGAAGTAGAGGTACGCAAATATAAGAGCGATGAGTGCTAGCACGATTGAAGCGTACTTATATGTATTTTGTTCCATGTATTAAATTAGCTAATAGGGATTCTCTAACAATACAGTTATTCTGACGGATTCCCTAACTAGATGTGAGAATTTTCTATTTTTTTCGTAAGTATCTGAAGCATGTTCTCTGAATCGAAGATTATTATTCCCAAATTCCTTTTCCAAGTACCCCAGACTTTTATTCATTTATAGGAATACAAAAAACCACGCACAATCAGACCTCTCTCATTGTATGGCCGCAGGATTTGAAAATTGCATGAATTGATCTACACTAATACCTATGTCAAATACCATAAAACTTCACAGGGTTATAAAAACAATACCTGAAAAGCTGTACCGCGCGTTCACAGAGGCCGATGCCCATGCCTCATGGATACCTCCGTATGGATTTATATGTACCGTGCAAAGTTACGATGCTACAGTTGGTGGTAGCTACAAAATGACGTTTACAAACTTCACGACCGGCAAAGGCAGCTCATTTGGTGGAACTTTCCTCGAAATGCAACAAAATGAATTAGTAAAATATTCTGACCGGTTTGATGACCCAAATCTGCCCGGCGAGATGACTACGACAGTAACGTTTAAGAAAGTTATTGGAGGTACTGAACTCCAGATCACGCAAGAAGGTATTCCTCCACAAATCCCAGTTGAAATGTGTTACCTCGGCTGGCAGGAATCACTCGAAAAGCTTGCAAAATTAGTTGAACCAGAAATTCCTGATGCTTAATACACTACCTCTGACTTCAGACACGTTAGTCTTGCTTCGAATTTTTTTTGAAGAGTCTAAATAATTTCCACACAGCAAATAGAGCTGCAAAGAGTCTCAGCCCCTGTGCTCCCGGACTATCGTATATCCACCAAACACAAGCATAAACACTCCAAATGCTAGTAAAAGTACAAAGCTCAAAATTTTAATCGTTTTCATATGAAAGAATAACCGGACTAAGCATGCGAAAGTGAGAAAAAAAGATATTCCGAGAACCCGAGCTGAAGCTTTATAGAACTAAATCTTTGCCGCAGTACGTGCCCATACCACATCCGTAACCTAACAGCACAAAGGTTTGCACCTGCATCTAACAACGAATTACAAACAAGAAACCGCCTCAGAATTACAATCAGCTTGCTTTAATATTCGAGTCAAATTCCACTATCCATTCAATACCGTATTTGTCTCTGAACATTCCACAATACGTACCCCAAGGGCTATCCCCCATTGGTCCTTCAACTGCCCCTCCAGCCGAAAGTCCATTGAATACTCTGTCAGCCTCTTCTTTACTTTCTGTATGTATTGAAATTTTGCTTCTGTTTTCATCCTCATTAACTTTTCCCATAAACTCTGGGACATCATTTCCAATTAATACGTTACCGTTACCAACTGGCAACGCAATATACATTATTTTATTCTCTTCTTTCTCTGCTACAGGAAATTCTGCGGTCACAATATCTTTGAAACGTATACTCTTTGTAAACTCACCACCAAAGATAGACTTGTAAAATACAAAAGCTTCCTCTGCATTACCATTGAAGTTGATCCAAGGATTAATTGATTTCATGCTTAGACAATATCAAACTAAAGTAATTTGATAAAGCGTCTTTTACCGCTCCGCTCTGTGAAGGATATTTGAAGGTGGGTAGTATAAAGATCAAAAGCCCTTTATCTCGTCAGAAAGAGTAGCGTTACTTGTTGAAACACTATTTCTGACTTGCTGCTTTTAAAGCTTCAATTTCCTTCTTCAGTGTAATCATCTTGAGCTCTCTATCCTGCATAAATTTATTTAGTTTCTCTACTTGATCCAATTGTACCGCCAATTTGTCTTGCAAATTTTTCCGAAGGGTAATATCACGTGTGATACCGATAAAATGAGTTATTTCGCCTTGCTCATTATGTATAGGAGAAATGGTAAGCTCATTCCAAAAAGTAGTACCGTCTTTCCGGTAGTTTAGGATTTCACCTTCAAACTCCTTTCCACTACTGAGTGCATCATGTATAGATCGTACTGTTTCCATATTGGTAAGTGGACCTTGAAGGAATCTGCAATTTTTATTCACGATTTCCTCGATTGAATATTGCGTTATGTCTGCAAAAGCAACATTCGTTGAAATTATTAACTGGTCCGCCCTTGAAATCACCACTCCCTGAGAAATTACTTTAAGTGCAGCGCTACTGACTCTCAGTTCTTCCTCGATTTCCATACGATTAGGTATTATATTCATTCGTGAAGTATAGCATCTCACTTCATCTGACAAATTGTTATGATACGTCCACACTTTTCGAATTCAGTAGACAGCAATTTGTATCGCTTTCTCAGCCAGTTTTTGTAACACAAAATTGCCCAAATGGGCGAATTCATTAGGAAGCTCCGCGAGCAGCTATCTCAATCCTTGCAAAATCATTGCGCTTTTTTTGCATCCAATTTCATTTCTGAATTATGTCACATACCCTCCTGGGGGGGTAAAATGCCACAGCGAGATGTTGAGAATAATCCCTCGGTTCAACTTTGGGAAATTGGTACGCAGTGGTTTATTGTGAAATCTTTATCTTCAGCTCCTTATTCTCACGTTTGAGTTCAGTCATCTTCATCTCTCGGTCAACCATGAACCTATTCATCTTTTCCAGCTCCTTCATCTTTTGAGCAAGTTCTTGATTTGAAGTTTCCAATGCTTTAGCGACGGATTTGATTTGCGTCACTCTCTCTTCGGACTCTTTTGTCTTTTCTGCAACTTCTTTTTCGAGGTTTTGATAATAAGATTTAAGACGCACGACCATTTCACTAAAAACTTTAGCGAGTGTACCTATCTCGTCATTTCTCATCTTGGGCACCTCTACCCCCCAATCTCCCTCTGATACTTTCTTTGCCGCGAAAGTTATTTTGCTAATAGGATTGAAAAATTGAATGATCATATACCACAAGAATGACAAAGTCATGAGAAGTATGATCATTGAAAGGATGCCGATTTGCCAACTGAACAGAGACTGCACACCAAGAACCGCGAGATTTTCATCCACTTCACTCAAGGGTACCGAAATTATAATTGTCCAATTATGATCAGGTAAAATATGTACTGGCGCAAATGCGGCGATCTTTTCTGTACCTTCGAATGAGTAACGCATTGTTCCAGTCTCGTTCTTGCTTGTAGAATCAATTATTTTTTTATACGTATGGCTATTGTTATTGAGTTCTTGAACTTCAGCAGATTCGGCGTTTTTGCCAATTAACTCTGAAGTTGGATGGTACAGAATGGTGCCGTCGTCATCAATAAGTACTACAGCCTCCTCCTCTGAAAGCTTGATATCTTTTAAAATCTTCTCTTCTATCTCGTTGAAATAGATTGCCCCACCTAATGTCCCAATAAATATCTTTTCATCGTCATAGACAGGCACATGTACGGCGGCAATGTGGCTTGTTAGTCCGGGAGGAATTATAGCCCTACTCAGTACAGGTTTGTGGTCTGGGTCATTGAATATTTTTGGAATATAGTCTCCCAAAGTTGCTGCTTCAATACCAATAAGCGCCTTGTTTAAGGAACATGTGAATCGACCATCTTGACCTACGCGTGCAAGATTTCCTACCTTGAGTTGGGTAATAGCAATAACTTGTTCGAAGCTTTTGTTACACTCGTCCGTGCCACCAAAGCGTATCTCCGGTAGTTGTGAAATAATGTAGAGCTTGTCGGTAATGTTTGCCGTGTAGTTTTCAAGAGTAAATGCTGTTTGCTTTGCGGCCAATTCTTCTTGCTCATAAAATTGATCGACCAGATTTTCACTAAGGCGCTCTTGGGTAAACTTAGAAAGCAAAATACCGCTTAAGATCATGACTGCGGTCATGAGTAGTATGAGAATGGTAAAAAGTAATCTTTTTGACATTACTTAAATTATACCAGTATTATTCTTAACACTATTTTCGCTCTCCCACACAGCAAAACAAATCTTTTCCTGACCCCTTTCCTGTTTAGTGCTGGCTAACAGACGGGGTATGCTTCGGTCAAGCGCTCAAAAGATAGCAAGCAAGGTCTTCGAATCCTGACGTAGCAGTCTCCTAGACTGTTATTCTGTCAGAGTAAATTAAGCGAAGTTAAAACCTATATCGTAGGGAATCAAACTTTGTTCGACTTACAAAAATATTCTTTGAAAACCCCAGAAAAGTCCAACAAGCGCAATAATGACTGCAATTACTTTTATTACTTTTGGATACCACTTCCGTCCTTTGAAGAGATAGATAAACGGCAAGACGGCAGCGACGATTGCAAATTGACCCAATTCAATACCAACGTTGAATGACAAAAGTGATGAGATAAAACGATCATCAGGTACCTGTATGTTTCGAAGAAGCCCTGCAAAACCAAGACCGTGGAACAGACCAAATATAAACACTGTTGAAATTTTATTGCCGTGAGCTTTAAATATTTTATATTTTTTTAGGAAGACACTCGTGATGGCCATATAGGTGATGGAGAGTGCCACTATGGGCTCCACCACTCTCGATGAGAGTGTGAGTAGGCCAGACCCGGCAATGATGAGTGAAATACTGTGCGCAAGGGTAAATACCGTGAGGAGGAGTGCTTCTCGTTTAAACGTTGTATAGACGAGCAAGAGAGAAAGAACGAAAAGCACATGGTCAGTACCTTCGAGAATGTGGATGACACCCAGGCGGACAAAATCACGAACGTTATGGAGCCAACTAGCGGGAGTGTTTCGTACGGTATTGATATGGTCCATAAAATTCGCATCTCCCTGTAGTTCGGGATATGCATTCATAAATCCTTGAAATTCAGCGTCGGTATAGTTTGGATTACTTTGAACAAATTCCAGGTATGTTGCGGGGAGTACCTCGTGAGCAATGCTCAAAGAAGGTATGACAACCATACATGCCAAGAGGAGACTGAGAAAAAACAATTTCATGCTTATGCGCAATGCTCAGGACTACCATCATGCGAATGAATCCCATCCGGGCAAGGTAACTGCTTCGTATCCTCAGGTTCCCAAAAGAGTAACCCCACAAGGATAATGAATACGATAGACCCTACGAAAATCCAAACTTTTACAGGTGGCATTACCTAAGAATTATACTTTACCGCGCTGGAGGTTCGAACGTAGTCAATGGTGATAGAAAAAGACCTTGAAAAACAAGGTCTTTTTCACTAGCTCCCCTTAGCTTCCAATCTTCGAACCTTCTTTACCGCCAATAGGGTATTTGTGCCGATTACTTAGCTTCTTTCTGTGTGACTTTATATACCTTTCCTTTTGAATCGTATGTCGTCCACTTGCCGGCAGGTTCTCCTTGTTTAAAAGTACCTGAGCGCTTCCGAGTACCATCAGGACGATACCATTCCCAATAGCCGTTAGGTTGACCGTTCTGTATCTTTCCTTTTGACCAAACGGTCCTACCACTTGCGTGGTACTTAATGGTGAATCCACGAACTACCTCGCTCTTCTTTTTTGGAACGACTTTTTTCAAGTTATTTATCTTCTGGCTTACCATCAAACTCATTTTGCATCTTTTCCATCCATTGCTCTTTGGATTCACCAGTTTCGGCTTCCATGTTAATAATCTTCGCTTTGTGAGCCTCATCAGACATCATATGTCCCATACCTTTGTTCACGATATCCATGAACGTTTCTCCGGAAAACTTTTCGTCGCAAATACCTCCTAATTCCAGACATGTAAATGTTTTAGTCACGTCGTCATTATCCCAAGAAATCCCACGAAATGCTATCTGCTCCGGCGGCAGGGATGAATTCGGAACTTTACTTATGGAGACAACGCTCTCTAATATAACGAAAAGTACACTCATTTCTAAGTGTACTTTTCCTAATTGACAGTGTGGTCTCTGATTTAAATAGAGATATCTGTACTATTTCTTTTTCTTGCTCGCTTTTTTGGCAAGCATCTCTTGTTTCACGGCCAGACGCTTCTTTGATTTGTACGGGTGCTTCGACGTGTTCTTTTTTGGACTCAATGCAATTATTCGTGCCATATTACGAGTATATCGTAATTTAGATTTGGTAGCTACAGTTTTTTCTTAATTAGGTACCATTTAATACTTCGGTCACGAATACTTAGCGTAATTATTGTGCACATACTTAGGCTAAGTACACGTGGCTCCGCCTCGGCGCTGCAGCCGGGGTTTCCTGGAAATACAATAATAAAACCGGGTCAATTGACCCGGTTTTATTATGAATTAGACGCGGCTTACCTTGAGGGCGTTCGGTCCTTTAGGACCGTCTCCAACCTCAAAGCTTACGCGGTCGCCTTCGCGCAGCTCATCAAACGATGTTCCAACAACTTCGTTGGAATGGAAAAAGAGATCTTTTTCCTGGCCTTCGATTTTAATGAAACCGAAACCTTTGTCTGTAAGCCGAGCTATAGTGCCTTCTTGCATAGCTGGTTTGAATATATGATTAACTAAATCAAGTCCAGTCTGCCGAAAGTAAAGAGTCGATCCTTTTTCCTTGGATCAGCGCCTGAATTGACATGCATACTTTACAGTATTTTACGCTCTTGCCAAGTCCCTCGGCGGAACATATTTGGAAATCAAAGAGAACGAATTTATAAAAAACACTGACACATTTAGAGATCCAAACACGCCTGGAGAAAGCAATCCAATATTCCTTTCTCCACCTCTCTCCGCACCTACATACGAAAAAACACCCTTGTAGGTGTTTTTTCGATCATCTATGTGCTCCGGCGCAGGAATTTCGAAACTTACAGTTTCAGTACACTTTGTCGATATTTCGTTTCCTTTCAGTCACAAAATATCAGGCAAAGTCTTCGAATCCTGACAGAACAGTTTCCCAAACTGTTCAACCGCCTACGCAAATAGAAAAATCCCCAAAAAGGGGATTTTTCTATTTGCTCCGGCGGCAGGATTCGAACCTGCGACCAATTGATTAACAGTCAACTGCTCTACCGCTGAGCTACACCGGAATGAGGAGGATACTGAAAGCTTGTTTTCAGTAGTTCTCCGAATGATCGGTGAAAGATTTCTCTTACACCGGAATGCGGCTTATTCGTGTCATTATTTTGAAATGACACGAATAAAACATTGTACAGAAAAATCTATGCTCTGCAACGTTCTTTACGAGTTAGCCAGAGCTGCGAGAAGAAAGATTCCTCCAAAGACAAGTAATTCAAGTGCAAGGATGAGGACCCCGAATCGCCAGTAAAGCGCCCACGCCATGCCCAGCATGGTCTTTTCAGGATACTTCTCTGCAAACTCTTTAAACTTCGGGTTCATGCCAAAAAAGCTCATAGATAGGTAGATACGTAGTAATTTAATAGTAATTACTTCCATTCAAGCACATTACATGAAACTACTCAAAACAGTTTGTCAGTATGCCCTTCAGGTATACTATTACATGAGATCGACAACCAGTGGAGGTAATCATGCGATCGTTCCTTGCACAAGGAGAAGGATTTGAGGTAAGACTCAAAGTTCGAGACCCTAACCCACTACATGCGTATCACTGCGCACATCTTCATGCTGCATGTTTTGCATCGAGAAAGCAGCAACCTGCATGGGTTGTGAGCAATGGGACTGAAAGCAGACGTCATGGCTTTCCGTCGGCTCATGCCTTCTTTCCCGGTTCAATACTTTGCAAGATCCGGAATCTAGGACTTCGGTCATACTTTGATTTTAAGACGTGCTCCTGGTTGCCCTTACGCGAAATGGCTGAGGCCTACGAAGCGCGAGTTCCTTATAGTCGTCGGCTACTCTATCGCCCTTGAAAGAATGTCCTAACGCTGCAGCCGTCAAGGCGAACGAACGCCGGCTTCCCTATTTTAAAAAGGGGGCCGGCGTTTTTTCTAGATTACGACTTGAGGGAATGCCAAAGAGTGCTGAATTGCATTCGCATCATATCCCCAAACTCCTTACTCTCTACAATGAATCCAAATCCTTCCGCTGCGGAACTCACGAAGATCGTTTTGTCGTGGTAGAGGATGTATCCCATCTTCCCTATGTTTCCCTTCGGTGCGAATCGGCGCTCGACATCAGTGCTGTCATCGGCAAATAATGAGTGCTTCGTACGCTTCAGTGCCTCTGGCCAGATCGATTTAATCGCAATGCGACGCACGGCACGACGTTCGTTAAACCACGTAAGAAATTCAGAACCAAAGACCTCAAGCATCTCCTCGTACGGCCACAAAATTTCGAGCGTCACAAGGTCATGCCAGAGAATATCTTTCATGAGTTCGGTCACACCCTTCTTTCCTTCGAAGAAACGGATTTTGGGCTCAACTGTTCGCTTTGATACAAGCAGTGACGGCAGCGATTCCTTAAATAATTTTCTCCCTTCAGTGAGTTCCGCAATTCTACCCTCTAGCGCAGAATCGAGTCGGCGCACATCGGTTATCGCGAAATGAGTTTTTCCATCAATGTCGAGTTCTGCAATAAGATCCCGTTCTTTAAGTATGCGCACATGGTCATAGACCGACGTGCGCGTTATCCCAGTGCGCAGCGCGAGCATACGCGCTGTTGACTGTCCTTCTGTGAGTAAGGACAGATATATAGCCTGCTCCGCCTCGCTAAGACCCAGTTGCGCGAGCACTGAAATGAGTTCTTTCATAAGGCCGAGCGTACCATATTTGTCGAAATTCGACAACAGTTTTACATATTCTCTCTTCCCCGTTACACTCTCCTCAGATTTGTTCACGTAGTTCTTTCACAATTTGAACTGGGTACTAATCCACGAGGATTAGTAGCAGTTCAACAACTTGGAGGTAGCAATGCCCTATGACCTGGAACTCTTCCCCACCCCGATTGCGGAAAGCGTTCGCGCTGTAGTAACGGGAGAACATACGGATGCGTCACGTATCCTTAATCGCGAATGCGAGATCAGTGACGCATTTGTAAGGCGTCTCGTACGCGAATCGGTGTTTTCCTGGGAAGGACGAACCCCACGCAAGGTACGGCAGTTCGGAAACTTTGAAGGTGCGACTGATCTCGACCTCTTCTCGGTTCTTGTGCCGCTCTACCTGCGACATGCAGTCATCGAAATTCCCGAGTACGAAAACCGTCGTCAGACGAGAGTTTGTGAAACCGAACGCAAGATTGGTACACAAAGCTTCGGCAACATTGTCGGTCTCGTCTCGCACAAGAAGGCATTTTCCTTCTCGGTTCGAATCGTCGATCGAACGATCGTCGCGAAAAACCCGGTGCTTAACCTCGAGACTTGTGGTGCGTACCGGAACTATATGATCGTCGATGTTAACGGCGACTGGTACTCGTCCTGGCAACAGATTTCGTGGGATACGCTCCCAAAGGAGCGGGAGTTCTTCGAGAAGATTGGAATTCTGAAGGATGGGAAGGTTGGATTCTTCCACTACGTGCATCCGAATCGTCGCCAGAGCATCTACGGCGCTCCGTATCTCCTCCTGAAGCTACTCGCAAAGCGTCTTCACGATGAACAGGAGTTCTACCGGGGCGAAGTAAGGCGTCTTACGGCTCTCGGTATTACGGTTTGTACCACGCACTCCATTCGTGGAAAAACCGTTGCCGTGGGTCCAAAGAAAAAGATCGAAGTGAGCTCGATGGAAATAGCGCTCGATACGCAAGGGTTCCGTGGCGAGTACACAAGCGTTCCCCAAACGAATGCAGGCATGCAATTTGCACACGATCGTGTGAGGCGTTTACGCTACACCCTCATCCCTCTCGTGCAATTCGTGACGAGAGCGGACGAAGCAGCGTACTTCCTCCATGGTGAGCACAATCAGTACATCGCACCGTGGATGCAGGAATGCGTGTGGGAAAAGGATTGGAAGGCTTCGAAGCGAAGTAAGAAGGTCTGGAATCGCATGCACTTCACCAAGGAAGCGGCGCTTCGGTATCGCGTATACAACACAACTCAAACCGTCGCGGCGTGATTCACGCTACGACTTTCGCCGCCCGTATCCTCGGGCGGCTTTTTATTATAAATTCTATACCTTTGAATTTTGCGAGGCGAAGAGTATGCTTTGTGTAGAAGCATCTTGTCACTGTATAAGGAGACATACCATGCTATTCGCTACTCAAGATGGAACTGACGGTGAAAGGTCGCTGTTTGTTCAACTCGTGGGATACGGAGAACACGGTGCGCGCGTAACTCTCCCTATACAACTTCACGGCTTCCTCGTGGAATGTCTCCACGGACACATCACAGAGACACGCATTGCAACTACACGTGTATATGAGGCATTCAGAAATTCGGTCTATGAAGTTGGCGAACTCGGAAATACGCGACTTCAATGGACCGGGGATCTGGCCCTCTTGCTCGCCGGTCTTTTTCCGGAAAGAGCGATACACTTTCGCGTGAGTCAAGGCTACTTCAGTGAGATGGGGCAGGTCGCATACGCATGTCTCGCAGAGCGATTGGCCGCCAGGGGAAACATTCCGAGAAGTGTTAACTACAAGGAAATCTCACAGGAATTTCCAACACTCGTGAAAGTGCTCCGTGCCGCGCGAGCTGCACCAATTTCTTCTCTCGATTCATGGAAACTTTTCGGAGAAGGAGGTGAACACTAAGCACAAGCCGCACCAAGGCCGCCCGTATCCTCGGGCGGCCTTTTCTATGAATTCACAAGCTATTGAACCAATATGGACCTATTGACAGTAGTCGTTTAATATGCTATTATATATATCTCACACAGCGTGAGTGTTTTTCAACCCTATTCAAGGAGAAAAGCTATGAACCTGTTCCTCGCGATTCTGAAGAAAATGCTCTCGTTGTTCAAGCCCGTCCGCATGCCCTTGATGGTTGAGCACGAAGTTGGGCCGGAAGCTGCGGAAATTCCGGCGCTGCTCAAGAAAAAGGTTCAGCCCGAGCCGAGTCCCATCAAAAAGGTCTACGAACGGGCCACTTTGTTCGACCCGCACTTCGTTCGGGCCGGTACGACGGTGCTGATTACGGGCAAGCCGCGTAAAACTGACCGCGTGCCAAACACTGCGACATTCGTCAAAAACGTCTGGCGCAGTCATCAGCACATGGTCTGCCTCAAGAGTTCGAGCGGGCAAGTGTTCCATCGTCCCGCCGACGACGTGCTGAACTTCGCGTAACGCGGGGCGGTGCGCTAAGCCCGTCCGACCAAAAGCCTTATGGCTTTGGTCGGACGGGCTTTTTTTAATTCCACTTTCGAGACCAGCATGTATACTTCCCTATTATTCATCACACTCATTCTATGATTGCACACACAAGTCTCACGGTACGTGATTACCAAAAAGCGAAAGCATTTTATACAAAAATCTTGGCGACACTTGGCTATACGCAGAATATGGAATATGGAGAAGCCGCAGGGTTCAATGACGGAGAAAACACTGACTTCTGGATTGCAACGCACGAAAAAGAATCAACACCTTCCCACGTTGCATTTACAGCAAAGAATAAAGAGCAAGTGGAAGCGTTTTACAAAGTTGCACTCGAAGAAGGTGGAAAAGACAACGGTGGTCCAGGATACCGAAAAGAATATTGGCCTGGGTACTACGCTGCATTTGTGTATGACGCAGACGGACATAATGTAGAAGTCGTATTTTTCGATCATACCGAGGCCGGACAATAACAAACCTCACAGAAAGACCCCTTCCCTGCACGCACTATAAAGCGCCCTCACGGGCGCTTTATAGTGCGTGCAGGGTTTAGGTCGTATCGCTATTCGATACTGTTATCCCTCGACTCAGAAGCCTCTTCTTCATGTTTCTCTACAGATCGCTTATGTGCTTGATCTGGATCCCGTTCCTTATCTTTCATATCGGTATCTTCTGCGCCTCGATCTTGAATGTTGAGAGGTGTGTCAAACATAAAATTATGTAATTCATTAGTACATGAATAATTACGAGGACCTACTCCTAACCTGCCGTGAACGGAGCGAATCAGTTACACTCAAATATATGTAACAACCTCCACTCACTTTCGGCCTAGAAGTATGGCTAATTGGGAGAAAATTGGAAGTCGTGGAAACGTACAGGATAGACGTATGAATCCCGGCGTTATTGGCGGAGGCTTGGGTCTAACGGGGCTCGCGATTTATCTCGTGATTAGTTATTTAAGCGGCGCAAGTATGGGAGATATTTTAGGTGGGCTACAGGGAGTTGCTATAGAGGAGCCAGCTTCGTCATACGAGGCTTCAGTTTATGAAGGAGAAGATCAGTATGAACTCTTTGCGTCACAGGTGCTCGGTTCAGCAAATGAAATGTGGACACAAATCTTTAATGCGAACAACAAAACGTACGGAGAGCCGACACTCGTCCTCTTTCGAGGTGCGACAGAGTCAGCGTGCGGTGGAGCAGATGCGCGTGTTGGTCCACATTACTGTCCACTCGATGCGACCATATATCTAGACGAAACGTTCTTTGAAGAACTCACTGCTCGGTTCGGCGCACAGGGTGGCGACGTAGCGCAAGCATATGTCATTGCGCACGAAGTAGGACACCACGCGCAGCAACAACTCTTCGGTAGCACACAGGTTGCTACGAATGAAGAATCCATTGCCCAAGAACTTCAGGCAGATTGCTTTGCAGGACTTTGGGCGTACTCCATACGCGATGTAGGAGTGTTTGAGGCCGGGGAAATTAGTGAAGCGATTGATGCGGCGGCGGCTGTTGGAGACGACCGTATTCAGTCGAAAGTAAACGGGCGAGTAAATCCGGAATCTTGGACACATGGATCATCTGAAGCTCGCGTCGCAGCGTTTAACGAGGGCTATACAACAGGATCGGTAGCGGCGTGTAATACTTAAATTAGATTACGCAGTTGTAAAGCGCGCAAAGTACAGTTCGCGCAACTTTCCAAGACCTCGGTGTGTCTGAACTGCCATCGTATTCTTCGATTGACCAGTAATTTCAGCCATTTCACCAAGCGACAATCCTTTCATATACCGCATCGTCAGTACTTCTTGGTAATGAGATGAGAGTTGTTTTGTAAGCTGGAATGCCTCCTTGCCGTCAAACACATTGTATTCACGCTCATAATCAATCGCACACGGTTCGTATCCAGACTCAAGCAAGACATCGAGTGACACTACCTTGCGCTTCGCTTTACGGTATTGATCAATGATGAGTCCATCGAGCACATGATAGAGAAATGCGTGCATCATCTCGATTTCCCCTTGTCGCAATAGATACTTCCACGCTTTAAAAAATGTTTCTTGAACAAGATCGTCTGCTAACGGAATATTATTAAGTTTAAAAATTGCGTGCTTCCTCAAGCTTTTTGCATGAGTCTCGTACGCTTCCGAAAGTAATGCGTGTAGACGCTGTTGTTTTTTTGTCATGCGCGTAATTATGACGATACATAGATGAACTTTTTATGAAGATGTTCATAAACAGATATATGACAACGTTACATACATACATATTATAGATATGTAGAGAGAATTATGAGGCGATTTCCCTGCTACTGAACCAGGTTTTTTGGAAAATAAGTTGGAGACCTTGATATTGAGCATAAGAAAAACCCCGCGGCCCTTGCCCACGGGGTTTTTCACTATCCATGCCATAGTATGACACACTTTTCTCGATCTGTGGAGTAACGTTCTCCCCTTTCCTACGACATATACAAGGTGTGAGCTCGCTGATTTTCAGACACTCTTTCAGCAGCTCGCTTTTTATTTTTATTCGTAATACGAATTACTAGTACATAATGTATAACACCCTATGCAAAATCACTTAGCAAAAGCATTTATGCTCGTAGCACTCGCCTTACCATTCGGCGCATCCGTAGCAAACGCAGCAACACCAGACTTCAATGTGACTGGTGATTATGTCGTTTCTTTTGACGGCTACCTTCACGACATGGACCTCACGCAATCAAGCACTGGTACAGTAACCGGTACTGGTGGATACCCTGCGGGGTCATCTACGAAGACATACACCTGGCACGTTACCTCTGGAGTAGTCTCAGACGATGATATTAATCTCACCATTGTGTATGACAGCGGTGCTACAGGCACTATCATGCATATGGACGGTGATATCGCGACAAGCGGTGTCATGAGCGGAACATGGGATGACAACTTCGGTGGATTCAGGACAGGATCTTGGTACACCTCAAGTGGTACTGCCGCACTTATTGGTAGCCTCGTAGCAGAGGACTTCGGTGTTGTGGACTATAACACTGGAAACGGTGTTCTTAAGGGGTACACTGCAGGGTTTGCACTCACGAATACTACCTTTGCAGAGGCTGAATCTGTAGTAGTAAAGCTCTATTCTGGAGCAACACTTCTTCAGATCAACACAGCAACAGCTAAATTCTTTACTGACATCAATGGTACTCAGATGAGTTCCCCGTTTGATGTACTCGGTAGCTTCGATTACGAAGATGACGGGTATTGGGATAATGATCGAGCAGCTGAATACGGTGACGACCTCGCAGCAACACGAGTTGTAGCGACGGTAACACTCGAAAACGGTAAAGTAGTAACTGCCTCAAACACTACCGTAACGGGCGATACTGATATCCTCACTGGAAACGATGATGATGACAACGGTACTACTACTCCAAATACTCGAAAGGACGAGTGTAAAAAGGGTGGTTGGTTGTCTTTCCTCAATCCAAGCTATAAGAATCAGGGTCAGTGTGTAAGTCAGATGAACCATATGGACTCTGACGAAAATGAGGATGACGAAGATGATGCTAGATCAGCGAAAGCCGACAAAGTATCAAAATGGCTTAAGAGTTCAATGAAGAACCTTAAGAACAAGTTATCTCGCTAATAGAGACTTCTAGAAATATCTAGATAGAAAATCCCCCGGGCTTCGCCCGGGGGATTTTCGTATTTCCTAATCCTGATGTATATTCCAAGGAGATGTTTTTCCAACAACCGAGGAGGGAACAAAATGAACACGGTCGTGAGCACCTGCAGTACCTGCCGGAATGAAGACGATTCATGGGCTCGAGTAACCGACGGCGTCATCTTTGAGCCATTCTGTGAAGGATGTGCCTGGAAACAACCCGACTTCTGCACGGGAGGAGTCGATGGACGATCAATGTGGGTACGTCCGAAAAAGTGTCTCGTAGGAGGAGTGTACCAACACCTCCACACCCGCGAGATGATTCATGTCTTAGGGGTCGCACTGAATATCGCTACCCGAGTGGAAGAAGTGCATTACATTCCACAGGTGTGCGAAGGTAATCCTGATCTTCGGACCACCGACCCAAATCACTTTCTTCAAGGTACGCGAGTGAAGAGGCGTCGTGGCACACTCTACACGCTCCTCGAAGCACGCGAGTACGCACACTGGTGAAGGAACCCTAAAAATACTAGTTCCACATCAATCCCACTAGGAGAGTACGCATGACCAAAGACGCCTGTTACTACCTCTGTTTTGGCGATGTAAAAAGCGGCGGTAGGTTTGACTTTTCTACCCCCGGAGGCTATCCGTTCCTGTATGAAAAAGTATGTCCTCCAATTCCTGCCTCGGGAGTCACCAACCACCATCCACGAACGAACATCCCCGGCGTGAACCCGGACGCACCTTTCTACAATGCACTACGCACCCACGGCGACGGGAGAGTAAGCTACTACCTGATCGATGATCGCGTGCCAGTTTTCTTTTTTTGCGACTTCTGAGTCGCATCACTGCAACAAAGCCGTCCTATGGACGGCTTCTTTTTTAATTACCCGTGGGAAATGTATACAAAATGAGAGTGCTTGACAGATTGGTTTTATTATGTATAATACCTCCACTATGAACTTGGGCCTGAAGGCTACAAAAGAGGTAGTTCAGGACGTCCCCCGCGACGTCCTTTCTCCATGTAGCGTTGCCGAAGTACTCTCCCGCCCTGGTCCTGTCGGTATTATTGAGGTTGTACAAACCTGTATTGAAGAAGCGCACATGCTCCGCGCGTCGGACATTCATATCGACCCTACCGAACACAACGTCATGATCCGCTATCGTATCGATGGTGTGCTTCAGGATAAGTGTGCATTTCCAAAAACGATCCACTCGGAAGTGATCACTCGCGTCAAAGTTATGGCGGGACTCCGCACCGACGAACATCAGGCCGCACAAGACGGTCGTTTTCGATTGATGACTGAAGGTGGACGACCTATCGATGTGCGTGTCTCAATTACCCCAACCTACTTTGGGGAGAATCTCGTACTCCGACTCCTTGCAGACCACTCAGCAAACTACACGCTCGAAATGCTTGGTTTTAGTAAGAGCGACGCAGAAAAAGTGAAGTATGCAATCACACAGCCATACGGAATGATTCTTGCGACAGGACCAACTGGTTCTGGTAAGACCACTTCCCTGTACACACTCATTAAGATGCTGAACAAGCGCGAGGTTTCTATTATTACGATCGAAGATCCTATCGAATACGCGATTGAAGGGATCACACAGATTCAAATCAATCCACGATCAAGCCTCACCTTCGCTGCAGGACTTCGTTCAATTCTTCGTCAAGACCCCAACATCATCATGGTGGGTGAAATTCGTGACGCTGAGACTGCGGGTATTGCAGTAAACACTGCACTCACCGGACACCTTCTTCTTTCAACACTTCACACGAATGACTCAGCCACCACACTTCCCCGTCTCCTCGACATGGGAATCGACGCGTACCTCGTCGCGTCGACCGTAAACGTCGCCATCGGTCAACGTCTCGTGCGCCAGATCTGTTCGCACTGCAAGCAGTCAGTAAAGATGAGTGACGGTGAACGCGAAAGTCTCGCACGTTCAATTCCTGAACGTCTCAAAAATCGTGGGTACCAAGTTCCCGATACATTTTATAAAGGAAAAGGATGTGCAAAGTGTGAGAATACTGGGTTTGCAGGACGCATCGGCATCTACGAGGTTCTCGTGGTATCGCCAGCAGTTCGGGAAGCCATTCTGAAGCAGGCATCTGCAGTCGTTATCAAAGACATTGCAATTACTGAAGGAATGACTACTATGTTCGAAGACGGGCTTCAGAAGGCGGCCGAGGGTAAAACCACTATTTCTGAAGTATTACGTACTATAAATGAGTAAATGAGTAAATGAGTAACATGTTCGCAAAAATGCGTTTATTTGTCGTTAGCAAATGGCCTGGGAAAAAGGCAGTTCTTCCTGTTGTCCCCCAAATGATCCGTGTAGCGCCAAAACCGGTTGCAAAGCCAGTATCCACAACCTTCCTCCGCTTCTCAATTAATGAGCAAGTTATGTTTGCAAAGCGCCTCTCCTTCCTCGTAAAAGCGGGTGTTTCACTTCATGAGGGTGTTTCGATGATCCGTAATCAGACCAAATCAAAACGTAAACGAGCAATTTTTGACACAATAATCAGTGACCTTTCTGCCGGACAATTTCTCTCCAAAAGTCTTGAAAAGTACAAGCATCTCTTTGGTGAATTTACAGTAAACATTATCCGCGTTGGTGAAAACGCCGGGGTGCTTTCTGATAACCTAATGTATCTAGCCGACGAACTCGCAAAGAAGCAGGCGCTTCAGCGCAAAGTACGTAGCGCACTTGTGTATCCCATTTTTATTACATTTGTGACCCTAGGAGTAACAGGGATGCTCACGGTATTTATTTTCCCCAAAATTATGCCTATTTTTAAATCCCTGGATATTACACTTCCACTTACTACACGCATGTTGATTGCTATTAGTGAATACCTCCAGGAATGGGGGCTAGTTACAATTGTTGCTGTAATTATCTTTATGATTCTGTTTGCACTTGCACGTAATGCATTTCGAATTATTCGAAGGTCAACAGACTGGGTTTTACTACGACTTCCAGTCATAGGAATGATGATGCGCGCATACAACGCTGCAAACTTTTGCCGAACTCTAGGGCTCAACATTAAAGCCGGAGTACTTCTTACTGATGCCATGGTTATTACTGCTGACGTCACCAAAAACATTCTCTATAAAGAAGCATATCAGGATATTTCAGCACACTTGCTTAAGGGTGAAACCATCTCCTCACGCATGACGAAATACTCAGACATTTTCCCTGCTATGCTTCCCAATATGATACTTATTGGTGAAACAACAGGTAACCTTTCACAAACGCTTATGTATCTTTCTGACCACTATGAAGCTGAGGTTGACGAGAGTACCAAGAATCTTTCAAACTCAATTGAACCGATCCTGCTTGTTATGATGGGAAGTATCGTAGGACTAATTGCAGTCTCAGTCATTACACCAATTTACGAAGTGACTAAAACCCTTAGCGAACAGTAAATTATGGAAACGCGCGGATTTAGCCTTATTGAACTCATGGTAGTAATGGCACTTGTGGCAGTCATCGGTGCTTTCGGAGTAGTCATGAGTTACAGCTCAGTTGCCAATGCTAGCGTTACGGAAGAACGAGACCTTCTTGTTTCACTACTTCTCTCTGGAGCACGTGCACGTGCACTCGCAAATATAAATAATAGTTCTCACGGGGTTCATATTCAGAACGATAAATATATTCTCTTTGAAGGTACTTCTTTTCCAGGCACAAATCAAAGAGAAGTCACTAGAAATTCCCAAATTGCTGTGTCTGCCTCAAACGGAAATAACATTATTTTTGAACAGCGCTCAGGAAATATAATTAGTGGAGTAGACACTGGGACAGGCTTAGGATCGATTACCCTCGCGCAAGGCAGTGAAATTGTAAATTTCGAGCTTAACGAAGCAGGACGCATTAATTGGTAACGTATGAAAAATAAATTAATACAACAAGGTTTTTCCACTATAGAGCTCCTAATCGCTTTTTCAATTGCAATTATCTTTATTGGAAGTTCAATGATGGTTGTTTTTGGTGGTCAATCAGCGGGACTTAATACAAAGTTAGATAGTCATAGTCTCACGCGTATCACGAGTCAAATTGGCGATGCTACAAATAAACTCGCTAAACAGTGGTCCATTTCTCCTTCCCCGCTTGCAGATTTAAACGAGGACGGGTATTCATCAGTGTACGGAATACGTACAAATGACGATCTCTCACTGGGCGAAGGAGATTGTGCAAAAATAGTTACCAGTAAGATTGGCTGGTTCGCAGAAAATAATATTTCTCGTGCAAATCTTGCAACTGAATTTAAGACGATTGTAAGCGACATCGAAAGCGCAAAAAAATCTGAATTTTGTGACCCCACCCCAACCACTGAGTGGGAGAACCCAGACACACTAGGTTTCTTTGATCCAAGTGGGATTGCAAGTAATGGTTCTCAAGCAACTGCTATTAAAGCCATATCACGTGATGATCGTACGTACGTCTTTGTGTCGTCAAACCATTCTAGTAAGGACGAGCCAGATTTTTGGATTCTTGATGCAACTGATGCCATAAATCCATCACATGAATCTAATCTTGACATTAATAATGGAATTCAGTGGGGGGGTGGTCAAAGGGAGGGTATAAACGACTTTGTTGTCGTTGGTGATTATGTGTATGCATTAAGAAATTACAAAAATAATCAGCTTCAGGTAATCAATATAAGTAGTTTAAATGCCCCATCACAAGGAAACGTGGTGTCGTTCGCAACAGCACCGATTAACGTACTCGAAACGGGAACGGATCCTCAGGGAAATGTAATGGAATACTATGATGGCAGATTATATGTCGGATTAAAAACCACCGATGGTCCTGAGTTCCTGGTTTTTGATATAACTGCTAATCCCGCCCAACCCGCCGTAATCGGTATCTTAAATGAAGCTTTTAACCATTCAGTAAATGATATCCGGATTCATAATGGGTATGCATATTTAGCATTAGGGTATAGTTCTGGAGAGGTTGCGGTAATTAACTTAGCTGGTATCAACACAGGATCAGTTACCAACATTCCGCTCTCTTCAGTTACGTACCTTAACCTTCCATTCAGTGAAGCTGCTGTCTCTCTCAATATTTCGGAAAATACCCTCTTTATTGGTCGAGCAGGAAAAATTAATCAAGATGATTTCTATGCGTATGCAATAAATGCACCGACATCATTCACTTTAAAGGACTCCGCACGTGCACTTAGCGCTAACAATACCTCGATTCAAGATATCCTAATCCGTGGCAACCTAGCTTTTCTCGCCACCTCACACTCCAATAAAGAATTCCAAGTCTGGAATATTTCCGATCCCACAAATATACAAACTCATTTTTGTAATACATTCAACTTTCCAGCCGAAGCAGTCCGCCTTGTATATTCCGACAACAAGATTTTTACAGCAGTAAAAAGCAATAACTTTATGCGCGTAATCTTTGACGAACCTAATGATGCTTCCTGCAATTAACACAAAAGGATTTACGCTTGTTGAAACGATAATCTATATCGGTCTTTTCGGTATACTCATGGCAGGAATCTTTAGTATCGTTCATCCCCTATTTGTTAATTCTCAGGAATTGACTGGTGATATTGCAGTCGAAGGAGATACTGCATTTATATTGCGAAAAATTGAGTACGCACTTGCAAGTTCCATCAACACGCCCACTGATATTGTAGATATTGTTCCTAACGGAAGTACCCCAACAAACAAACTTGAGATAAATAATCCAAACCGGTTTGCATTTGAACTGAATGGCACCAACCTTATGTATCGAGAGGGTTCAGGTGCTTATAGAGCACTGAACACAGACCGGGTACAAATTCTAAGCTTCGATGTCAACCATATTATTCCTACTGGAAAAGAGCAACACTATCTCACCGTTAAATTTACCGCTCGAAGAATTGAAGGAGACACCATTACCATCGGCCCTGTAAATTACTATCTCCATTTTTAATATGAACTCTTTTGAATCGCAGCAAGGGTTTATTGCCCTAATTTCGGTCCTCATTATTTCATCAGTACTTTTAGTGTCTGTTGTATCACTCGCACAATTTGGTGTTGCAAATCGTTATTTTCTCCTTGATCTTGAAAATAAAACGAAAAGCCAAAAGCTTGCTGAATCATGCGTACACGTTGCACGACTGAAAGTATTTCAAGACCCCGCTACCGAATTATTAATATCAGAACCCGATATTATTATCCCCGTAGGAAGTGAAGAGTGTTCAATAACATTAATTGACCCGGACACCACATCTACCCCGTATAGTGTGATCGAGACATTTGCAAAAGTAGATGGTGGTGCAACGACAAACCTACGTGTGTTTGTTAAAAAGTCTAATGGTGACTTTACCTATTGGGCGGAGTTGCCTATCATCTAACTTCATCAAAATATCATGAATTTCATGATATTTTGATGGTGCTGGAACACTTGCTAATTTAGCGAATGTATGGTATCATATTAGTCTAATGTTTCAGTTCTTTTAATATTAATTAATTAAACTTATTCAAATGAACAAAGTAGCTAAAAAGGCTGGAAATCGAGGGTTTACACTTATTGAAATCCTTATCGTTATCGGTATTATTGCTGTTCTCGCAGCAATCGTACTTGTAGCTATCAACCCAGTTCGTCTCTTTAATAAAGCAGATGATGCTGAACGATCAAATGACATCAATGCTATTCTTAGCGCAGTGGGTCAGGAGATTGTAGAGGAAAAAGGAATAATTCCTACACAAATTACTACTGCATGGCAGGAAATTTCCTCCTCTGCTGCAAATATCTGTGGCATACTTGTTACAGAACACATGGCCTCCCTTCCTGTAGACCCGGACAAGGGTATTGATCTTGACACCTGTCCAACAACATATTCGACAGATTACGAAATCAAGAAAGATACTGACGATCGAATTTCAGTTCGAGCACCAAAAACTGAAGTTGAAACCCCTGATCTTGAGATCACTCGCTAAATCTATTTAGCACAACAAAAAATCCCCGCCTGTTGGCGGGGATTTTTTGTTGTGTGCTTTTTAGTCAGTTCCCTCACTACCTACCCCAGAATATTAGATATCCCATACCGTCCGGCCGGACACTATGGGATCTTGCTGAAAAACAAACTATTGCTTTTTTACTTCTTCAAATACCCTCTTAACAACACTTTGATTAACCCACATTTTGACAGAATAATTCTGTATCTCGTACCGTCCGGCCGGACGGTACGAGATATTTATATTTTTGAACTATTTTTTAACGTTCTTTTACTTACCCTTTTCAGCCTCTACCCCTATATGGCCGACATCGTAAGTCGGCCATCGATTTGATGCTTGATTCACATATTGGGTATTGGGAAAAATATTTTTATTTGAATTTTGAAAAAATTAAATATATTGTTTCTTCATTAAATATCCATGTATATTTCCCTATAGTTCTAGCGGATAGTAAAGTGATTTGTGTGCAGTGCAAAAACTGAGGAGCATAGATATTATGAATGCACAGTCGCAGCTAGTACCACGTACAAAGGAGTCACCTTCTAAGAAGCTCGTGAAGCCTATTAGGAAGTTCAAGCTTCATACTGAGTACAAATTCGACCCTCCCGTGACGGCGCTCTGTCATAGTTCCATTTGGTATGGACTTAGATACGAAGTCTTTACAAAAGGTCGTTTCCTGAAAGTAAGTGACGCCGAAGAAAAAGGACGGTATCAGTTTGACGCTGAAATTCCCGGGAATGACGTCGAACGTACCTGTTTCTATGTGGGAGAAGCAGACGCACAGAACACAAAAAGAAGTTTTCCCTTTTCACTCATCACATGAGTGCGGCCTCCCTTCGAGGCCGTTTTTTTATCTCACGCGTTATGCACGGATAAATTCTGTCGACATGGTAATTCGTCCATCAATTACTATTTCTTGACACTCTTCCCCCTTTGCATATATACCGTATATCTCATACCGTCCGGCCGGACACTATGAGATATTTGATATTTGATTTATATGAGAATGAGAATGGAAATTGGAATCAGCATCGGGATCGGAATGAAAATGTGAAATAAAAATAGCGAAGTAATTGCTAATGCGAGAGCGAGTGGGAGTGGGATGTAGGTGCTTTCTTCATAATTCTTGACACTCTTCCCTCTTAAGGGTATTTTTTGCCTAGATGCGTACATACGGTTTGTTCAACTCAACATAGGAGGAAAGAGAAATGGCAAAGATGAAACTGATCAAATGGCGTGTTGCAGAAATTCCAGATTACATCCTGAGACACAAGGGGAAGGTGCGACGCAACATGAGAGTGGGATTCATCCTACTCACACCTGAGAAGCGGATCTTGCTTAAGCAGCAAGACGACACGATTTTCGGATACGCGAGCACTGGCTTAGATCCGAGCGAATTTCCGCGAGAGTGCGCAAGCGCGGCGTCCTGGAACCATATCATCGGACCGAAGATTGAGTGGACCGAATACGAATTCAAAGAGCGTCACGGCCGCACCTACATTGCCAAGCAGTATCAAGGGATTTTGGACGGGTTGAATACCGTGGAAATCAATCTTACCCAGAATAAGATAACTAACGACGAGTTCCAAACACCTCTCTGGCTCGAAGGTTCAAGTATTGTTCGAGACACTCAGTACTATGAACCCCTATATTACGTTAAGCACTACGAAACGATCCGGGAAGAACTGGATCTTCCCTCCCGTACACTTCCTGAATTAGTACCCAACTAGCGAAGGGTTGTAGAACTTCCTTCACAGACGATCAACGAGACGACACCAAACCCCGCGCGTGAGCGCGCGGGGTTTTTATTGAGGTCTTGATTTTATGCCATTTTTATTGCATTATATCCCCTCATGAACTGGATCATTGTCACGGGAACGTGGCGTCTTACAAACAAAGAAGTTGAAAACGACGTTCGCAATGCCGCGCGGCGGATTTTTGAAAATGGTGACGGCCTCGTCACAGGTGGAGCTACCGGCGTCGACTACTTCGCAATGGACGAGTTTGTGAAATTAAACCCGGAGTGCAACCGCATTCGAATCTTTATGCCAGCAAGGCTCCACCACTTTATTTCAGACTATCGAATTAATTGGAAGCACGCCCCTATTACAGACACCGATATCGATAATCTCGAATACCTTTTGAAGATCATTAAGGAACGGAATCCAAGTGCGATGTTTGAAGTGCGAAAGGATTTTGGAGACATTACGCAAGCTGAATATGATTTACGACACAACGAAGAAGTAACCTTCTCGGATGAAGTCTATGCATTCCATGTAAACAAAAGTTCCGGGACGAGCGACACCATACAGAAAGCAAAGTCTGCTGGGCTTCCTGTCCCTATTCATAAAGAGTACGCGATCGACGAACAAAAGTAGGATTATGCTTTCTTCATCAGTCTGGTTACGGGATGGAAACAGCACGCTTCCACGAAGTGTGTTTTATCTATTTCTCGGACTCATTCTCGCGTATGGATTTGCACTCACCTGGTATATATCGGAGAAAACACTTGTGTGGGAACCTGGACTCACTCTCCTCCTCCTCGTTGGCCTAGGACTTCCCGTCCTCGGGTGTCTCCTTTCCCTCTTTTCGGAAAATTCTCTATTTTCGTTTATTGGCTTCACTATGGTGGTGGGTGGATTTGCGGTGCTTGTGGGACCGCTACTTACACTTTTCAGTATCAGTGATCCAGGGACCTTTAAACAAACAATCATTTTCACCGCCTGTATCGTGGCCACCATGATGCTCTCCGCCGCCCTCTTCCCACGAGTGTATGACTCACTTGGCGGTGCACTGCTCAGTATACTTTCTGTCATCGTTCTCATATCCTTTGCTCGTCCGTTTGTACCTGCCATTCAGAGTGTTGGGATTATTGATTACATCAGTGCCGGTCTCTTTGCGCTCTACGTAGGATACGACACTCATCGCGCATATCACATTCCAGCAACACTTGACAATGCACTTGATGTCGCAGTTTCGCTGTATCTCGATGTTGTGAATCTTTTTTTAGAACTGTTTCGTATTATTGCTTCGAAGAATTAGCAGCACCCGCGCCCTTTGGGCGCGGGTGTGACATGTCCCCTTTCTATCCCCAATTGAAAAATACCGAACTGCGTTTTATAGTGCTCGCAGAAAGTTCCCGTTTCATAGTGTAGTCCCACTCATTGGAGTTGATGATCATGGCAAAATACCGTTACCCGATCCCGAACATGCGTCTCCAGAGCGACATCGATGAAGCTTTGTCGCTTCGATGCAGCAGTGGTACCGCTCTTCGCAGAGGACCAAGCTTCACTGACCACGAACGTGTCGATCATGACACCGCTCACGAGGAGGGCGTACGGCTCACTCATCTCGGACTGGGCGAACCGCAAGATGCTCAACGTGACTAGCCCGCAAGCTTCCCGCACACAAAGGCCCGCACGCGTTGCGGGTCTTTCATTTGGGCTTGCGGAAAGTATGTATTTATTGCAAAGTGGAGTTATGAAGTGGATCATAGTCACGGGAACGTGGCGCCTCACCGACAAGCGTGTCGAGGCAGATGTCCGCGAGGCGGCTCGGAAGATTTTTGATCTTGGGCATGGGTTAGTAACTGGGGGCGCCACTGGCGTCGATTTTTTTGCGATGGAGGAATTTGTTCGACTTAATCCTTCGTGTACCAAAATTCGTGTATTCCTCCCCGCTAAACTTTCTCATTATATTTCTGACTACCGAACTCACTTGAAATTTTACCCCATCAACGACGAAGTCATTACAAAACTTGAGCAACTTCTCATTATTATTCAAGATCGAAACCCGAGCGCACTCTTTGAAGCACGAAAAGAATCAGGTCATATCACCCAGAAAGATCAGGAATACCGACAAGAGGAAGAGATTGATTTTTCTGATGAGGTGTATGCATTTCAGGTGAATGGAAGCGCCGGTACTGCAGACACAATCAGAAAGGCAAAGGCGGAAGGTCTCCCGATTACGATCCATAAAAAGTACACAGTGAAGGAGGACCTGATTTGACTCTGTGAAGATGTTGTAGCATTGTTAGGCTAGAAACCGTAAGTCCGCGCTTCTTCACAACTCGGGAGAAATCCATGAAAGTCAAAATTGTTGAAGTGACCCGTAGAGAAGACAACAAGGTGTACCTCGCTCATTTCAAGGGAACGGAATTGGTTCAACTGATCGACAAGGAAACTGGCAACGAGATTCCGAATTACACGCGCACGTGGCGACGTCTCGAAAATGGGGACCGAGAAGACAAGTTCAGGTTCAATGAATCTTTGCCCAGCAGGATTTCCGAGGCTCAACCTTCAGTACCCGAAAAAGTGCAGCCGAGTGTTGCGTCAAATGAGTACACCAAAAGAAACAGACGGAGTAGCAATGGGCTCTTTCAGAAATTCCCAAATGCTCCTTCTCGTCATAACGATCATTCAGCTTTACCACCGCGTCCCAAAGAGTATGGCGGCGAGTACGACAGTCCTTTCGACACACAACCAAGGCCAAATTTCCTAGGAAGACCGGTCCGGGAAAATTAGGGAAGGAAACCCCGGGAAGCGCAAGCTTCCCGGGGTGATTTAATTTCATTTGACCTTCATGATACTTCCTGTATAGTCACCGACAGAAAACCAACCGCCACATAAAGGTCTATCCCATGATCAATCCTTACCTTTCGCCTGCGGGCAGGGTCACAGACACACTGCCACCACAACTTCAGATGGAGCGGAAGTCGGACTCACGTCCGACAGTTCCCCAATCCACTCGCAGAGAGCAGCAATCTCCTGCTCCTCATGAGCAACGTCCTGTGCATCAGACATACATGACGACCAGCGAGTGATGTTGACCCCTTTGCTCCCATCAGGGGCTTAGTGTCGATGTATGACCCGTGCGCAATGCCCGGGTCTTTTTTTGACTGGTACTAACTCCCGTGACAAATAAAAAATACAGGTGTATCGTACTTCTGGCAGTACCCGATCAACCCTCCTACAGGCGAGGATCATGCGATGAAAAAGGAAAGGTTAAAAGCAGGTGAAGTCCCGCACCACCTTGAGGACGAACCGTCAGTGCGTGCAGACGGCGTCTCCAATTTCGAAGACGAGTTGCATGCAAGCTGCCACGATGGCATACGTAGGGCACATGTCGGTGATGGTTGTTGTTGGAAGATGGTTCCGAACGACACCGACGACTAGTGCAATCCCACACATATAAATAACGACGTTCAGTTTGGGCTCCAGCAATGGGGCTCAATTCTTTTTCACCTCCTCAACATTTCCTTCATAGTCTGAAGGATTATTACATTTACTTTTTTAAACCACATTGAATCCAATAGACACCGAGGGTAATCGTGTCAGTATTCTCCAGCCGAAGGGGATGTGACTTCAATCCCCTTAACAAATTCACCATCTGGGTGTAGTATTTTCTCAGTATTGATGTTCAACCCACAGGAGGAAGCCTATGGCACCATGATCGTTTGGGCGATCAAACACATTTCGGTCCGCAAGTGAGGTCCCGTGCGACACACCCCCCGTCGCACAGCTGAGAACCTCGGATACTTCCACGTTCCTAATCTTGCCATGTCACAAGCCGTCGAACCCCAAAGTTCGACGGCTTTTTTAATGTAATATCTCATCTCAAAGCACGGCAATAAGATCTAAGGACAACTTACAATTCCTGAGTAGCTTAAGCACCCGGGAATTTTTGAGTGTTCACATTTATTCGCCTTACTATTAATTAATAACAATTATGGCTACATTTATAAACAGATTATCGATTCCTAAATCAGTCATATCACTAGCAGCAATAGGAGTGCTCTTCATGGCATTCATAGCGTATGCAGGTGTTGCTGGTAGTACAGGACCCACATATCCAACAACTGTTGCAGTGGGTAGCACGACTGTCCCTGTAAGTCTGCAGATTACAAACAACTCAACTGCACCCCAAAGTACTGAAACAGTCCTTGTCACCGACATATTTCACACCCCATCGTGTGGAGATGACATCTCTGCAATCTGCTCAGGAGGTCAGGTTGATCCTGGAGTATTCCAGGTAGTTGGCCCCGCGACAGGACGTGCGGGTACAGCGTGTGCGGGAACGACTTTCACTATCGGTACTCCAAATGCGACCACTGGTGAAGTCCAGTTCACGCCGAATACACCCGTTGTGCTTGGACCAAGTAATGTGGGTGGCTTAGCAGCTACCTGCATCATCGACTTCGCAGTAAACGTCATTGACGGTGTTGATGTCGATGCAAGCGTAGCAGCAGGAATGCAAACATCGCAACTTGCCCGCGTTCGCTTCACTGCACAGACGAGCGGTGTTGAAGGTTCTGGCTCTGGATCATCTCGAGTCACTGTAACCGAGCCTGGACACATTATTGTTAATAAAGTAACAAATCCTTCCGGAGCTACAACGACATTTAGCTTCAACGCTACAGGAACGGGTTACACTAACTTCACACTGACCGACACTCAGGCACCAAATGATCAAACACTCAATGCGGGCACATATTCAGTGGGAGAAACACTTCCTAGTGGATGGACGCAATCGAGTGCGACCTGTGTGTCTTCAAACCAAGACACAGAAACACCTGGAAACATTTCACTCCAAAACGGTGAGACGGTGACGTGTACATTCACTAATACACAAGATGGCCGAATCATTGTGGATAAAGTAACTGACCCAGCGGGAAGCACACAATCCTTTGCATTCACCACAACAGGCACAGGATTTAATGGTTTTTCACTCACAGACACAGCAACTCCAAATAATCAGGTTGTTGCACCAGGTGCATATACCCTCTCAGAAACTCCTGTAAGTGGATGGACACAGACAAGCGCAGTATGTGATCAGGGAGAAACTCCTGGAAGCCTTGATGTAGGCGCTGGGGAGACTGTGACATGTACATTCACGAATACCCTTCAGGGTGGAACACTCATAGTACAGAAGACTACCCTTCCTGCAGGCGATGACACCGACTTCAGTATTATGGCGACAGGAACAGGTAGCATCACGGGAGGTGGCGCTGGAATGATTTCAGACGACACTGATAAAAGCTATTCTGTTACCGCAGGAACATACTCAGTAACTGAGACAATTCCTGACGGATGGAATCAGACTTCAAACACCTGTACAAATGTAGTAGTGTCTGCGGGTGAAACTGAGACCTGCGTTATTACGAACACAAAACGCGGTACGCTCATTGTTGATAAAGTAACTCTTCCAGCAGGAGCATCAACTACCTTCTCTATCATGGCAACCGGTAACGGCACCATTACAGGAGGCGGAGCTGGTACAGTCACTGACGCAAACAGTAAGACGTACGAAGTAACCCCGGGTACCTACTCCGTTTCTGAAACAATTCCAACTGGCTGGACACAGACTTCAAACACCTGTACTGGCGTCGTAGTAAGCCCTGGTGAAACGGAAACATGTACAATCACTAACACTGAGATCGTTGAAGTACAGTATTGTTCTCCAGGATACTGGAAGCAATCACAGCACTTTGATAGCTGGGTTACTTACGCACCAACTGATCTCTTCTCAACAGTCTTTGGAGAAAGTATCACGATTCTCTGGAGCGCAAAAGGCAAGCCAATGCCTGTAACCAATCCAACACTACTTCAAGTTCTTGAAGGCAATGGTGGTGGTATCACTTCCCTTGCACGAGCAGCAGTTGGAGCACTTCTCAATGCTTCAGCCCTCGATAGTGGCATGACAACGGGTGAAGTTATCGATCTCTTCCAAGACACCAATCCGAATGGGGACTTCGAAGCAGCTAAGGCTGCGTACACGGCAGAACATAACTGCCCACTTAACTAACGTTTACTAGCAAATTAGAGACAACAAAAAATCCTCGCAAGAGGATTTTTTGTTGTCTCTACTACACATGCGTATCAATGCTTGGCTTCATCCTTTTTAGTATTGATGTGTGGAATGCGTGGAATTATTACGCACGCGATCGTTGAAAGCACTCCAACCATATAGAAGCCATACCCAAACGCCATACCAATTGCCGCACCAAACCAGAGACTTGCGGCGGTGGTGAGATTCTTTACATTTCCTCCATCTTTAATAATGAGTCCAGCACCAAGAAATCCAATACCGGTAACTACCTGAGCTGCAATGCGAGATGTAGACGCTGGATCCACTAGCATTGAAAGGTATGTGAAAAGCATTGCACCCATCATTACGAGTGTGTGCGTGCTAATTCCTGCATCTTTCCCACGTAGCTCTCGCTCATACCCCACAACAAACCCCGCGACCGCGCAGAGGAGGAGATTAATAATGAAAATAAACTCGGGCTGCGCCATGAATTGGGTTAACATAGTACTAACTATAGGATACTAGGCACGCTTTTAAAAGCCGCATTACTGTATATACACGACATAGCGAAACATCATCCAATAGTGCGCAAAACTGCCAAGCATCACAAAGATGTGAAAAATTTCGTGCATGCCGAACCATTTCGAACGTGGGATAGCCTTATCGAGTGCAAAAAAGATGGCACCGAGCGTATACAATAATCCCCCGAGCACTAACCAGAACATCGCAGCACCAGGAAGGCTGTGGGAGAGGGGCACGAACGCAATAACAATGAGCCACCCCATAAGCAGATAGAGCACTACGGATACCCATGCAGGGATTTGCATCTGTGTGATTTTGATCAGCATACCGAGTGTGGCAAAGAGCCATATAAGCCCGAATATTGCCCAACCCCATCCTGGGGGCAACACGATAAGTGCCACGGGGGTGTACGTACCTGCAATAAGCAAATAAATTGCAGCGTGATCAATAATCTTAAAGATCCGTTTGGTGCGCACTTTTGTCGAACAGACAAAGTGATAGACCGTACTTGCTAGATACAGAATAAGCATGGTGGCACCAAAAATCGAAAACGCCACAACATGTATTCCTGTACCCTGTTTTGCGGCAACGACAATGAGAAGTACGAGGCCCGCAATAGAAAGTAGCATACCCACAAAATGTGTGATGGCACTCAAAGGTTCATTTTCTCTTGAAGAGAACATACACCCTCATAGTAGCAAATACAGCTCATTTCCACCCACGGGACAAAATTTGACTTTCAGACCAAAGTATATTACTATATACACAACTTAAGATACTCGTGTAGGGCTCTTGAGGTACGAACTTCAGTTTCGATTTAATTACCTGCACAGCCCTAAACACAAAACTAATGCAAAATTCAATGAACCGGCCGGCCCGGCACTCATCTTCTGTTCGCCGTAGCGGACCTCGAAGATCACCCCATACTAGTAGCCAAAGTCGACCATATTCCGGAGATGCCGGAGGTCGGAGCGAAGGACGACGCCCCTCTACAGGTGGCGGACGTAGACCTTTTACGCATCGCCCACAAAATACACGTGGTGGAGGACGTGTCCAAAAGACATTCGATGTCTCGCAATTTATTAATAAGAATCCAGCGAAGCCGGTGGAGACAGAAATCTTCATACCGACACATACCTTTACTGAATTTGGACTTGATAAAAAACTCGCATTCGCGGTAACCTCTTCAGGACTTACTATCCCCACACCTATTCAAGATCAAATTATTCCACACATTCTTCAAAATAAAGATGTAATTGGACTTGCGAACACCGGAACTGGTAAAACTGCAGCCTTTCTCATCCCTCTTATTGATAAGACTTTGCGGGAATATAATCGACTTACCCTTATCCTTACGCCAACACGTGAACTTGCGCTTCAAATTGAAGCTGAGCTCCACAAGATCGCTAAAGGAATGAAGATGTACTCAACCGTGTGTGTTGGTGGTACAAGTATTCGTCCTCAGATTAGTGGCTTAAAGCGAAAGAACCACTTCATTATTGGAACTCCAGGTCGTGTTCTTGATCTCATTGAGCGAAAGGATATTAAACCGCACCTCGTTACCACCGTGGTACTCGATGAGGCTGATCGCATGCTTGACATGGGATTCATTCACGATATGAAGAAGATTCTTTCAGGTACACCAAAGGATCGTGAGACTCTTTTCTTCTCTGCAACAATGGGTAAGGATATCGAGGGCCTCGTGAACGATTTCCTTCGAAACCCTGTAACTATTTCTGTTAAAAAGCAGGATATTACGAACTCTGTCGAACAAGACGTGGTGCGCTATGGCGACCATGACAAATTCGAGACACTTACGAATTTGCTGCAAGATCCAAGCTTTAAGCGTGTACTCATATTTGGCGCAATGAAGCACAGTGTTGAAAAGCTTGCACAACAGCTTTCAAAGCACGGCATCAAAGCTGATTCTATTCACGGAAATAAGTCACACTCACAGCGCCAAAGATCACTTAAGGCATTCAAGGATAGTCACGCGAAGGTACTTGTCGCGACTGACGTCGCTGCACGTGGTATCCACGTTGATAACATCTCGCATGTTATCAACTACGACCTCCCTGCAACATACGAGGATTACATTCACCGTATCGGCCGCACTGGTCGTGGAAAGGAAGTTGGTAAGGCTCTCACATTCGTTCGATAATTACTTTGAACAAACAAAAACCCCCTTCAATATGAAGGGGGTTTTTGTTTGTTCAACCACCTTGCACTGTTATACTCAATACTCATGGATCTTAATACTGAAATTACGCTCAAAGATGAGCAGGTACTCTCACTATTCTTTCGCGTAGCAACGTGGCTTCGAATTGGGTACGGATCCCTCCGAATTCTCCTTGGTCTTACTCTCCTTAAATTTATTGGGACTCCATTTACAGATTTACTTATTGGACTCATGTCCCATGAGATTACGGAGGACCCGAGTGACGCGCTCTTTCAATTCATCTACAATCTTGTAAATGACCATTCATTTACTGTTACGTATTTCCTAGCAATTTACCTTCTGTTCTGGGGCTCTGTTGAAGTCTTTCTTTCTATCGCACTTCTCAAGCGGATCTTATGGGCATATCCACTTACCATCTTGCTCATTGTGATCTTTGTGATCTATGAGATGTACCGAGTTTTTCACACACATTCACTCATCCTCGTACTTATTATTATTGTAGACCTTGGTATCGCCTACATTATCGATCGTGAATATCGGAGACTTAAAAAGCATCTAAAACCTACTCAAGTTGGCTTACATCCTGAAAAAATTTAAATAGAATTATTCGCTCTTAGGTACACTGAAACATGGAGCGAGATTCTATTTGATGATAGACCAGATCCTTTTATCCTCCTCCCCATCAATCTTAAAGAGCGCAATACCCTTTAACCCATACTCCTTCGCAAGATCTATTTTATCTTCAATTGCGTGCGCATCGCTGTACCAGGCGAGATAAAAAACTATGTTCTTCCCTGTCTTTGTGGCGTATGCGAGCGCACGTGCTGCAGCAATGTTGCCGGGCTCAGTTCCCTTCGGCGCTTTTATAGAACTGGGAATTGCAAACATCGTAGTAGTGGGAGCATACGTAAAACTGAGTTCACCTGCACTATTGCGACTTGAGGTTGCGTTGTACTGCTTAGCGATCTTTTCGATGGCTGGCATATTTACTGCGCCCACAACCTGATAACTTTGATACCATTCAGGAGCTGCAGTCACGAGCCAGAGTCGTCCATAGGTCGGGACCCCAAGTACAATTTTTTCCTTCGGAATGTCCTTGAGCGCAAGCTTAATTACCTTCTCTACCCAATCAGGATCTGCGACTGGAACGTACGGCGTGCCTTTCCGGGCATCATTTAACTTGATATCAGCGCGCTGTTGATCATACGCCATGATTTCCACTCGATCACAATACTTTGCAATCGCTTTGAAATCATTTGCGTAATTAATGACAGTGGGCACTTCTCGGTACAACGACTCGGGCGGTGTGCGCGCTTCAATCGTACACGTAAGGATTTTCTTTCCAAGCTTTGCATTTAGTTCTTTGAGAAACAGTGAAAAATAATCTTTCGTTTCTTTCTTCTTCCCTTCATAGTCAATGTCGACACCGTCATACTTACCCTTCTTCACCATATCGACGATTGCAGTAATATGTTTTTTGCGAAGCTCTTCATTACTTAGGATTGTGTGCAGAAGTGCACCATCACTCGTCATAATTGTTGGAATTACTTTTACATTCTTCTCTTGTGCAAATGTTACAAATCTCTTCCACTCAGAACTCTGCATATCCGCGAGATCCTTCACGCCACCATCTGAAGTGATGACGTATGAGAATGGAAATACTGTATCTAGATCTTTAATATTTTTTCGAGCATCTTTAATACCTTCGGAATCACGCCAATATGGAATCCATCCACCGACATCGAAGGTAGTGGTGCTGGTAGCTGCGTGAGTCTCTCCTGGAACTACTAAACCGAGTGTCAAAAAAATGGCTATAAGGAATCCAATTCGAAAATGTGTCATTGTTGTTGAAGTCATACTAGTAAGGACGATATTATTTTTGAGCTCTTACAGTAAGAAATTATTACACCATAAGCAGGACAGATGCGTCGGAACGAGGCATTTTGGAAGCGCGTTCCGACGGACTCAGAAAACATAATCGCTACGCTCATTATTTTCTGGCCACCTTTACATGAAGGATAAGATGTCATTTTAAAGCCGATGGATACACTTTGCTATTATGTTCCTGTATAAGCTCTCCCTATAAATACGAAAAATACTCCATTTCGCTACTTGACTTTAAATGTATTTGATGCTATAATAAAAGTAGAGGTAGTGCATTCCGCCCTACCCATCCTCCACAGGGAGAAGTGATGAAAAATTGGATCTTTGGTTTCCTTGCACTTATGACCATGCTTGTCGGCGTAACCGACGCGGCGCAGGTGAAGATGTTCGAGAACGGCGAAGTCGTCGTTCGCGACTACATTCTGGCCACGCCGCCGGAAATGTCGAAAGTGTCGGCCAAGAAAGGCAGCACCCGCGTGGAAGTGCCACAGCAGGTGTACTGCGAGACCAGGCTGGTGTCGCACATAAAGTGGCTGAACTACGCCGAGGTGTCCTTCCAAAATCAGTGCGACGGCTCCTATGCCGGCTCGCAGCAGATCGACGAAGGATCTCTTGTCTGGGTTGTTACAGGCTCACGGCCGGTATTCAACTCGGGGGGGCAGTTCATTGGGGACTTCCTCCAGCTCGAAGGGCATTTTGCTTTTTCAAGCGGGATTCCCTACACTGCGCCAGTGCTCGCCTTCGCCGGAGTTACGAAGCAGATCGTCATTTCGTCGATGCCCGACGGCAAGGGCATCATTGCTCCAAATAACAACCGCGTGAAGTAACGCCGCCGACCTGACGAAAGCTGCCGTTGCTTTCTAAGGACGGCGGCTTTTTTATTTTCAATATCCTACGTAATAGATTGACAATGTACACTTGTGTAGTACAATCAAACACGGAAGTAGCAGTACCCATGCGTAGTTTTTGAAAACAACCGTCTTACAGGGGTAGAATAATGACTTTTGAGTCTAAACAGAACGCAGGACAAGGTGCCGGAAATTCGGTAGCGGCTGGAGCACGCGCGACGATGGGGGAACCCCCTCCTATTGCAGCTCCAAAGAAGGCGAGGCGACCGGTCGATTTGGTCGAGTGCAAAGCGGTAATTCGGGAACTTGTGGATGCTGAATGGAAAAGGGTTAATTTGCCCTCGTCTCAAGCTTTCCACTTCGAAAAACGCGAGCACTACACGGTGCTGGTATTCAGCGGTTCGCCGAAATGGCCACAGGTTATGGCCATCGCTGAGGCGATGCAGCTAGCTAAGATCCACCTCAAGGGGAAAGCACGACTCCAACGGGAATCGAAGAACAATCGTGGAGATCACCTGGATGAGCGGTGGAGGATCGTCCCCTGCCACTTGAAGTAGCATCAGTTAAAGCAGTCCTTGATCCATCGAACGCCCGCCTGTCATTACGACAGCCGGGCGTTTTAAATTTTAAAATTACCTGTAAGGTGTGTATATGGAACGATTTGGTACTATAGAAAAAAGTGTCGGGGAAACACCCCTCCAAGCGCTCGAACGCTTTAGGCAAACAGAGAATGTTACAAACGATGTACCTCTAGCCTATGCGGGGAGACTTGACCCAATGGCTTCGGGTACACTCCTCGTCTTAATAGGAGACGAATGCAAAGTGCAGGAAAAATATCACGAACTCGATAAGGAGTACCAGATTGAAATTCTCTTTGGAGTACATTCTGATACGGGGGATGTTTTAGGGCGTCTCGACTTTTGCGAAGCGAGAAAGATGACTGAAAACGAACTCGGAAGTACAGTACGAAATCTCGTGGGCACTATCACCCTTCCCTACCCACACTTCTCATCAAAGACCGTGCACGGAAAACCACTCCATGTGTGGACACTCGAGAATCGACTGAATGAAATTACGATCCCAACAAAAACCTCTCGGATTTACAAACTGCATGTAGTTAACATCCGCACGATTTCAAAAGAAGAAGTCTACCGTACAGCGTCAGAAAAAATTGAAACCATTCCAAAGGTAACTGAGGCTTCGAAAGAGCTGGGTAACGATTTCCGCCGTAAGGATGTTCGCGCAGATTGGAAGGCATTTTTAGAATCTAGGGCAACACCGCTTCATTTCCAGCTGGCACGCATGACTTGTATCGCATCATCTGGAACGTACATGCGTACACTTGCAGAAGAGATAGCTAAAGATCTGGGGACGTGCGCGCTAGCGTATTCCATCCATAGGACAACCGTTGGAAAGTACGTTCCTGTGACAAGATTCTGGGGTTTTTGGGCTAAAAAGTACCGTTAGAGAGCCAATTGACCCAAGCTCACATTTCTGGTACTATCTCCCCGTTATGTCACAAAACAACCTCATACGACTAGTCTCCGTGGGCGACGCTAAGGGCGTTGGTAAGGGGCATGTCTATTACACTCGGAAGAACAAGCGAAAGCATGCAGACAAGAAGTTTGAATTCAAGAAATTCAACCCAGTCGCGCAAAAGCACACAATTTACAAAGAAAAGAAGTAACAAAAACCCCGCACGAAGTGCGGGGTTTTTGTTTTAAATTCACCACTTCAGATCCACGAGAAAACACACGCAAAAATACACAAGATCCGCGAAGCCGAGGAATGAAAACAGGAGCCATATACAAATATGGTGACTGTTTGAATGACGAAGGCGACAAAGGAGGTAGTGTATTTTTGCGTGTATTACTTTTGGGTTTTGTCTCGTGCCGGGTCGTATTTGCCGAGCTGAGCCAACGCATTCATTCGTACATGATGGAGCAGCACTTTTTGTGCTTGTGGAATATTTTCTGGCTTCCCCTGCCACGCAACGAGAAATGGTTCTTCAATTGCACGTGAGTATGAAAATGTAATGGGCCAGGGTTGTTCACCCATACTTGCAATTGCTTGCAGATTCTCTGTCGCACGCTTTGCGGTTTGCCCACCGGATAGAAATACAATCCCTCCAACTTCGCGCGGTACTCCTAAATGAAACGTGCGGAGTGTTGCAGTCGCAACCTCGTCAGGCAAAGACGGTGGCGTAGCCGTGTCGCCCGCGAGCACCATACTCGATTTGAGAATAAGTCCCTTAAGATCCACTCGGTACTGATTCAGGGCATGAAACAAAATTTGGAGTGTGCGTGTCGTGACTTCTTCAGCGCGACGAATTGAATGCTTTCCTGAAAAAATAACTTCAGGTTCTACAATCGGCACCATGCCGATTTCCTGTACGAGGAGCGCATACTGTGCAAATACCGCAGCATTGAGTTTGAGCGCTTCGTCAGTCGGGATGCTTTCATCAATCGTTATCACACCGCGCCACTTCGTAAAGCGCGCACCGAGTTCGTAGTACTCACGAAGGCGCATCGATAGATTATCAAGCCCCTGCGTCACCACTTCTCCAGGAAAGTTTGGGAGTGGAACAGTTCCCTGATCAACTTTTATACCAGGAATAATCCCTCGCGCAGTAAGCACGTCCGCAAATGGCACGCCCTGATCTGTAGATTCACGAAGCGTAGAATCATAGAGAATAACTCCTGAAAGAAACTCCTCAATGCCAGGCGCGGTAAATAAAATCTCACGAAAATCCTGACGATTTCCTGTCTGATTGGGTAGGTTTGCAATTTGAAGTCGTTTCCCTGCAGTCGCATCACTCTCATCAGCAGCCAAGATCCCCTTCCCGGATTGCATAAGACCTTTGACGATAGTGTAGAGGTCAGTGTTGTCGCGCATACGGATAAGTGTAGCATGTGATATTACCCAGATTGAAAAGATTTGTGCATTTTAAAACCCGGAAGCGCGGCGTAGCGCTTCCGGGTTTTATTACTTCACCCATCCGTTCTTCCTCCATTCTTCCGTTTCCTTTTCATTCTCCGCGATCACTCCAGAAAGCAATCGCTGAGACCGTTCCGTTTTCACGAACTGCATGATCCACTTGGCGTCTTCCATGTGCACCTGCGCCTTCTGTGTTCCATACTTTTTCAGTACCTCCCAAAACTCATTGAGATGGAACCTGATTTTAGCTTCCCGTTCCTGGTCCTCGATCCACTCAATATCACGTACGAGGCGGGGCTCCACGCGTTCTAGATTGGGTAGGCGGTTTATCAGGTTTCGTGCTTTTTTGGCTTCGATCATTGCCTCCGTGAGAAGCCCACGTCGCACCACGTAACTATCATGGGCCTCGGCTTCCCACACAAACGCTGCGGAAAGCTCCCGGAGTGCCACAGCTTCCTGATGCCTCCTTTCTTCCGTACTCATCATATGTGCCGCAAGATCACTGCGAATGTTTTGCGGGAACAACATCTGAGTAGGTACTGTGGCCCACACCAGACTCGTAGCTGAAAGAAGCGACAAAACCAACGCTAGATAGACCATCTTGACCTCCCTTGAGTGTGAACAGAAAAATCAATGAACTGTGCCTTCATTATCATAATGACAGAACATGGCACTCCTTGTAAAAAGAAATCTGTGACTAACCTTGAGAAGATTACGATCGAATGCGCCACCCAATATAGAAAAGGTGCACAATGAGCGTCGTGAGTCCTACGAAAAGTGCCAATATAAGGAAAAGTCCAAAAGTTGTATTCGCCTCACTCACACCAATCATTGAACTTCTAATACCATCAACAAAATAGAAGAACGGATTGAGTTTAGTGAGTGTCTCGGCAAATGCAGGGAGCATCGTGATCGAATAAAAAATTCCTCCCAAGTATGTGAGCGGCGTAATCACAAAGGTGTTGAGGGACGAGAGCTGTTCAAATCCCTGTGCCCAGAGCGCGACGAGCATGCCGAGCGCGGAGAAAATGCCTGATATGGCGATGATGTAGAAGAAGAATGCGAATGGGTTAGCGAGCGACACTGCGCCAAAGGCAAGCCCTACGAGAATAATCAGAATAGCAACCATTACACCCCGCATCATTGCGCCAAACATAAACCCAAAGACCATTTCAAGGTATGAGAACGGAGCAACAAGAAGCTCGTCTACAGAGTGAATGAAACGCGCAAAGTAGAGCGAACTTGAACTCGATGCAAAGGCTGCATTGATAACGGAGAGCATGAGAATACCAGGAAACACAAAGGTGATGTATGGTACGCCAATAATATCCTCAATTTTTGTTCCGATGACTTGACCGAAAATAAAGATATACAAGGCTGCCGACATAACCGGGGATACAAGCGTTTGCACTTTCACACGCATCGTACGCTCGACTTCACGTCGGACCATGGTGTATAGGCCTATCCAATTTATGTGTTTCATACCGGTGTTGCTGACGTCTTAGTTATCTCAAGATATTTTTCCTCAAGTGAAGAACCGTCTTTAATAAATTCTTCCTTTGTCCCCTCTGCAACAATCTTTCCATGATTGATAATCGCAATATCGCTACAGAGATGTTCTACCTCTTCGAGATAGTGTGACGTGAGAATGATCGTCGTCCCCGCTGCATTCAATTCTTGCAAATAGCCCCACAGTGCATGGCGTTGCTCAACATCAATACCCGCTGTTGGCTCATCAAGAATAAGAAGTACTGGCTCATTCACCAGTGCACGTGCCAATACGAGACGTCGCTTCAGACCACCTGAAAGTTTATCGAATGATTTGTGTCGATGTTCTTCGAGATCAAATCGTTTGAGGAGTTCGTTGGTACGTTTCTCACGTATTGCCTTTGGAATACCATAGTAGCCCGCCATGTAATCAAGATTTTTCTCACAGGTGCCAAAAAAATCCACATTGAAATCTTGTGGTGAAAGCCCTACTTTGCCCCTCGCCTCCTTGTAATCCTTTTCAACATCAAGTCCATCTACCAGGATTTTTCCTGAGGTGATTCTTCCAATTCCCGTGATGCATTTAATAGTCGTTGACTTCCCCGCTCCGTTTGGACCCAAAAGCCCAAAAAACATCCCTCGTTTAATAGTGAGAGACAGGTCATCGACCGCGACCTTGTCGTCATATTTTTTGGTCAAATGATCGATAACGAGCATGTTGTCAGTCGTGTTCATGAGGATGAGCATAGCATAAAATGAGAATCCATCGTATAGTCGCACTACTATGAGTAAGGAAGCCCTCTGGCTCTGTGAGGAAAAGTATGGGGGCCGCCTCACAGAGGAAAATGAAAAAGCATTCGCACTTGATTTGCAACGGCTGAAACAAGGAGAGCCGCTTGCATACGTGATTGGGCACGTGCCATTTCTTCATACCAAAATTTACCTCGATTCCCACCCCCTTATTCCACGGGCAGAAACGGAGTTTTGGGTAGAAAGAGTGCTCGGAGATATGAAATCCGAGTCGCGACCCCTTCGCGTCCTTGATCTATGCGCGGGATCCGGCTGCATTGGAGTTGCAGTACTCGCAGCGTGCCCTAGGGCGCACGTGGATTTTGTAGAAAGCGAGGTACGTCATATTCCTACGATTCAAAAAAACGTGCGAGAAAACGGAATTGCCGGAGATCGCGCTCACTATATCGTGAGTGATTTGTTTACGGAGGTCAGTGGTTCCTATGATGTAATACTTTCAAATCCGCCCTACATCGATCCGGCGACTGATCGAACAGAACAAAGTGTTCGTGCATTTGAGCCACACATCGCCCTCTATGGCGGCAAGGATGGCATGTCACTTATAAAAAAGATTATAGTAGGCGCAAGTGCTCACCTCACACCCACTGGAGTCCTATATATAGAACATGAACCTGAGCAGGTGCGACTTATTCTTGCTCTTGCAAAGAAAACTGGCTTTATCGCTCAAACGTTGAATGACCAATACGAGACGCCCCGATACACACGCCTTACTCGCACGGAGGGAAAAGCCGTGTCACAATGAGAATCATGCAGGCACTCCCACTTTCTGACATGATCGGTATGGGCATTCAAGGGATTTTTTATGTCCTCGCACTTGTTTTTGTCATCCAAGCACTCTTTCTTGGTTTTCACTGGATCAATTATGGTGAGGATAAGAAGGTAGCAGTAACAGCTCTCGCTGTATTTCTCATGGGTGGCGCTGCGTTACTTATTACAATTGCTAGTACACTCTATTTTGTCTAGGTATGTTAATGGAAAAAATACAATTGGAGCCTGACGAAACAATACTGACAAAAGTGCGGAAGCACTGGTTCATTCTTGCCTCAAAAGTGTTTGGAATTTTTATTGCAGGGCTCATGCCACTCGTACTTTTTCCACTCATTGCATACATTGGTTCAAGCTTCGAAGGCACACTTCCCGAAATTAATGGCGCACTTGCAACAGCACTCACTGCAACGTGGCTCCTTATTCTCTGGATGGTGTTGTTTAATATTTGGACGAATTATTATCTCGATCTGTGGATTCTGACAAACAAGCGAATTATCGCGATTGACCAACGCGGGCTTTTTAACCGCAGCATTTCAAGTTTCAGACTCGAACGTCTTCAAGACCTCAATGTTGAAATCATTGGTATCATCGCTACCTTCCTCGATTTTGGATCTCTCAAAGCACAGACCGCAGGAACAGAAAACTGGGACTTTAAAGTATCTGGCCTCCCACAGCCTCGTGAACTCAAAGCACTTATATTGAAGGCTTCAGACTCAGTGATGGCGAATGTTGTCGTGCATCGTGAACGACAAATGGAAGTCTAATTACGCTCCTTCATAGCTTGTAAGCACGAAGCGTCTCACGTACAATCTAGCTCATAGTATGGAGAAAAAATTAGGGACGGAACCCTATAAAGGCACGCGGGATTTTTACCCACGTGATGCGGCAATACAACGCTATATTTTTGATACATGGGCAAAGACTGCTGAGTCGTTTGGCTATGAGCGCTATGATGCTTCCGTACTTGAACCTTCTGAGTTGTATCGGAGTAAGGGTGCTGAAAATGCTGAACTCGTAAATGAACAGACATATACCTTTATTGATCGTGGCGAACGAGAAGTGACATTGCGACCTGAAATGACCCCCACCGTCGCGCGTATGATCGCTTCGAAACGCCGTGATCTTTCGTTCCCGGTACGCTGGTATTCAATTCCAAACCTTTTTAGATATGAACGCCCTCAGCGTGGCAGACTCCGTGAACACTGGCAACTAAACTGTGATCTCTTTGGTATTGATTCCGTAGCAGCTGATGTTGAGATGATCTCACTTGCCTATCATGTTCTCACCGAGTTTGGCGCACACACAGATGATTTTGTAATTCATATAAATAGCCGAAAGGTGCAAAATGCAGTCTATGCAGCGCACGGACTCACCTCTGAACAAATTCGTGATACGAATGCACTCATCGATCGAAAAAAGAAAATGCCTGCAGAAGAGTTTACAGCAAAGCTCAAAGTGATTGCAGGACCAGAGTTTGTACTCCCTGAAACCGAACCTGAGGAAATTGTGGCGATACGTGAAGGACTTCGTACACTAGGGATTACGAACACCATCTACGACACATCGATCGTTCGCGGTTTCAATTACTACACCGGAACGGTGTTTGAGCTTTTTGATACTGACAAAGAGAACACACGTTCACTGATTGGCGGAGGACGCTACGATAACCTCACGTCGCTCTTTAGTGAGGATCCGGTTTCTGGTATTGGATTTGGAATGGGAGACGTAACCATGCGTGATTTTCTCGAAACACACGGACTCCTTGATGGTCGCGTAAAAACTACTGCGCCAACGGTTGTGGTGATTCCAATGGAATCTGTATACAGCCTCGAAGGAGAAAGAATTGCTCAGGAATTTCGGACAGCTGGTGTCTCCGCATCTGTCGACTTTGGCGAAAGAAAGCTTGGAAAGAAAATTAGCAGCGCGGGTGAGAACGGCTCAACCTATGTACTCGTACTCGGCGAAACCGAACACACGACAAAAAAATACACGCTGAAACGACTTGCAGATGGAACTGAACAGAGTGGATCACTTGAGGTGCTCGTAAAAAGTGTTCAATAATTTTGTGTAGTATGCGATACGTTGTTTTTGACTTGGAGACGCAAAATACGTTTAACGAGGTCGGTTCCGCTAATCCAGCAGATCTCGATATCTCCGTTGGATGTGTGTACGATTCTGAATCCGATAGCTATACATCTGCAACGCATGAGGAGCTCCATAAGCTCTGGCCAGTAATTGAACGTGCCGAAGTACTTGTCGGGTACAACAGTAACCATTTCGACATTCCCCTTCTTAATAAGTATTACCCGGGTGACCTCAACCTCATAAAAAGCATTGATCTTCTTGAAGATATAAAAAATGCATTTGGAAAACGAGTGCGCCTCGATCTTGTTGCGCAGGCTACTTTAGGGACAAAGAAAAGTGCAAACGGACTCCAAGCAATCAAATGGTGGCGTGAAGGAGATATTGCTTCAATTTTAAAATATTGCAAAAAGGATGTTGAAATTACGAAGCAACTTTTTGAATACATGCTCACAAACAAAAAAGTCTTTGTGAAAGAAGGACACAAGAAGAGAGAAGTCCCCATTGAAACTAAGCATTGGATTCCTGGAGAAGCGCACTCAATGACCCATTCCCTTCCGTTTTAAAAATACTATTCCTTCAATACAATGTAAGAGACCTACCCGAAAAAGACCACGAATACGACAAAACCGGCAAGAATAATCCTATACCAAATAAACGGCCAGAGGGTGTGCGTTCGAATGAACGAAATCATGAAATGAATAGCAAAAAGACCAACCGTAAATGCAGTAAGAGCCCCAACTAGAATAGGTAACCAATCAACGGGCATATCAGATGCAATAAGTTGAATAGACTTCTTAAGTCCGGCACCGAGAATCACGGGCACCGCAATAAGAAATGCGAAGCGGGTTGCTTCCACACGAGTGAGTCCTAAAAACATACCTCCTGCAATCGATGCTCCAGAACGGGACATGCCGGGAATAAGTGCCAGGGACTGAAAGAATCCGATTTTGAGCCCCATCTTAGTATCGATGTTTTGTGAGGCATTCGTATTTTGATACCGATATTCCACATACATGAAAAATATTGAGCCCAGTACCAAGACGAGCGCGACGAGGAGCGGATTTCGAAACCACGTTTCCATGGTTGACTCCAGTAGAAAGCCAAGGACCGCCGCGGGAATGGTGGCAACCGCAATGGCTTTAATGAGGACTATATCCTTTTCATTCGTTGGCAATCTTCCCCACTTTCGAAGGAGTGACTGAGCGAGTATAAAGAGCTCATCAAAATAATACACAATGACTGCAAGCGCAGTTGCGAGGTGAAGCATTGCGTCAAACGCTAAGGCATTCGCATCTTCGACTCCGAGGACTGCATGCGTGAGAATGAGGTGCCCAGTGGAAGAGACGGGGAGAAATTCTGTTATTCCTTGAACCAGCCCAAGAATAAGCGCAGCAGATATGTCCATATTATTCGAGTATACCATGGCAAAAAAAGCGTTATGGTATACTTTTATGCATAAGCAATTAATAATTGGGTATCACACCCGCATAATTTTTCTAGCAGCATGGAAGGAGATCAATCACAAGGAGGGCCACAAACACAGTACGCCGCGCCAAGAGGAAATAATCTAGGAATCCCAATTGCAATTGTTATAGCTGCAGCACTTATTGCAGCTGCAATTTTCTTTAGTGGAAAAAGCACTGGTACGCCAACTCCTATTGTTCCTGGCGGCACTGATACGCAGGTCACTCCAGAGGTTGAAGTGGCGCCTATCACTGAAAAGGATCACATCCGCGGTAATCCGAACGCACCAATCCAAATTGTTGAATACTCCGACTTTGACTGCCCATACTGTCGAGTGTTTCATGACACAATGACTAGGATCATGGCTGACTACGGTGCAGGTGGAAAAGTTATGTGGGTGTATCGTCAATTCCCCATTGTGCAGCTCCATCCAAACGCACCAAAAATTTCTGAAGCATCTGAGTGTGTTGCAGAACTTAAAGGTAATGAAGCGTTCTGGAAATTTACTGACGCAGTCTATAACTCCCGCACAATTGAATATAACGAGAGCGGCGGACTTAAAAGTATTGCACCAACGGATATAACCCGTATGTCAGAATTTGCAGTTGCTGCAGGCGTCGACAAGAATCAGTTTGAACTCTGCTACAACAGCGGAAAGCATGCTGAGACAGTAGGACAAGCAGTAATTGCGGCTCAAAAGGCTGGTGCACAAGGGACCCCATACTCACTCCTCATTGTTGGAGACCAGCAAGGCATCATTAATGGTGCACAGCCTTACGAGACAGTTAAACAAATGGTAGAGACAATGCTGAGGCAACTCGAAAGTTAAATTGGAAATAACGCCTCTCATCCAAGCAGATACAAAAAACCCGCGACAGAGTCGCGGGTTTTTGAACATGAAGGTCTGATTACCTGGCCAACACTTCCCCGAGTGCATTGATTCGGAGGCAGTTGATCTGGTAGAGCATTTCCACTTCCGTTAATACCGTGTGATGCATATCGGTGCTCCAATTGGAGATTATTACATGTTTTAACTATGTCAATTTTGTTTTCTTCAAATCTCAATCGCGGGATTTCCTGAGTTCACTCACGAGGTGGCAATAGTCAGAAGCAGCAGGGTCACACGGCGCGTTTAAAAACGCGCCGTGTACTATTTCAAGAGCCACGCGAATAATTTCCTTCTTGAGTTCTTCGATTTCAGCATCAGTTATCGTGTACGCTTCTTCGTGTATTTTTCCTTTCTCGTCTGCTTCGACAAACGAAAGTAGCCCTTCTTTTGAATGAAGCCTAGTATCTTCCTGAAGCGAGAGAAGGAGGGCGTAAAAAGTAAGCTGTCGTTTGTAGTCACCATTTGAATCCTTGGTTGTTCCCTCAATGTAGCCACGTGTCCTCGCCTTCCCCGATTTGTAATCGACGACACAGACGAGCTTTCCGTCAGTATCAAAGTCGAGCCGATCGAGCTGTCCCGTAAGTAATATTTCTGGGAATTCTGGATCTCCCGTTTGAAGGAGCGCAGTGAGTTTATATTCTTCCTTAGTTTCATGAGGAAGTGTTGGTGTTATATACGCTATGTACGCGGTGAGTGCAAGGAACGCTCGTTCGTGAAGTCGTGTGTACTCATTTTCCGTGAGGGGCATTTTCCCCAGCTCGCGTTCGAGATATGTTTTGCACTGTGTTGGGCTCGGTAGACTTCCCTCTTCACGCCGATGCTTCATTACACTTCTTAGCGAATCATGGAGTGCGGTTCCAAACTGGGCACTTTCAGGTTGCACTTCCGGGAGGCGGAGCACATTTCTGTAAAAATAATTCCACGGACTTTTTAAGTAATTGTTAAGTGCCGTTGCAGAGATGCCGCGTACGCGGAGTGTTTCCTTGAGAAGATCTGAATCCAGGTCAAGTGGTTGTTCATGGGGAAGCATTCCGGCCATGGGATCAAACCCTTCCTCATACGAGGAAACATCTTCTTCAACAATGCTGCTTTCTCCAACATGCTCCAGAAGTCTTGTGGGCAGAAATGAACGCCCTTCACTATTAGTCTCTGAACTACTCAAATGGAGACCACTTTTTGCACGCGTAAGCGCAACATAGAGAAGCTTTCGTTCATCATCCTCATGACCCATCTTCGCTTCGTCAGTATGTGCAGTAATTGGAATCGTAAAATATTCCATGTGTCTCCTACCGCCCCATTTCCCGTCAGTTAGGTGCGGAATAAACACATGCTCGAACTCGAGACCCTTCGCCTTGTGCGCCGTCATTACCTGTACTGCATGACGGCTCGCATGAATGTAGGGAGCGGTAATAGGTAGCGTGTGGAGCATTCTCGTTTTAAACATTGCTTCAATGCTCGAAAGATTCGTTGCTTCGCCGTGTCTCACAAGTTCCTCAACCTCGTCGTATAGCCTCCGAAGCACGCGCGCGCCTTCATACGGATAGGCGCCAAGCACGAAATCAAAAAAACCACTCTCTTTAAGAATGTACTCCAATACCCTGTGTGGTGCTTCCGCCTGCATCCGTTCGCGCGCTCCTTGAATCATGTTTCCCAATCGCTCTACCTGAGCAATTCCTTCAACATTGATTCCTGCAAGAAACTCGTGATCCTGAATAATTGCCGCAAGGCGATGCGCGTACGACTGGCTTTTAGTAATCTTCACAAGATCCGAGAGTGAGAGTCCTACATACGCACTCTGAAGCACCATGAAAAGTGCCGCCTCATTTTGTGGATCAATAATTATAGAAATAAGTGTTCGTACACTCTCGGTAATGGGGTGCGAAAGAATATCTCCGTCTGCAGACGCTTCTGCAGAAATTCCTTGCCTCCGCAGATGCCCTGCAAGTTCTTCAACTTCTTTATTCGTTCGAACAATGATGGCAATTTCTTCTGGCGGGACCTTTTCTGTAAGAAGCGAAGCTACTTGTGTGACGAGCATATCATGTTCGACAGCTTCATGACTCAGAGTCGAACGTGTAATAACTGGGGTGCCCTTTTTCGTTGCCGTAAGCGGTACCCGGAGCAGAAGTGCGGCACCCGCGTTTACCAAAATAAGCTCATGAGCAAGATCAAGAATTGATTGAAGTGAACGATAGTTTTCAGTGAGACTAATAGTTTTTGTGTGCGGGAATTTTTCTTCAAAGAACACAAAGTTTTCGAGTGACGCTCCTTGAAATCTAAAAATAGACTGCTTCTCATCTCCTACCACAAACAAATTTGGTCGATCGTGATACGACGCAAGTAACTCGAGCATTTTGTTTTGTGAACCGTTTACATCCTGATGCTCATCGGCCAAAATGTATTGGTACGTTTCCTGAAGGCTGCGCAGCATATCTTCCTTGGTCTCCATCGCATGCACCGTTTCAAAGATCATGTCGTCGAAGTCAAAATATTTGTTATCTTCGAGGGCAGCTTCGTAGGCTTTGTAGATAAAAAGTAGCTCACGATTTTTGAGGACTGTTTTTTCACGCTCAATGTATTCTCCACGGACTTTTCCAATATGTGCGCCTTTCTCGTGGAGCTTTGGAGTCTGATTCAAAAGCTCTTCCTGCGCTCTAATGATTTCCACAAAACGGTCTGGGGTTATGTACTCACGTTTCATGAGCGACAATGCATGCATGATTGGATTCACATAAAATTGTGGATTGCCAGAGGGGCGCAAGAGTTTGATAGCAGGAGTTTCAAGAATGGTTTCGATGAGGGTGATTTTTTCAAGATCGGTGATCGGGCGCCCGCCTACCGCACGCTCGTACGCGTCGGGATATGTACGAATACATTCGCCCGCAAACTCATGGAATGTATGAATCCGCACACGGTAGGCGGGCGCCCCGATGTACATTGCGAGGCGCTCGCGCATAGCCCTTGCGCCTGATTCCGTAAAAGTCAGGGCTAAAATATTCTCCGGCTGGGTATCGGTAAGTCTGAGGATATTAGCGATCCGAAGGGTCAAAATCTGCGTCTTTCCAGTCCCCGGACCTGCAATGACCATAACTGGGCCCTCAATCGTGTCTACGGCCTGTTTTTGGGCTAAATTGAGCCTATTATAGGCCGTTTGAAACGCCTCAGTATTCATGTTTCCGAGTATACCATGTAGCGTCCCTACACTTGAATAAATCATAATTTGTGGTATATTTTTTCCAGCAGCACATTCACAAACCTCCAGAGGAGAATAAAATGAAGATCAGTTTCCACACACCCGTTAAGTTTCACCTCAACTCAGCCGACCGTGTGCTTTTGAACGGGGTGCGACATGCGGCAAAAAAGAACTGGGCGATACTTGGCGCCCTCGTGATCAGTATGTGCATGTTCGTCTTGTCGTTCGCACTTCGCTTAATGGATGTGCCGGTCGGATTGGCGTATATGTTCATGAGTTTGAGTTTATTTGCCGTCGCAGGAGTACTAATCTGTGCAGGTGTAGTCATATACGATGACTTGAAGGAACCTCTGTACCACTTTCGGCAATTACGTCGGGCGCACACTTCATGGGTTCGTGCGAGAGCTGATAAATAAGCTGCTCCGCTCGTCCCACAAAAAAAGCCACGGTTCGTCGCGGCTTTTTTCAATACAACTTAATCAAGGCACTGCATCCACTCTCAATATACGCACATATATCATAACGAACATATGTTCGTTATGATATATGTGGTTCAACTCTTTTAAAACTTTCGAAATCTTAATCAGTTCTTCATCTTCTCTACCGCATCGTAAGAGAATATCAATAATAGTAAAGCCGTATGAAGATACGTGACCTCACAAAAGAAGCCATCGTCGTTAGCGAAGATGCAACATTCCACGATGCTGTTTCTCTGATGGTTCGAAAGCAAACGAATTCCCTACTTGTCGTCGACGAGGAAGGTGTGCTTTCAGGAGAAATTACCATGGCTGATTTGTTAAGTGGTGTTATTCCCGACACCATGAATGGTGATGATATCTTTGAAAAATTTGCAACCGAGAAAGATTTTGGTGAAGCGGTACGCAATGCGGGAGACAAATTAGTGAGCGATTTTATGAGTGTCGATATTCAACCAATTCATGTCGACGATTCCCTGATTGCGATTGCCAGCACCGCAATTGCGAACGGCACACAACACATTCCGATTGTGGACAACGAAGATCATCCTATTGGTATTATTTCGCGCCGCGGCCTGAAACACATTCTTGCTAAATTTCTTAACATAACAGAGTCGTAGCTCAGGAAGAAATTGAAAAGCCCCCCACGAGGAGGGCCTGGAGTACGTTATTGTTTTTGTTCGGGAATACTGAACGTGATCGGAATAAGTACTGATCCTGACCGCGGTGGACCGTAAGATACAGTGACTTCCCCTTCCCAGATCTGCTTGAGATGAGCGAGTCTCGCGTTCGCACCTTTAAAGCCGGTTTCGAAATCATACTTGAGATAGTCAAACATCACCTCATGCGACTTTGCTTCAGATTCGAGAGCCTTCTTCAGCACCTGTTTTTCTCTGAGAAAGCGAAGAAGACCTTCATGCTCTATCTCAGCCTCAACCCACTCAAGGAGGTCACGACAGAGTTCTTCTTCGCGCTTGCGGAGATTGCGAAGCCTTGCCTCCATCTCCCTTTCTGCTCTCCGACGATGTTCGAATATGTCCCTCAAGCTGCTGATACCCTGTGATCGACTCATGTACTTTCCCTTTCCTCAAAGACCCCCGAAACTATACAACTGTCGGAGGTAAAGTCAATTACACATAAACGGCGGCCATGCGGGCCGCTGTTTTGTGTACTTCGCTAATTATATTTCATCCAGAGCTTCATCGATAAGATCGAGTGCATCTTCGATCAAATCTTCGGCCTCATCTTCATCGTCGTCATCGAGTTCGTCTTCTGCATCCTGAAGCAATTCTTCAGCGTCGTCGAGAAGGTCTTCAGCGTCGTCGGTATCGTCTCCATCATCGTCAGCATCTTCAACTTCATCCCATGCGTCATTCCACTCGTCCCACGCATCGTCGAGATCATCTTCAACCTCGTCGTTGTCATTATTATTGTTGCTGATATTTCCTCCAGCTGCAGCGATCGCGTCTTCAGCGTTATCCTTCGCATCGTCTGCTCGATCTTCAGCTTCGTCTTCATCTCCATCAAAGTATTCAGACACCGCATCAGAAAGATCGTCGAGAGCGTTACGGAGTTCCTGACTTGCAAGCGCATGGTTTGCATTTGTGCGGCGGAGGCCAATTTCGTTGAGTGCCTCAAGAATTTCATCAAAAGCGTCCTCTATGGAATCTTCTGCATTTCGATTTCGATCTCGATCGTTATCGTCATCATCGTCCTCGTCTTCATCTTCAGACTGAACAATGTACTGTGTAGTCCCGCCATAGCTCACTCCAGTACTCATGAGTGAAGTTGCTTGGTAGCGAGCTCGCGAGAGTGGACCAAAGGTTCCTGTTGAAGGATAAATACCATTTTGCTGCTGCCACATCATGACCGCCTGCGCAGTCTGTCCGCCATAGCTTCCCGTTTGCTCGATTGTGTATCCCATCGGGCTGAGAAAATCAGTGTAGAGGTACTGCTGAAGACAGCGAACATCTTCTCCGATCATTCCTACGTGCAAATCACGATAAAAGCCACAGCTTGCCGCCTCTGCGCTCCGTGGATTAACAATGAGGAAGGAAACGAGAATCAGCGCCACAACTGACAAAATGCCCAAAATCAGGCTCCAATTACGTATAGTGTGTTCCATAGTGTTTTCGGGCTATTTATAAAATAAGTGGAGGCATTCTACTCTAATTCCCAAGAAGCACAAATGAAGGGGGCAAAAGGAAAACCCTGCCGCAGGCAGGGTTGAAAGAGCATCAGAGGATTCGTCTTGAACGAAAAATATATGCGCGATCAGCGACTCAGGAGAATCGTCCGCGCAATATGAAATGAACCCTGAAAACGAGGCACTTTATCGTAAAGAACTGTTGTAAACGCCACGATTCTCGGCACGGTGGGTTCGTAGGGGTTCAGGTACTTGGCAGGAATCTGTGCAAGCACCTCTGCGATGGTGGGATGGAATTCCTTCTCTCCCTGACCCGGTGTGTGTAACGTACAGATTTCCGCTGCTTGCACCAAACGCACCCTGCCAAATAACTTCCGAGACTGTTGCAGGAAATTATCATTCCGCAAGCTCCTGGGCAATTTGAGCCAGTATGTACTGATGTCATCCTGAGGATATTTCCCCAATGGCAGAGTGGTGAAACTTGCCACCGGTTTGATTCTCCGTACAACTTCACGCATTTCTGCGTCGAAAATCTCTGGAATATGTGGGTCAACTTGGTCCACGAATTTCTCCTAAAGTGTTTTAGCCCCAGTGACTATATTCTCAATACTTCGAATGTCAACATTCTACTTGGCACGTAAACTACCTTTAAAATCATAAAAAAGCTTCTCTTCAAAATCTGTAATACGGCCGCGTTCGTCGACTTCGATCTTTTCTTGTTTGTAGAGCTTGAGGCGTTTATTACGATATTCGTCATTCATCCATACGCGGCCGTCCGCATACACGATGCGATGAAATGGAATATTCTTTTCTCCCGCGTCGTACGCTTTGCCTAAAATACCAGTCACGCTTCTTGAAGCCTGATTGCCACCACCCGCCGCGCGAGCGAGGTGCCCATACGTCGTCACTCTCCCCTTCGGAATAGAGAGCGCGAGCGCGACGACCTTGTCGCTAAAGGTCACTACTTCTTTTCCAAACTTTTTACGAATCATGCTGCTACTCGTTCAGGTGAGATCGCTTCAGGTATTGTTTACCTCCAAAAAGTACGAGGAATGGACCTGTGATCGCGAGTAATACTGGGTACCAGTGATGACCGAAACTCCATGCGGCAACTGCACCAAGTACGCCGCTTATGCCACCCACGACCATGAGCGCGATCACGTGCTTCATGGGATTCTGTGGAGCAAGCTTCGCCACTACGTATCCACCCAAAACGGTGTAGGCGCTCCGATACAAGAACGCGAGTACGAGCATCCACGTCACGTACGCTTCGGGAGTGGTAGGTGGAGGAAGTACACCCGTAGTTTCAAGGACACGGTCGGTGAGAATAGATAAGGCTGCAACAGTAACAAATCCCGCAATAACCGCCCCAATACTTTTTAAAATATTTTTCATATGTACATAGTATCATTGCGTTTTACAAAACAAATCCCGCCTATGGTAGGCGGGTTCAGGTGAGCACGAGGCTCATCTGGAGGGGTTCAGGTTGGCGGGGAAACTTTTCCCGACGATACCGGTTGTAGAGTCGTTGCTCTTTTATCTTTTGAAGCCAACCGTTCTCATGCGCGTTCAAAATGCGCATGTGCAGTCCTCCATAGTGCTTTATGGGGACGTATGGAGTGTGCATATACTCCGCAGCAAGAAGGGTTTCCCAATCTTTGTGACAGTGCACGCACATCTTTGCGGAGTCATGAAATGGCTGCGACCTGCCCCGAGGGAGAAACGCACATGAGTTGAAACGGTACGTGGTACCTCTCACAATCCATTTCTTACACTCAACACAGAGATGATACTTTCGTGCTTTCTGGAGCTTCGTCTTTAGGTATAGAAACGTATCTTCTTCAACCACAGTTCACCCCTTTCCTCTCTATCGATCTGCCGGGATACTATACGAGATTTTAGAAATAAACAACTTTTTTATGGTTAATTAAAGCGTTTAATTTCTTATTATCACTTTTGCTCAGCTTCTCTAAAATCCTGAAGGGCCTTCATGGCATTCTCGTATCGTATTCGTAGTTTCAAAATAACCTCAGGGTGCGGCCTCATTTTGCCCAACGTATCAATTGCTTTTTCAAGCACAGCCCATGACTCCTCAACTTCCGCTATGAGTTCCGCTTCTCTCACCTTTTCACTTTTAAAATTACTTGATTCAAACATACTTCTACACTCTACTATAAAACCAGCCGTTTCCATCAACAGATGGTTTAGTATGGTCTCAGAATTATGACAATCAAAAATTCCCGAGTGAACTCGGGAATCTTTGATTTGTACTCTTGTCTTACATCGCCCGAGTGGTCATGACCTCGATTGTTGCTCCTGGAATACCAAAGTGTGGGTGTCCTTCAAAGGCTTTTGCTGCTGCCTCATGTGACTCAGCTTCAACTATTGAGTAAAGCATGAGATCATTTCGTGAATCTGAAACTCCCTCTGAAGTAACCTTCTTCGTCTTCCCTGCTCCTGTTGTCTCTTTAATAAGATCGCTGTGTGCTCCAGTCCACGCGCCCCACTCTTCCTTCATTTTCTTCTCCTGTGCTTCACGTTCTTCTTGAGGAGTTTTCATCCATTCGTCCATCATGGACCCTGGAGCAATAAAGTGAACTAGAAATTTTTGCATATATAGTGATAGTTATTGCGGAGTAAGGCTCAACTGTACCACAGCCTATAGAAACTTGTTCATGAAGATATTAATTAAAGCCGGGATCTCTGGCGGCTAGTTTGAGGACTTTTTCGAGTGCCTTTAAATCTACGTCTTCGATCTTCTTAAAGCGGATACCCATGCCCAAGGTCTTTCCTCGGAAAGTTTCAAGCATCTCCAAAACGTACTAAACAATCAAAATACATGACTTTGTATGTTGCAAAGTTATGAAGTGTGTCCTGTGCTTAGAAAATTTTTTCTCACCCTTACACTCTGCCATCTTTAAAGAACGTAATGATCGTATGTCAATATACAGAGCTGATGAAGTTCCCTACACTTACAAAGCCGCAGAGCTAGCCTGCGGCAAGTTTTTTGGAGGTATTATTATTAGTAATTAAACAATAATAATAACTATGGTTCTTACAAAAGCGGGCAGTATAGGTTTAGCAGCCTTCGTACTGCTCACACTTCTCGTTTCCCTTATTCCGTTTACATCCAGCGCGGCAGTCGGTGAGACCGGCAATGGTGCACCAAGTGGTGCTCATTACAACCTTAATATTATTGGCGTTCCCAAGGACAAAACTGCGGACATGACTGGAAACAATGGCCACCGCATCTTTGTACCTCTCACAGGTAAAGCGAAAATCCTTCTTACAGAAGGTGACTATACAGTTCTTGACGCGAATGGTACTGATGCAAACGGTGCATCATTCCAGCTTCCAAACCCTGACCCTGATGGCGATGGAACCACTGAGTATTCAGTGTATGTCCGCGCACTTGGGAAACCAGGTGGAAGTGCACTCATGCAATCATGCTACACAGATTCAACCGGCACATGGTGTGCCGTTGATTTCGATGGTGGCGTAAGTCAAATTGAGATTGAACGCACTACAGGTAAGTCAACATTCGAGAATGTCAGCAGAGACCTTCTCTACGTTGATTACTGCACTGAGTTCACTGACACAAATGGTGACGGTGTATTCACCGCAGATGAATGTACCAACGTGACTCAGGTTCCTCTCTTCGGGGTTGAAGCAGAGGAATTTTTCTGGGACTATGACAACAACGGCCTCAAGCTTGCACAATTTCGTTTCTACGAAGTTCCAACAGAGACCGGTTGGGTAAATTAGGATCCAATTTGTCAAACAAAAAACCGCCTTCGGGCGGTTTTTTGTTGCTAATGTTATTAACCATACACTTATTGCCTAGGCCGGGCCTCGGCGCAGCTAATTATTCATGAAGAAACGGTTATTTCTTTCTTCCCCACTGCCATTTGGGTGTTTCGCCCTTCTTGTATGCGATGCGGAGGAAACACGTTGTGAGAATGAGTAATGGCAAAACAAAAGAAAGGAATACTTCGCGTCTTGGAGAAGTGTCATCAATGGTAAGCGCAAAGAGTGCCACGAGTCCGACATACACAAATGTCACGAGCCAACCCTGCCAGGTAACTGGCGTCCAACCCCAGCCGTACAGTTTCCGCTTAAACCAGAGGTGCTCTGGATTATCTTTCGCATATGGAACATACACTTCGATAATGGCCGGGAGAAGCATGAGCGCAAATGCTGCAACTCCCGCCGCAAAACTATCAAACAACATCCACCCCGCCACCCCAAACACAATAGGCATTAAAAACGATTTTGGTTTTAGTTCGTATTTCATCTTTAAATAATAGCAAATAAACCCGTGATGCAAGATAGCACGATCGATCGTACTATTCTATATCGTGACGTATCCCACTCCCTTATTTTTTACCTTCAAAAAGATTGATACCATTTTTTAAAATCCCTTCGAATATTGAAGCTACCGCTACAGCGATAAGGGAGATAAGCGTAACAATCAGACCCAGCATTACGGCGCCAGCGGCGTCTTCATTATTGAAGGATGAGGCAGCCACAAGGAAGACTATTGCGGTAAAGACGGCACCCGCATTAATGAGAGCACATTTCTTTATGATTCGTACAGCATTCAACGTAGCAGGTGAGAAAGCATTATTTTCTCCTATATATGTAAGAACCTTAAATACCTGAAAGCATCCTACAAAAAATGGAATTGACCCAAGATACACATACGCCAAAAAAGGGTCTTTGAAATAAATCTGAAACCATGTCGCGCCAACGTTTCGCCCTTCAAAATGCGGCTCAACAAGCAACGCAACAAAAACCCCAATGACAAAAAGCACAATGACAATTTGCAAAAAAAATATCGGTAGTCGTTTCATACGATTATCCTATTAGTTTATAACTCAGGGTAACTCTGTGTAGTTACTGCTGTTTTCTGGCCGTGAAAACTTAAAAGGACGATTTTTTATAACTTACTGGCAAGTAGTACCTTTGATTAGAGAGTTAACAGTATTTGAAAATCCTGTGCTATCAACGCAATGATACTTGCCGGTACTAAGGGGTGCAGAAATTGCATAGGCTTGATTAGACACAGCGCACGAGTACCTTTCCTCCCCTAATTCCTTCTTGAGAAACTGCAACGTGTCGTACGCTAATCCTACTTTCGTAGAACAAAGACCTGAGTAGGTATTGTTCTTTTCATCGTAATGGAGCTCCGCAGCAGCTCTCATGTTTGCAAGGTTGACTTTAATTATCGCATCGTGTTTTGCAGCATCTTTGGAAAGAATTCTTTTTAGCTTCAAAATATCAAGTACTTTTCCCGAAAGATTTCTAAGCTTGTATTCGAGTTGAAGCGTAACATCTTTTTGAAGATCATCCTCGTCTATAAAGAAACCTACATCAAAATTATTGCCAATCGCATTAAATATAGTCTTTGCACTTTTAGAACATTTTACAGAACCTGTTTTTTCATACAACCTGACTGGTCGCGAACAACTTGCCTTAATTTCACTCATCACATCACTAAATTGTTCCGACGAAGTCGATAGAAACGATAGTCGGTATTCATGATCGGTTGTTTGCTCGTAATAAGGAATTTCGTGAAGCGTAGACATAAAATTACGGATTTCCGGTCGGGGTGCTAGCCTTTGACTCAGAATCGTAATTTTTGGGGTAATGTATTTCGTCTTTGTTGTTCCCTCAGTAATGACAGCAAGATAGTGATATGTACCTGGCGCTTGCGTAATAATTAAACCTGCTCCAAATCCTGCTGACATTGATTCGAGATCAAAGGCTCCAAGCTTAGTCGCCTTATTAGTACTTTCGTTCACAATGTAATAAGCGGCCGTCATGGGAGCATGCGGCGTCTCCATGTAAAGACTCAATTGAAGATTCTCTTTCTGGTAATATGAGGTCTTTGCATTATTTATTTGAAAAATTGGTGCTGCGGCCTCTGCCTCAGACATTGTTACCATGCACAATATGAACGAGGCAAAAATTATGTAGGTTTTCATTTTTAAATGGTACCACACACTCCCCCTCATGGATTACTGACTCTATAACTACACAGGGTAACCCTGTGTAGTTACTTTAGGTTCGCTATAGCATTGGAACCTGAAGCTTTTTATGATGACGCTTTAAAGTAATTGACAAAATCAAAATAATAATGTACTTTTCTAATCCTCAGTATGCACTGATGTTCCCCTACAACTCATGGAGGTGAATTATGCTGGTCAAAAGAGCATTGGTTTGGACCCTCGTCACAGACATCCAGACTCGGGCGATTACACAAGAGGAGCTGAAAATTGCTTCGCTGATGCCGCTTGTGAATACGCTCTTTCCCGGAATCAACTACTATTCAATGTCCGGTTTTCACTGCGTCCTGAACGAGCTAGTGAGACCCGTATTGAAAAAGCTATTTCCGGAAATGCTCACCGAAGAATCTGAAAGATACTCTGCGGATGAGCTGGTAGATGTGAGCGAGTTCCTTCCGTCGAGAGGGTACGAATGGCAAGACAGTGTCGCATGGCAAAAAACATTTTTGAACCTTCTTGCAACTTAATTCCAACAAGAACAAATCCGAGGGAAGCAAATGCTTCCCTCTTTTTTATTTCTAAAAATAAAACCGTTTGATGATGGTGACAATGTCTCCTTTCATTGCTTCGCCTTTTGCGTGGAGTTCAAGAATTGCTTCTGGTGTCAGCCACATGGCTTCGATAAAATCATCCTGATTAAATACGGGAGTTTCATCGCTCTGTATCTCAAATAATTTTAAATAATTCCGAAAACCTTCCTTTGGAGTAAGGTACCCGACTTCCCTCCATAGAACTGCACTAACATCAAGATTAATTTCTTCTTTGACTTCTTTTGCAAAAGCTTCTTCGTATGTCTCGCCACTCGAAACATGTCCAGAAACACTAAAATCAAGTGCAAGCGGATAAATTGCCTTCTGTGCAGTACGTCGAGGAATCCAAAGCTCTCCTTTCGAATTCTTGAGAAAGGCATTAATCACCCGGAAGTTCATTAGTCCCTCAGCATAAATCTCCGATCGGAGTCTAGTCCCAATCACCTCGTCGTTCTCATCAACCAAATCTAAATATTCCTCCGGATGCATATGATTACTAGATTAGTAAAGTTAAAAAGGAAAGAAATTGATGTCGCGTATTTAAAAGAAAGAAAGGACCGCAAAGACAATGTTGATAATGAATCCCATAATTGCTGCTGGTATTGACCAGCGATTTTGATGTTTAAGCTGAGTTATGATGTCGTATCTAACTTTTATATTATTGCTTATTTCTCGAATTTTTTCTTCAACTGCCAATTTATCATCCATCTCAAGATATCTGCTCATATCTTGAAGTATATTCCTTTCATTGTCAGGCAGTCCTGTAAATGGCGACCCCTTTTTCTCAACTTCAATATAACTTTTTATCTTTTGTTGGCATTCCAATATGAAATCTGGTTTTTCTCGGCTCATTGTAAGAATCACCAAATATCTTTCTAGCAATGCTACTAGGCCTTTGTTATGCTTTTCGTCATTCCCCGATCTATAGACTCCGCCATGAAGATGGAGAATATCTTGAAGGGAAGAAATACTTTTTATTTTGAAGCCCCTGGTTAATATTTCAAAAAAAATCTTATTCCGGTGTCTATTTCTATTTCGTCTATTTAGAAAATTAAATAAAACAGCAACATACAACACTGTTATGACAATCAAAAGAAAAATTTTCAAAGTCCACTCAGGAGTTAAATCAAACATCCGCTAATTATACGCTTCATGAAGAATTACACAAAAACCGCCCTTAGGCGGTTTTTGTGTCCGTTTGAAAAGCTATTTTCGGATGCAGGTCAAGGCGAAACGAGGATTACGTATGAGCCTTACAACTGTAAGGTGAAAAGGAATCCGATGTTTCAACGCAGAGATGCGCCGAACTAATAGCTCTTCAACCTTCGAGCTTTTTCGTGTTGGCGTATTTTCTCCAAAGCCTTAGCCTCAATCTGCCGAATACGTTCTCGTGTAACACCAAACTCCTTCCCCACCTCTTCAAGTGTGTGATACGTGCCGTCGAGTAGTCCATGTCGCATTTCGAGAATCTTTCGTTCCTTGTCTGAAAGCGTATCGAGAATCTCTTGCATCTGGTCGGCCAAGATTCTATGCGCCACTTCCTGGTCTGGCGCCATGATCTTGTCGTCAGAAATAAAGTCTGAAAGTCGTGAACGATCATCCTCGTCTCCAATTGGAAGCTCGAGTGAAATCGTGTCCTGACTGATTTTTTCAATCTGGTAGATTTTTTCCACTTCAACACCCATTTCAGTAGCAATTTCTTCTGCCATCGGATCGCGGCCTAAGTCTTGTGCCAAACGACGTGAGACCTGCTTGTACTTCGCCATCGTTTCAACCATGTGCACAGGAATACGAATCGTGCGGGACTGATCGGCAAGTGCACGCGTAATAGCTTGCCTGATCCACCACGTTGCGTAGGTTGAAAACTTGAAGCCCTTTGTAAAGTCGAATTTATCAACGGCCTTAAAAAGACCAAGGTTCCCTTCCTGAATAAGGTCGAGAAGTGTGAGGTCAGGACTGCGTCCAACGTACTTCTTTGCAATAGAAACTACGAGACGGAGGTTTGCGCGTGCAAGAAGATTACGCGCTTCTGCGTCACCATCAACGATGCGCTTTGCAAGTGTGCGTTCTTCAAGACCGGTAAGCAGTGGGTACTGCCCAATTTCGCGGAGGTACATCTGAATAGAGTCGTAACCACTTCCCTCATTGCGACGATACACATTCTTCTTGTCCATGTGACTGTCACTCTCTTCAGTACCGAGCATGCCACCACTTCCAAGCACATCAATAGACGCCGTTGCGAGGCGTTCGTAGAGAGTCTCCAAAAAATGTACGTTGTTTTCGATCTCAGGAAATTCCTTCAAAATTTCATCGTAGGTCACATACCCGCGTGTTCGTCCTGTTGTAAGTAGAACTTGCGCCTTATCCTCGAGTACCTGATCTGCTTTTGAAAGTTTTGCTGGTTTTGTTGGTTTCTTCGGTGCGGGAGCTTTTTTTGTTGTTTTCTTTGCCAGTGGTTTTTTAGTAACCTTCTTCGCTACTACTTTGCGCTTCGTGACCACTTTTTTTGTGGCGAGCGACTTTGTTGTTGTTTTTTGCTTCTTGTTCGCCGTTTTCTTTTTCGGCGATGCGCTACGTGTATTCTTTTGCGTACGCTTTTTTGCTGGCATAATGTTCCCAACTATACATTAAAACCCAACATTGTCCAGTCCATGTAGAGTGTCAAATTACCTTGTTTTTAGTTCTAAAATGGTTTTTTCGTTACTGTAATACCTATCGGCCGTTAGATCTTCATTAATATTACATACGTGATCATACTGAAGTTGTACCCTTCTTTACTCTCCTTCATAAAGATTTCATGCTATAGTCGAAATATCGGCCGTCAGACAACGTCCGAGTCCCCCGTTGCATAACCTGTTCACCTTCACGGAGGCACCGATGCACTAACCGACCGAAACCTGTCTTCACGAATGCGTGAAGAGTAGCGAAGCCCCGATTTCGAAAGGGGCTTTTTTTATTGTTCTATCCTGTTTTATTCTAAGAATATCTTCTGTTGAAGGAGGGATTCGGCGCTCTTTGTTTCTTTTAAAATCTCAGCAACTTTCTTTTCATTCTCTTCTCCCTCTGCCTCACGAAGTTGTGCGCCAAGTTCATTCAGTCGTTCCTTCGCTACAGAATGCGCTAGCAACGTAAGTTTGTCACTCACATCTTCAAGAAGTGCCTTTTGTGAAAGCGTCTCGAGATACTGTTCAACTGTAAAAAGGCTTTTTTCCGAGAGGTTTTCTTTCCTCACTACACCAAATTCCTTTAGGTGCTTCATAATTGTCTTGGTAAGCTCCGGGCGTTCACTTTCTCCGAGCGCGGCAACAGCACTGAGGTATTCAAGAATGTCAGCAGTTCGTTTTGCTGAGGAATGCGCCTGTGTGCGTGGAGTTTCTTTCTTACCTTCCCGCTTCGCGAGTTGAGCGGCTTCAGCCAATCGTTCGAGTTCCAAATGAATAGCATCCACACGGGTTTGAGTAGCCTCACCCACGACGCCCGCAAAGTGCTCGCGGTCGATATGATTTGGGATTGAGAGAATAAGTGGCAAAATTTCTTCACGCACCTGAAGCTTGTACGTTCGCTCATCTTTCGAATTCTTTTTAAGGACTTCAAGGAGAAAGTCGACAACATGAACTGCGCTTCCTACAAATTTCTTAAGGAGCGCTGGGTCGGACTTAATAATATCCGCAGGATCCTTCCCTCCCTCCAGGCGCGCCACTTTCACGTCCATACCGCGCTCGAGCATGATTGCGGCAGAACGTTTTACCGCGCTTACGCCCGCACGATCTGAGTCGAGTGCGAGGACTGCACGGTTTGAAAGCCGCTGAAGGAGCATGATGTGATGAGGCGTAAGCGCGGTACCTGAGACAGCCACAGTATTTCCATACCCCGCCTGGTGCGTCATTACCAAATCAAACTGACCTTCCACGATGAGTGAGAAATCGTACTGACGAATCTTCTGCTTAGCGATGTCGTAACCATAGAGAATTTCTGATTTCTTATAGAGATCTGTTTCAGGAGAGTTCACATACTTTGGGATGCCGTCCTCCTTTTTGAGTGTGCGGCCCGAGAACGCAACAACGCGGCCCGAGGAATCCTTGATTGGAAACATGACACGATCACGGAACACATCGTACGAATCTTTATTTGGATCCGTTTTTTTAATGAGGCCTGCTTTCTGCATCTGTGCTTCGGTATATTTCTTTTCGGTGAGATGTACCTTAAGTGCACGCCATTCGTCAGGCGCATACCCGATTCGCCAACCCAGCATTGTTGCATCAGTCACGCCCCGTTCAGTAATATATTTTTCTACCTCAGGATGCGCGCGCCTCGTGTCATAAAAAAACTTTGTCGCTTCTTCGAGTAGCGCGTATTCCTGCTCGCGTGCATCACGCAATTTTGGATCTTCGACGATAAGCTCCACACCCGCCTTTTCAGCAAGAATTTTTAAAGCACCTTTAAAATCAACACCCTCCATTTCTTCGATGAAGGTAAACATGTCGCCCCCTTTCTGTGAAGAGAAACAAAAGTACATACCCCGATCCGGCGACACAAAAAACGATGGGGTTTTCTCGTCGGTAAACGGCGACTTCCCTTTGTATTGCTTCCCTGCTTTATGGAGTTCGACATAGGAGCCCACGACATCAAGTATCGAAAGTTTCTCTTTAATTTCTTCAACTGGAGTACGTGCCATAGTTGCACCCATTATACGTATAGGTTGAAGAGACACAATAAAAAGAGCGCCCGTGGTTTCCGAGCGCTTTTGATGAAGAGGCCTCTACTGGACTTTTTTGATCTATAGCTTCTTGATCTGTTCGACTTCTTTCTTGGCTCGCTGCCTGACCCCATCGAGACAGGCTTTTTCAGCATTAGTGAGAACGTCAGCTGCGCTTGCCGGCTCGAGATGACATTCGCTCGTGCGATACTCTTGCACGTAGGCGCTTTCGAGCATTACCGTCAGCATCGCTACCTGAACAGACGAGGCGCGAAGTTGATCCCTCGTCCAAACCGCAAGGGCGAGAGTAATGCAGACAACTGCGATCAGCCCAGCCGCAAGCACCTTCATGCTAAACGTAGCGTTGTTACCAGTCATGTCTTCCCTTTCCGAGTGAAGTTATACCAACTTATATTATACTACTTTTAAGTTAATTGTCAATACTCCTTTCATATAGAAACACCCCGGAAAGCGAAGCTTTCCGGGGTGTTTCTAGTATGTCCTTCCCTATTTTCTAAAATTGTTTGAAGCGATAAGATGCGCGGCGCAAGCGAGGTCTGCGACCAAACCGTAGTTACCTACGGTGCGTGGAGCAAACGAGCGAGCAACAAAGCAGATTACGTTTCAAACAATTTTAGTAGCCGGTTTCTTCTTTAGGTCGGAGGCTCTGAACATTATTATACTTATTGCTTCCCACAAATCCCGTCCCTGCTGGAATGAGGCGACCAATAATAACGTTTTCCATGAGTCCAGTGAGTTTATCCTGACTTCCGCGAACCGCAGCGTTAATCAAGACGCGCGTCGTGTTCTGGAAGGACGCAGCACTGAGGAAGCTCTTTCGTGAGAGCGAGGTTTCAGTGATACCCAAGATGAGTTTGTCACCCTTAGCTGGTTCTTTTCCAGCCTCCTTAAGTGCATTATTTGTCTTTACGAGATTCCACTCTTCAACAACATCACCAGTGGTGAAGTGGCTATCTCCACTCAGTGTAATCTTCACGCGTGAAAGCATCTGCTTCACGATAAGCTCAATGTGCTTTCGTGAAATGGTAACTCCCTGAAGTTCGTAAATCTTGTTTGTCTCGTTAATGATGTACTCCTGTGTTGTCTGCTCACCTGCGTACTTAAAGAGTTCAGGCAAACTTGCAGAACCATCCGTGAGGAATTGCCCCTGCTTTACGCTGTCTCCTGCTGAAACCATTGCTACACGTCGGAAGTGAACTCCGTACTCAATATTGTCATTCTTCTTTGTTGCGTACTTAGATCCGAGTGTTGGAGCCACAACAATGATTTTTTCACGTCCTTCAGTTCGAATTTCAGTCACGATACCATCCGTGTGGGAAATAATTGCAGGAATCTTTGGAAGTCGCTTTTCAAACACCTCCTCAACACGCGGAAGACCCTGGGTTACGTCTCCACCAACCGACGCTGCTCCTCCGGCGTGTTTTGTGTTCATCGTTAGCTGTGTTCCTGGTTCACCAATCGCCTGTGCAGCAACAGTTCCCACTGCTTCTCCAATATCCACGAGTTTGTTTGTCGTAAGGTCGATACCGTAACACTGCTGACACACACCCTGGAGTGTCTTACAGGTCATCGGTGAACGCACTACAACAGCATCAAGGTTCGCTGCATCAAGCGTGAGTGATTCAATTCGTGAGAGTAGATGTCCTTTCTTAAAGAGTTCTTTACCATCCTTATCGATCGCATCTTCAGCGAGAATTCGTCCTCGAATAGCTTTACTAAACGCGATCTGAATACCTGACGATGACATACGTCCAATCACTACCCCCTCCTTTGACTTACAGTTGTCTTCCGTTACAATCGCGTCCTGCGCAACAACGAAGAGACGTCGCGTGAGGTATCCAGCCTTTGCAGTCTGGAGCGCCGTGTCGGCGAGTCCCTTTCGTGAGCCGTGAGTTGTAATGAAGTACTCAATAGGACTCATACCTTCCTTCATAGAAGAAAGAATCGGGAATTCGAGCGTCTCTCCTCTCGTGTTGATGATGAGACCCTTCATTCCGGCCATCTGCGCAATTTGTCCCATTGATCCTCGAGCACCCGACTTCCACATATCGTACACAGAACCGTTCTTGTCGAGCGTGCTTGGAAGAATTTCCTCAATTTCAGTCTTTGCTTTGTGCCAAATACTAATGATAAGGCGGCGACGTTCTTCGCGTGAAAGTAGACCATCATCGAAGTGATTGAGGATTTCCTTTTCAGAAACACGTGCCTTTGCAATGATTGCTTTCTTTTCCTCAGGAACCACAACGTCATCAATACCCCATGTTGTTCCTGACTTTGTCGCGTACTCAAATCCGAAACGCTTCATGCGGTCGACGATCTTAGGAACCGCGCCGATACCTTCGTCATCAATAATATCAACGACGATACCGAAGAGTGCGCGCTGTGTAACGACGTCATTCAGGAATGCATGGTCTGAAGGAAGGACTGAGTTAAAGAGGAGTCGTCCAACAGTAGTCTCAAAGAGCTTTCCTTCAAACTGTGCATACTTTGGTGTATCCGTTGCGAGCACTTGTACCTTTGCGCGAATGTCGATCACTCCAAAATCAAAGGCGAGGATCGCTGCGTTTGGTGATTGGAAGAACTTTCCTTCTCCCTTTGCTCCCTCCATAATCTTTGTCATCCAGAATGCACCAAGTGCCATATCGAGAAGTTTTTCAGATACGACTGGTTCCGCTGACCCTGGCTTTAGAATGTTCTTGTTTGCAGAAATAATTTCACGAGCTTCGTGCTGTGCTTCTGCAGAAAGTGGTACGTGTACCGCCATTTGGTCACCGTCGAAGTCAGCGTTAAACGCTCGACAAACGAGTGGGTGAATTTGAATCGCGTTACCTTCAATAAGAACCGGGCGGAATGCCTGGATACCTTGACGGTGAAGCGTCGGAGCACGGTTGAGGAGCACATGGCGATCTCGAATCACGTTTTCAAGAATTGCCCACACTTCTGGTACACCGTCTTCAATGAGACGCCCTGCACCACGAATGTTGTACGCGAGTTCTTGCTTTAGAAGTTCTGAAATAACGAATGGTCGGAAAAGCTCAAGGGCCATGTGCTTTGGAAGCCCACACTGGTCGAGTGCGAGATCTGGTCCAATCACAATCACTGAACGACCTGAGTAGTCCACACGCTTTCCAAGTAGGTTCTGACGGAAGTACCCCTGCTTTGACTTAAGGTAGTCAGCGAGCGACTTGAGTGGGCGTCGTTGTGCCTGGCTCATTGCTGAGTAGGCGGTATTGCCGTGACGAATTGAGTTGTCGATAAGCGCGTCAACCGCTTCTTGAAGAATACGCTTTTCGTTACGCAAAATAACGTCTGGCGCCATAATATCGAGAAGCTTCTTGAGACGATTGTTTCGGTTAATTACGCGTCGGTAGAGGTCGTTCAAATCTGATGAAGCGTGTCGTCCACCTTCAAGTGCAACCATTGGACGGAGCGCTGGTGGGATCACCGGAATGCGCGTAAGGAACATCCACTCAGGACGTACTCCTGCATTGATCATGCCGCGAATGAGTGAGAGGCGCTTGTCGAGTTTCGTTCGCTCTGCAGCTCCCGCAGTCTCACGCTCTTTCTCAAGTCGGTCACGGAGGAGTACGAGATCGGTTCTCTTAAAAAGTTCAAAAATAGCTTCAGCACCAATGTGTGCCTCGAAGAGCGTTGAGTACTTCATTGAGTACTTGTGGAAGTGCATCTCGTCGAGAATAGCGCCCTGCACAATACCCTGAATCTCATCTTTCATTTCTTCCATGCGCCCCTTGAGCTCATCACGTGCGAGATCGCTCGAGAGTTCCTTATGCTTAGTCTTGTATTCGGTGTCGAGATCACGAAGAAGTCGTGTGCGTTCCTCTTCACTTACCTTCGTCACGATGTAGCCTGCAAAGTAGATAACCTTTTCAATTGCAGCTGCTGAGGTGCCTAGAATGAGTGCAATGCGGCTCGGTACACCTCGGAGGAACCAGATGTGTGACACAGGAACGCAGAGCTCGATGTGCCCCATGCGTTCACGACGTACGATCGAGCGGGTGATTTCTACACCACATTTCTCACAGATAATTCCCTTGTACCGAATACCTCGGTACTTCTTGCAGGAACATTCGTAATCCTCAACAGGACCGAATATCCGTTCGTCGAAAAGTCCATGCTTTTCTGGACGCTGCGTGCGGTAGTTAATAGTCTCAGGCTTTGTGACCTCACCTTTTGACCATTCGAGAATCCTCTCGGGTGATGCAAGCTTCAAGCTCACTTCGTCAAATTGTTGTGGCATTGGTGTTCTCATATATATTGCAAAGTTACTGGCTATTAATTACTGCGATTTTCAGACTCCGTATTTCGCTTCAATTCAACGTCGAGAGAAAGCCCGCGAAGCTGATTGAGAAGCACGTTGAATGCCGCCGGAGTATGAGGGTGACTAATTTGTTCGCCGCGTACAATCGCGTCGAATGCTGCTGATCGTCCCACGATATCGTCTGACTTAATCGTGAGCATTTCACGTAGCGTGTATGCAGCGCCATAACCGAGAAGCGCCCACACTTCCATTTCTCCAAATCGTTGACCTCCCACCTGCGCCTTTCCACCGAGTGGTTGCTGCGTGATGAGTGAGTATGGCCCAATCGATCGCATGTGAATTTTGTCTTCAACCATGTGGTGAAGCTTCAAGATGTACATGTATCCAACTGCAATGCGCTGTGCAAAGGTTTCTCCCGTTCGTCCATCGCGAAGCGTGAGCTTGCCGTCTTCTGGAAGTCCTGCTGCTTTAAGTTCATTTTTAACATCCGTTTCTGTTGCTCCTGCAAATGGCGGGACGATCGCCTGGTATCCCAAGGTGTGTGCGGCCATTCCTAAGTGAAGCTCAAGAATCTGTCCCAAGTTCATACGTGAAGGAACGCCGAGAGGTGTGAGAATGATGTCGATAGGCTTTCCATCATCGGTGTATGGCATATCCTCTTCAGGAAGAATGCGTGAAATAACACCTTTGTTACCGTGTCGTCCTGCGAGCTTGTCTCCAACTGAGACGTTACGTACCTGCGCTACCGTGATGTGGATTCGCTTTATAACACCTGATTCGAGTTGATCGCCTGCCTCACGTGAGAAAACCTTTACACCAATAACGCGACCACGCTTTCCTGCTTCTAGGCGAAGTGACGTATCCTTCACATCCTTTGCCTTTTCACCGAAAATTGAACGGAGGAGTCGCTCTTCTGGAGTAAGTTGTGTCTCACCCTTTGGTGTCACCTTTCCAACGAGAATGTCTCCAGGACGCACTTCTGCACCCACACGGATAATTCCCTCTTCATCCAAGTTGCGAAGTTTCTGTTCTGATACATTTGGAATGTCTGGCGTAGTTACTTCTGGTCCAAGTTTTGTATCACGCACTGAGACATCGAGTTCGTCGAGGTGAATCGTTGCAAACTTACTATCTTTTACGAGACGTTCAGAAATAATAATAGCGTCTTCATAGTTTGCTCCAGACCAGCTCATGAACGCAATCAAGGCGTTTTGTCCAAGTGCAATCTGTCCAGCATCAGTTGATGATGTGTTCGCAAGAAGATCTCCTCGCTTCACCTTGTCGCCTACAGTGACCGCAGCACGGTGATAGAACGCAGAGAAATCGTTTGTACGCTGGAAGGTCGTAAGTGGGTATTCCCTTTTCTTTCCATCCTTATTCTTTACTACAATATGGAGTGCGTCTGCTTCAATAACTTCTCCAGCATCGTCAGCAAGAAGGAGTCGTCCGGTGTCGCGCGCAGCGAGCTCTTCAACTCCAGTCGCAACGAGTGGTGCTTCCTGAATCACACATGGAGTTGCCTGCTTCAACATGTTTGAACCCATGAGTGCACGGTTGGCGTCATCATGGTTAATGAATGGAATCATTGAAGTCGCAACAGAGAATGCCTGATTGGTTGCAATGTCGATGTAATCAACTTCCTTCTTTGCAACGATACGTGGATCTCCATTGTGACGCACCTCAACCATATCTGACTTAATCTTGCCACTGTCATCAACAACGATCGCGGCGTGCGCAATATTAAAGTGCTCTTCTTCGTGGGCGTTTAGGTAGATAATTTCATTCGTAACTACACCCTTCTCCACCTTCGCGTACGGCGTCTCGATAATACCGAAACGATTGACGCGTGCGTACATTGAGAGACGGAGAATAAGACCGATGTTTGGTCCTTCAGGTGTGTGAATTGGACAGAGACGGCCATAGTGCGATGTGTGTACGTCACGTACTTCAAATCCAGCACGTTCACGCGTGAGTCCACCTGGTCCAAGTGCTGAAAGCGTTCGAAGTCCCTCGAGCTCTCCGAGAAGGTTCTGCTGTGGCATGAACTGTGAAAGCTGGTTCGTCGTGAAAAATTCCTTAATCGCAGCCTGAAGTGGACGAGGGTTCACGAGTTGAATCGGAAGGCTCGTTTCTGCCTCAATAGTAGACATCCGGTCTTGCACGTTTCGCTTTACGCGCGTCATACCCACGCGGATGCGCTGCTGGAGAAGTTCACCAAAGTACCGCACACGACGGAATCCGAGGTGGTCGATGTCGTCCGCAATTGCGCCCGGTGTATGGTTCTGCCCAATGATGTTCTTGATGATCGTAACAACGTCTTCGAGACCAACAGTACGTACTGCTGTTGCCTTCGCATCGGTCGAAAGTCCGAAGCGCTGGTTGAAGTGGTGACGTCCAATTTCAGAAAGGTCGTATCGTTCAGGTGCAAAGATTGAATTTACGAATTCGCGTGCGTTTTCAACCGTTGCAAGATCACCGTCACGAAGTCGTCGGTATATTTCAATGTATGAATCATCAGTTGTCTTTGCTGGATCCTTCGCAAACGTAGCTTTCATGTAATCCTCAGCATGTGCGACACCTTTGAACATTCCCTGTACGTGCTTCTCATCCTTTCCACCGAGCACACGGAAGAGTGATGAGACCGGAAACTTTCGCTTGCGGTCAATTTTTACATAAATACATCCGTCCGACTCAGACTCAATCTCAACCCACGCTCCACGCGCAGGAATAATCTTCGCACCAAAGTATGTGCGACCTTTTGATTCACTCGTCGTGAAGAAAATACCGTAAGAACGAGCGAGCTGTGGCACAATCACACGCTCCACACCATTTACAATGAAAGTACCATTCACGGTCATGACTGGAATGTCTGCCATGAAGATTTCCTGTTCTTTCTCTCCGCCAAATGTCTTATTCTTGAGCACAACCTGTGCACGAAGTGGCGCTTCGTACGTGAGTTTATTCTCCTTCGCGTATTCAGGAGTGGTCTTCGGGGAGCCTAGTTCGTACTTCTTGAAAAGCAATTCAAACTTCTTTTCAGAGTAGTCACTGATCGGCGAAAATTCTTTAAAAACATCCTTGAGTCCTACCTCAACAAATTCTTTAAACGATACTCGCTGTGGTTCTACGAGATCCGGAAGTGGTACTCGTGCATCCCGATAGTGCTGGAAGCTTTTTTTAGGAAGCATCCCTACCGTCACCTCACCCTGTGCATCAGTTTTATGTGCCATAGTATACGCGCTTACTCTAGTAACTAGAGACTAATAAAATAATAAAGCGTCCACGTAAAAACCCGCGCATGTGCGCGAACTATCAGTGCACCTTTTTTATTCGGCTTGTAAGTACATCACTCTGTGATTGTGACCTTGAGGGATAAAAGTATCCCCTTGAATTTTGTGAAAATGTCCCCAGACATTTCACTCCTCCGCGTATGAAAATCTTTCATCCAAAACTCATTCAAGACTGATTTGCGTATGGCGAGGAGTGTAACAGATTTCCAAAACTTCGTCAACAGCTTGTGCTGGACAAAACTATTCTTTCTTACGCCGGGTCTTTCTTTGCTTCCTTATATTTCTCTATCTCCGCATGATTTCCACTAAGAAAAACAGGGGGAACTTTATATTTCTTTTTTTTAAACTCCAAAACTTCAGGACGTGTGTACATCTCACCACTTGAGACTCGCTCATCTTCAAGAGATTCAAATGTGCCAAGAACACCAGGAATATTTCGGGAAACGGCGTCGATGATTGAAAGGGCTGGGAGTTCGCCGCCTGTGAGCACATAATTCCCTACCGACACTTCTTCAGCTTTTAAGATTTTTATTGCGCGTGAGTCAATGCCTTCATAGCGTCCAGAAATAAGTACGAGGTGTTTGTATTTTTTTGCAAGATTTTTTGCCATTTTTTGATCAAACAATTTTCCACGCGGCGACATAAAAAGCACTTTCACTTCTTTCTTTTCTTTTTTTCCAACAGCCTTCTCTACCGCCTTTAAAATTGGCACAGCCTGCATGACCATTCCAGGTCCGCCACCATACGGACGATCATCAACTTTCTTGTGTTTATCTTTCGAGAATGTGCGCGGATCGTAATACTTCACTTCAATTTTTTTCCCCGTATGCTTCGCACCTTTCCCCTTCTCTTTTTTCTGCGCACGGCCTAAGACCGACGCATCAGTATACGCTTTGCAGATTTCCGGAAATAGTGTGATGACGTGAAAATGCATACTATAATTTGTCTTTGTATTTCTCTAGAAAACGTGGAAATTCTGAATGCTGAGGAGTTGGTATTTCAGCAAGTGTACACCATTTAAATTCACTGCACTTATCAGGTTCGGTGATGTAAACTTCATCAGGATTTATGTGTGCTTTAAAATCAAATGCAATCCAGTGAGTTTTTTCGCCGTTTATATTTCTAAAAACTTCTCGAAATCCCATAAATTCAATACTACTCGCGTCAGCACCACATTCTTCTTTTACTTCCCTGCGAACCGTGTCTTCAAGTGGTTCTGTGAGCTTTACTCCTCCACTTCCAACAGGCTCCCATTTCCCGTGCTCATCCCGACATTTCTCTCCTCGTTTGCCAATTAAATATTTCCCATTTCCATCATGACACATAGTGACGGCTGAAACTCCTATGAAATCAAAACCTTTTCTTAGCTTCACTTCGCTCATAAAAATATACTAACACAAAAGCCCCGTGAGGGGCTTTTGTGTTAGGGTCACTAGGAATCTAAGAATCTAAAATTGCGGAAATTTCGAGAAGCAAAAAGATTTTGGAAGAAGCAATAGAAAACTATTGTGACTGACGAAATCGCATTTGCGACAAAGAAATTCTCCAGTTTAAATCCTTAGGGTCAAGTTTCTAAACTCACTACGTTCGTTAAGAACTTCCTCCCCGGCCTCACCCGTTTTGCCTTGATGAAAAGGCAAAACATGGCTCCGGCTCTTACGAATATAAGAAAAAGCCTCCGTAGAGGAGGCTTTTTCTTATATTCGTAAGCCGTCGATTGCTTCGTCGAGGGTCTTCGGTTCATTCGGCACATCATCACTCTGTACATTCGAACCCATATCTGTCGTATCATTCTGTGGCGCCATTGAACGTGTACCTCCTTCTGGTTCATTGATTTTAAGATTGACGCGTGCCTCATTTTTCATACCCACAACGCGGAGAAGTGTGCGAATTGCCTTTGCGGTATTACCTGAGCGACCAATGATCTTTCCCATGTCTTGAGCATGCACATCGAGGGTTAGGAGTACCCCCATTTCATCGACAGTTCTATTAATCTTTACTGATTCAGGATGGTCTACAAGTGCCTTTACTAGCTGTTCAAGAAATTGCTGATCTAATTCCATACGAAATATTTATGAGAACTAACTGATAACCGGCCGTTTCTTTCACTCGGAAACGTGCTCTATATAAATGGTAACAGGTACCGACAATTCGTCAACGTACCTAAAGTACTTTCCCTATAAGAATATGTGGGAAAGTCTTTCTTTTGCTACTTAGCTTCAGGTGTTGCTTCTGCAACTGCTTCTGGAGTAGATTCTGCTGGCACTTCCTCAACAACGGGAGCTGCTGCGGCTTTGTCTGCAGCTTCCTTTGCGGCCTCCTTAGCAGCCTTGGCTTCAGCTTCGGCCTTTATCTTTGCTTCATCAATAATTGGAGACTTGCGTGGGAGAACGTTTATTTTCTTCCCTTCAATAATCTTTTCTCGAATAAGGAGATTGTGAACAGTTCCAGAAACCTGCGTCCCATTCTTAATCCACTTTCGAGCTCGCTCACCATCAATCACCACTCGATCGAGTTTTGGACTGAATGTACCGAGGAGGTCAAGGTGCTTACCACTCTTCGGACCTTGGCGGGAATCAACAACAACAACCCGATAAGATGGGTCGTTTTTTCGGCCGATTCGCTGTAATCGCATCATTAACATAACGGGGACAAGAGTACCAGATGGAATGATGTGGGTCAACCCCATACCTTATGGGCGAGTAAAGAAAAGCCCCCGGTGCTAAAGCGCGCCGGGGGCATCGGTATGACTTCGGATAATTAGCTCTTCTCGACTACGGCAATGAGTTCCCATGCCAGCTCCGCCTCTCCCCGTGCATTGGGGGTCGGAATGCCAGAATGAATCCGGTCTTTAGGACGATACGAGTCCCCCATTGGCAGACCGTATAGAAATGCAGTATGCCCATCCCGAAGTACTGGACCTCGCTGTTCCATATTCCCCGTCGCTATCCAGTGAAAGATGTCGGGGAGCGTCATGCCAATTGGAATACGGATCTCTCCCTGCGTGGGTGGAACACCTCGAAGCCGCAGGTCGCCGACAGTCACGATGAAACGATGATGGGAGTAGATGTAGCGACCACAGTAGAGAATATCGTTTCGAATGTATGTATTGCACGCGCGTAAGTCAATCGGATTGAAACCAAACAGTTCTCGAGCTAACTGCACTCTGCCACTAGGATCAAGTGTGACTACCGTGGGTTGTTGCTTCACTTCAGTGCTCAGCATCATGACTTCCTCCAAAAAACGTCCAGGCCAACCCTGGGGTTCCTACGACTGTAGCACTTCCCTTTTAAAAGTAAATTAAACGAATGCATCTCTGATGACTTCATGTTAGTATCGAGACCACAATATGTCAGAGGAATCAACACACCCCAGAGTGCCTTCTCCTGCTTCGCAACTTACCTTGTACCAGGGCGCAATTATGATCCGTGGCAAAGGCACGGGTTTTGTTGCGCTGCCCGGGCACGATGAGGACATACTCATTCCGACTGAGTCGCTTTCGTTTGCACTCGATGGTGACATTGTTGAAATCAAACTCTCTAAAAAGGTACCCGGCAAACGACAGGAAGGATCCGTTGTTAAAGTACTTGATCCCGCACACACAGAATTTATCGGAGGGGTTGAATTTAAAAACGGTGTGTACCGCCTAATTCCAGACAACCGACGTATCCACATTCGACCAATAGTAAGTGATGCAACAAAGACCCATGAGGGAATGAAAGTGGTCGCAGTGATTTCTGAATGGAAAAATGCCCTCACCGATCCCATCTCACACATCACGGAAGTCCTCGGACCTGTTGGTGACCACGAAACTGAAATGCAGGCCATTATTCGGGGTGGTGGATTTTCTGAAAATTTCCCACATGCCATTGCTGAGGCCGGGCAAGAACTCTACGCACGGAAAGAGCAAATTTTTAAAGACGCGGTAGAGGCGACAAAAGGATCAAATCCAAAACGTCGCGATATGCGTGACGCTCCCACATGCACCATAGATCCAGTTGATGCGAAAGACTTCGACGACGCGATTTCATTTCGCACACTTCCAAACGGCAATTACGAGACTGGAATTCATATTGCGGATGTCTCACACTATGTTATTGAAAATGAGCCAATCGATGCGGAGGCACAGGAACGCGGTACATCCATTTATCTTGTCGACCGGGTAATTCCCATGCTTCCCGAAGTGCTTTCAAATGACCTCTGTTCCCTTCGACCCAACGAAGACCGCCTTGCTTTCTCTGCAGTGTTTGAGATGACCAGCGAAGGAGAGATCAAGAATGAGTGGTTTGGACAGACTCTCATTCACTCGAACAAACGGTTTAGCTACGAAGAGGCACAACAAGTACTTGATACTAAAGACGGCCCGATGTATGCAGAACTACAGACACTCATGGATATAGGAAGGAAGCTTCGCAAGGAACGGTACCACGATGGAGCCATTGCCTTCGATCAGCCTGAGGTTAAATTTGAGCTGGATGAAAACGGCACGCCAATTCGTGCATACGCTAAAGTGCGAACTGAGACCATGCTCATGATTGAGGACTACATGCTTCTTGCGAATAAACGTGTTGCTGAGTTTGTATACAAAAAATCTAAGGAAAAGAATCGCGACGCTGCATTTGTGTACCGCGTGCACGATGTTCCCAATCCTGAAAAGATTGAAGCGCTTGCTATCTTCCTCCATGCCTTGGGATATGAATTTAAGGCGCACAAAGGCGCGGTGGATGCACGTGACATCAATAAGCTTCTCAAAGAAGTAGAAGGAAAGCCTGAGGAAAATCTCATTAAGACCGCAACGATTCGCTCGATGGCGAAAGCGCTCTACACAACTAAGAATATTGGGCATTTTGGTCTCGCATTTAAATACTACACGCACTTCACGTCCCCTATTCGCCGCTACCCCGACCTTATGGCACATCGCATGCTGCGCAAACACCTCGATGGTGAACAAATTACTGGCCGCGAAATGGCTCGATACGAGAAGCTTTCCATTCAATCATCAGAACGAGAAATTGGTGCAGTAACCGCAGAACGTGATTCTATTAAATACAAACAAGTTGAGTACATGCTGAGTAAGGTTGGCGAGGAATTTGATGGACTCATTACCGGTGTTTCAGACTGGGGCGTGTACGTAGAAGATCGAGGATCACGTTCGGAAGGAATGGTTCGACTCTCAAACATCAAGGGTGACTTTTTCGTCCACGAAGCAAAGAAGTATCGTATCCGTGGCCAGAAGACCGGCAAGACATACTCACTCGGACAGGAAGTGCGGATTAAATTGACTAGAGCGGATATGACGGAACGCCAACTCGACTTCGAACTTCTCAACTAAATTTTTCCACATACTTTGTTGTCTTCGTCGTTCAAACAGTCACCGTATAAGTAT